>NZ_JACIIV010000001.1 GCF_014205635.1 Polymorphobacter multimanifer
CAAAGGGACAAGCCTAACCAATGGCCGGGTTTTACACCGCCCTCATCGACACGCCGCCGACGATCCAATGGCCTGGTTTGTCACCGCCGTGCACACAGGTGCGTGCATCGGCGCGAAAGACGTGCTGACGCCAATCAGGATGATGCGCAACACGATCGGGACGATCACCGATCCGCATACGGCATGGATGCTGCTGCGGTCGTTGGAGACGTTGGAATTGCGGATGACCCGGGCGGGAGAGAATGCAGCGAAGGTGTGCGAATTCCTGCGCGCCCACCCCAAGGTCGAACGGGTCGGCTATCTGGGATTTCTGGAGCCGGGCTCGCGGCAGGCGGATATTTTTGCGCGGCATTGTTCGGGAGCGGGGTCGACCTTCTCTGTCATCGTGAAGGGGGGTGAGGCGGAAGCGTTCCGACTGCTCGACAATCTGCGCCTGGTGAAGCTGGCAGTCAGCCTTGGCGGGACCGAGAGCCTCGCTTCGCATCCGGCGGCGATGACGCATCTGTCGGTGGCGCCGGCGCGCAAGCTCGAACTGGGGATCACCGACAATCTGGTGCGGGTGTCGATCGGTGTCGAGGATGCTGACGATCTGGTTGCCGATTTCGAACAGGCGCTGGAGGCTGTGTGACCGTGTTTCGGGTGGCGTGATGGGCTTCCCATGCGAATAGCTGAGCGTGCGTGCAGCGACTTGAGCTTGCCGCGATGCCCATCGTGACCTGTATTGCCGCATGAACAGCAGCTTGCGGCGCTGTTCATCCGGTGCGCATCGCGGCCATGCGATACCGGGTCCATCAACAAGGAGATGGACCATGAAGGCACTGACGATAGGGGTGGCATTGGCGGCGATGTCGCTGACGGCGGTTCCGATGGCATCGGCAGCGGCACAGGGTCGTCCCGACATTCGCGAAGGCAAGCGGGAGGTGCGCGAGGAGAAGCGCGATCTTCGTCAGGCAAAGCGCTTCGGATCGCAGCGTGATGTGCGCGAGGAGCGGCGTGATGTGCGCCAGGCGAAGCAGCAGGTCCGTGAGGATCGCCGCGATTGGCAGCGGGGCAAGAACTACAACTGGAATCGGCCCGATCCGCAGTTCGGCGGCTATTACCCCGAGAATTATTATCGCGAGGGCGGCAACAATTATCGCCCCATTGCGCTGGGTTCGAACGATCGGATCTATCGTGGGCGCGACGACCGCTTCTATTGTCGGCGCAATGACGGCACCACGGGCTTGATCGTGGGGGCGCTGGGAGGCGGCGTGCTGGGCAATGTGATCGCACCAGGTGGTTCGAAGACGCTTGGATCGGTGTTGGGCGGTGGCCTTGGCGCCGTGCTCGGTCGAGCGGTCGAGCGGAGCAACATCGTCTGCCGCTGAGCATGAGAAGCGATTGATCGATTGCGGCGATGGCGTTCAGAAGGGATTTCTTCTGGACGGCATCGCCATGTGGCATAAGATGGTTTTCAACGAAAAAGGAGGAAATCTCATGGCGAAGACTTCGAAAAAGACCAGTGCCGATGTCGGTGTCGATCTGGGCATGGCGGACAAGCAGCGCAAGGCGATTGCCGAAGGTTTGTCGGTGCTGCTCGCCGACACCTATACGCTTTATCTGAAGACTCACAATTTTCACTGGAACGTGACCGGGCCGCAGTTCAACTCGCTGCACCTCATGTTCGAGGGGCAATATACTGCGCTGGCACTTGCTGTTGACGAGATTGCCGAACGCATCCGTGCGCTCGCAGAGCCGGCACCGGGCAGCTATTCGGCCTATGCGCGGCTCTCGACGATCAAGGAAGCCGATGGCCTGCCGCCTGCGGAAGAGATGGTGCGGATCCTGGCCGACGACCAGCTTGCAGTAGTGCGTACCGCGCGCGCGATCTTCCCGCTCGCCGATGAAGCCGGTGACGAGCCGACCGCCGATCTCCTGACACAGCGCATGCAGGTGCATGAAAAGACGGCATGGATGCTGCGCGCCAACCTGCCGGTCTGATATGTGACGCATTGATGCAAAAGAGGCTGGGGCGTTGCCTCAGCCTCTTTTTGCGTAATTCTGTTCGACCCATTGGCGGTAGCTGCCATCCATGATGGCGCGCCACCAAGGCTCATTGGCGAGATACCAGGCGAGGGTTTCGGCAAAGCCGGTGGTGAAATCGCGCGCCGGTTCGTAGCCGAGTTCGGCGCGGGCGCGGCTGCAGTCGATCGCGTAGCGGCGATCATGGCCGGGACGATCGGCAACGAAGGTCTTCAGGCTGTCGGTGGGCATGCCGCTCGCGGCCGGGGCATCGGGGAAGCGGGTGGCTAGAGAGGCGTCGGCGGCGAAGCTGGCGTCGATCGCGGCGCAGAGCGTGTCGATGACGGTGAGGTTGGGGAGTTCGGCGCCGCCGCCGATGCAATAGGTCTCGCCGCTGACGCCATTGGTGATCACCGATGCGATGCCGCGGCAATGGTCCTCGACGTGCAACCAGTCGCGCACCTGTTGTCCATCACCATAGATTGGCAGCGGGCGGCCGTGGAGCGCGTTGATGAGGAAGAGCGGGATGAGCTTTTCGGGGAATTGATAGGGGCCGTAGTTGTTCGAGCAGTTCGAAGTGGTGACATCGAGGCCATAGGTGTGATGCCAGGCGCGCACGAGATGGTCCGAGCCCGCCTTGCTCGCCGCATAGGGGCTGTTGGGGGCATAGGGGGTGGTTTCGCAGAACGCCGGGTCGCTGGGACCGAGCGTGCCGTACACCTCGTCGGTGGAGACATGGTGGAAGCGGTGCGGCGTGCCCGAGCCGGCGAGCCAGACGGTGCGGGCGGCGGCGAGGAGGTTCATGGTGCCGATGATGTTGGTATCGACGAAGGCGGCCGGGCCGTGGATCGAGCGATCGACATGGCTTTCGGCGGCGAAGTGGACGAGCGTGTCGATGTTGCGATCGCGCAGCAGCGTTTCGACCTGCGCCTGATCGCGGATATCGGCGACGATCAGCTCGGCGCTGGTGCCATCGAGGCTGCGCGGGTTGCCGGCATAGGTGAGGCTGTCGAGCACGGTGATGATGCTGTCCGGGTGCAGCGCCTGCCAGTGATGGACGAAATTGGCGCCGATGAAACCGGCACCGCCGGTGACGAGGAGGCTTTTGGGGGTCATGCCATGTCCTTGAGGCAGGCGCGAAGTTCGGCGCGCCAGTGTTGCGGAATGCCGGTGATGGCCCAGGTCGCGGTCTTGTCGAGGACGCCATAGGCGGGGCGCTGTGCCGGGGTGGGGTAATCCTCGGTGCGGATCGGGATGACCGGCACGGTGCGGGTGAGCAGGCCGAGGGCCAGCGCTTCCTCCTGGATGGCGACGGCGAAATCATACCAGCCGGCAGTGCCGGCATCGGTGAAATGGTGGAGGCCGCGTGCTTGGGCGGCGATGAGCGCCCAGAGGGCCCGGGCGAGGCTGGCGGCATGGGTGGGGGTGCCGAGCTGGTCCGCCACCACGCGCACCTCGTCGCGCTCGCGCATCAGGCGGAGCATGGTGTGGACGAAATTGGCGCCCTGGGCGGCATAGACCCACGCGGTGCGGACGACGAGCGATTGCGGGTGCGCGAGTGCTGCCTGCTCGCCGTGGAGCTTGGTGATGCCATAGGCGCCGAGCGGGTTGGGCGCTGTGTCGGGCGCGATCGGCCGGTGCGCGGTGCCATCGAAGACGAAATCGGTGCTGACATGGACGAGGGCGCGGGCGTGGCGGGCGAGGATGGCGACGGCCCCGGCGTTGATACGGTCGGCGCGCTCGAGCTCGGCTTCGGCCTTGTCGACCGCGGTATAGGCGGCGGCGTTGATGACGATGTCGGGGGTGTGCGCCGCAATGGTGGTCGCGACGGCATGCTCACTGGTGATGTCGAACTCGGCTTCGGGCGGCGCGATGATGGTGACGCCGGCGGGGGCGCTCGCCTGGAGGGCACGGCCCAGCTGGCCGGCGGCGCCGCTGATGAGCACCCTCATGCGAACACCTCGGCATGGGCGAGCGTGGGGGCTGCGATGTCCTTGGCCGAAAGCTGGGGGGCAGCGCCGGTGTCGGGCCAGGCTATGCCGATTTCGGGATCGTTCCAGGCGAGCGAGCGGTCCGAGGCGGCGTCGTAGTGCGTCGTCACCTTGTAATGGAAATCCGCCACGTCGGAGAGGGTGAGGAAGCCATGGCCGAAGCCGGGGGGGATCCAGAGCATCTCGTGGTTCTCGTCGGAAAGTTCGAGGCCGAACCATTGGCCGAAGTGGGAAGAGCTGCGGCGGAGATCGACCGCTACGTCATAGACGGCGCCGCGGCCGACGCGGATGAGCTTGCCCTGCGGGTTGGCGAGCTGGAAGTGCAGCCCGCGCAGAACGCCACGCGCAGAGCGGCTGTGATTGTCCTGCACAAAGGCGATATCGAGCCCGGCATCGCGCATGGTGCGGGCGTTCCAGCTTTCGGTGAAGAAGCCGCGGGCGTCTCCGAATACCCTGGGCTTGAGGCGGAGCACGCCGGGGAGCGGAGTCTCGATGATCTCCATGGTCAGCTTTTCGGATTGCCGCGCAGCGCCCGATAGACAACCGGCGGGATCCAGTCCGCGAGCATGTGGCGGCGCATCACCTGCCAGTCGGTCTTGTCCTGGCTGCCGGGGCGCGGCTTAAACACGGTGGTTCGATCGGGCACGGCATCGAGGCCGGCTTCGGGGGCAGTGTAGTAGTAAAGTGCAATCGAGCGGCGGGCGCGATCGGGCGGGCAGGCGATGGGATCGGGCACGCCGTGGAAGCTGTCCAGATCGGTGTTGAACACTACGGCGCGGCCCATTAGCGGCAGGGCCGAATGCACCTTGCGGCTCATGTCGCGCGTCCAGAGCTCGAGCGCGCCGTTCCATTCGGGCGCCCAATCATCGTTGAGGTAGATGAGCAGGTTGATGCGGCGCAGCACGTTCATCGGCTTGTGGATGTTGAAATCGGCATGGACGCCGAGATGGCCGCCGGCGCGGGTTTCGTGCAGGCCGCCGCCGATGAAGTGCGGGTCGGCGATCAGCTTGGGAATGCTGGTCATGTTTTCGAGGAAGCGCAGCATCGGTACCGAGATCATTTCGGAGAGGAATGCGCGCAGCCGCGGCGTGTGGAGGTTGACAGGTTGCCATTCGAACTTGAGACGCTCCTGCGAGCGCTCATAGCCGATGCGCTCGCCCGAGGATGGCCACTCATCGAGCAGGCTGCGCAACAGCGCGCCATCGATGAAATTGTCGAGGATGATGTGCGGGAAGGGCTCGGCGTTGGCATAGCGTTGGTGGAGCGCGGTGCCGGCGGCAGCGGCCTGCTCGACATCGAGCATGAAGGCCCCGGCATCGACATTGAGCATCGTTGTCGTCAGCACCGGTGCTGCTGTGGTGGCATGCGGCTGGGTGAGCGTTTCGGTGGTCATGGCGTCTCTCCGGGGGTCAGCGAGCGGTTTCGAGCTGGCGTAGCAGATATTCACCATAGCCCGATTTGCGCAAGGGAGCAGCAATGCGTTGCAATTGTTCGGCATCGATGAAGCCCTGCCGCCAGGCGATTTCCTCGGGGCAGCAGATTTTGAGGCCCTGGCGCTGTTCGACGATGCGCACATACAGCCCGGCATCGAGCAGCGAGGCGTGGGTGCCGGTATCGAGCCAGGCGAAGCCGCGGCCCATCAGCTCGACATGCAGGCGGCCGGCTTCGAGATAAAGGCGGTTCAGATCGGTGATCTCGAGCTCGCCGCGGGCCGAGGGCTTGATGTCCTTGGCCAGCCGAACGGCGTCGCCATCGTAGAAATACAGGCCGGTGACAGCGAAATTGGATTTGGGGACTGCGGGCTTTTCCTCGATCGAGACAGCGCGGCCTTCGGCATCGAAGGCGACGACGCCATAGTCCTTGGGGTTGCTCACCGAATAGCCGAAGACGGTGGCGCCATCTCCACCGCGCGCATCGGCGCTGGCGAGCAGCTCGGGCAGGCCATGACCGTAGAAGATATTGTCCCCGAGGATGAGCGTGCTGGGGCGATCACGGACGAACTCCGCACCGATGTGATAGGCTTGGGCGAGGCCGGCGGGCTCGGGCTGGATGGCGTAGTGGAACGCCATTCCCCAATCGGCGCCATCGCCGAGGAGTGCGCGAAAAGCCGGCTGGTCGGTGGGGGTGGTGATGATCATCACCTCGCGGATGCCGGCGAGCATGAGCACCGACAGCGGATAATAGATCATCGGCTTGTCATAGACCGGCATCAGCTGCTTGGAGACGGGCTTGGTGAGCGGATAAAGCCGCGTGCCCGAGCCGCCGGCGAGGATGATGCCGCGCCGGCCGGTATGTGCTGTGGTCATGCGCGTGTCTCCATGGGTATCAGGCCCGGCCTTGCAGGAAGCGACGGACGAGCCCGGCGAAGGCCTTGATCTGCGAAGGCAGTGGCTCGCCGCGCGCAGCTTCGGCCAGATGGTTGCCGGCAAAGCGCGGGCGCGGGCGGCCGACGGCGGCCATGGCAGCGAGGCGCGCAAGCAGCTGGCGCTTGCGGCGCGCCTGGTGCGGCTGCATGCGGATGATCTCGGTGATGGCGAGCGGCGTGGTTTTGATGGAACCGGCCATGCGGGCGGCATCGAGGATGGCGGCGCCGGCCGGGGTGCGCGCCATGATGAGGCTGCGGCCCTCCTGCTCCTCGAAGCTGGGGTAGCCGCGCTCATCGCCGTACCATGCGTCCGCTGCGGCGATATCGGCATGGCCGCCAACGGCATCGGGGCAGATCTTGCAGCGAAACTGGACTTCCTTGGAGAGGATCTGGCCCCAGCTGTCGGCGTAGCTCATGCGCTCGCTGCTGCCATCCTGGCGGGTGGCGGTGGCATAGCCGGGCCAGCCGTCACCGCGGTAACGGAAGGTGGCGACGTCATTCTCTTCGACGCCGAGGCGCTTCAGGATGCGGCGGGTGCCGGCAGCGCTCGGAATGCCGGCGCAGAAGAAGGCGAGCATTAGCGGCACCTTTTCGGCGACGCGCGGATCGGTGCGGGCGCGGGCGCGGAGTGCCGCCACGTCGCAGGGCTTGCCAACGAAAGCGAAGCGGCCGGGGCGGGCGAGCCATTCCTCGATCCGTTCGAGCGGCGCCGAGGCGGTGTAGCGCGAGCCGGCGGCATCGGCGACCTCTGCGGCATCGGTGGTGGCGCGGGTTTCGTTGGCGAGCGGATGGGCGGGGTCGGCGCCGGTCTGGACCACGAAGTCGACAAGGCCGCTGTCCATGGCGTGGATGAGGAGCGCTGAAATGGCGCCCCCCGAGGAGGCACGATAGCGCAGCGTATCATCGGTGGCGTAGCCGGTCGCGACTTCGATGGCGGGGCCCCAGAGCGCGTCCTCCACGGGGGCGGCAGGGGTAGGATCGACGATCAACCCGGGGCAGGCATCGGCGATGGCGGTATCGGTTTGCGCAGAAATCGGGGCGTGCTGCTGCGGGCGCAGATAGCCGGGCGGCTGCATGGCCATGGTGATGGCTTGCGGCGCCAATGCTGCGCACAGGCCGCAGCCCGAGCAACTGTCGGCGCGCGAGACCCGGGCGAGCGCCTTGCTCATCGCTTTAGCGCGGCTTCGAACTGCCGCACGAGTTCATCCACATAGGCATTCAATGCTGTCTCGATGCCTGGGCCGGCGCGGGCGATATCGGCCGCGAGATCGGCGCGGTTGTGGAAGCCGCCCATGATGCGGGCATACGCCTCGTCGGTGCCCATGCCCTTGGCGTTGACGAGGTGCGGGTAGTTCAACCCGGCGTAGAGTCCCTCGAACTTGTTGCTGTACGAAATCGGCACCACCGGCACGCCGCTCGAGAACGCTGCGATGGTGGCGTGCATGCGACCGCCGGTGAGGAAATCCAGCCCCGAAATATAGGATTTGGCCTCCGACGGGGAGGCGAAGTCTGGCGCGCGGATGGTGGCGGGAATTTCGGCATGGAGCTGGTCAATGGCGCGGGCATCGTCATCGCGCGGCATGTGCGGCGCATAGACATGCGCGATGAGATGCACTTCGACATTTGGCAGGGCGAGAAAATCAGTGACAAGGCGGCGCGTGAGAGCGCCGAAATCGAAGCCGAGCCCATATTCATTGTCGGTGACATGGCCCCCGGCGAGCATGAGACCCGACACCGAAAAGCCGACCTTGATCTTGGCATCGGGCGCGCGCGTGGGCCGGGTGAAGGGCAGGGCGAAGGCCACATCGATGACTTCGCTTACTTTCGCTCGGGGGGCGATGCGGCGGGTGAGGGCGAGGCTGATGGGATCGCGCGCGAAAACATGCGCGGCGCGGGTGCAGATCCAACCGGAAACGCGCGTGTGCGGTTGGCGGCTGAACGGCCCGATGGTCTGTGGGGACAGCACCAGCGGCACCCCGGCGATGAGCGGCACCAGCTTCGAGCCGACGATATAGGCGAAGCGCTTGTCGGGGTAGATGTCGGTGAAGCTGTCCCCGCCGCCGATATCGAGCATAATGTGCTGGGCGCGCACATCGGCGAGATAGCCACGCGGCGACGCCATGTAGCGGCCATTAATGGTGCGGTGGACGATATCGGGACCGGTGACATAGGGCGTGCCGGTCTCGCGTGGGCCCAAGATAGTAAAGCGTGGGGTCAGGCCCATCCGGTCGGTCGCGCGACGGATGAGCACGATGTTCCCGACGGTGAGCGCACCGACCCCGAGATTGCCCGCTGCTTCCGAATGCCAGGGGAGCCCGATGTTGATGATCGTCACGTCAGTGCTCCTGCCCGGTTTTTCGGGATGCGCTCTGGCTTCGGTTCGATTGCCAATACATGCCGGTGCGGCATGAAGGCCGCACCGGCTTATCGACGCGCGCTCGGCTCAGCCGATGGCGGCGCTCGTGGCGTCGTCGGGGTTGACCGTCCGCGGGGCGGGGCGGGCAGCCTGTGCCGGTGCTGGTGCTGCGCCGGCCGGCCGGTTGAGCAGCGTGGGATCGGGCGGGCCGTAGTTCTTGGCGTAGACGATCTTGGGCTTGTAGGCCGCTTTCCAGCGCTCGAGCTCGCTGGCCAGCCGCTTCTGCACCGCCTGCTGCTGGAGCACGACTTCGGCGTAGCTGATGGCGCGCTCGCCGGTGAAGGGCTGAACCTTGGTTTCGATCACATTGTTGACGAACACCACCTGGCCGATGGCGTTGGGCGGGGTGTCGATGAACATGAAGGGTTCGGGATTGGGGGCGCTGGCGATCCGCGTCACTTCAGAGGTCAGCTTCGGATTGATCGTGAGCGAATCGATCTGCTGCGGGGCGCGGCGATATTCGATGTTGGCATCGACGAGGATGCGCTCGACCTCGTCCATGGTCTTGGCGCGGGCGAGCGGCAGCCGCTCGAGGTTTTGCGGACGCAGGAACTGGATCTGATCGAGGGTGAAGATCCGGCGATCGGCGAAGACCTGCGGATTGTCCTCGACGAACTTCTGCGAGGCTTCGCGCGTCGCACGCGGCACCTGGCCGGTGACTTCGGACTGCAGCGCCTGGACCAGCAGGCTTTCGGAAGCGCGGGTCTGCGACAGCAGGAATTCCGGACGCGCATCGAGCTTCATCACTCGAGCTTCGTTGGCGAGCATCTTGCGTTCGATGACGCGGGCGAGCGCCACCTGCTCGAGCAGCTTGCGCGGCGTGTTCTGATCGGCACGGACCTGGGCGAGCTCGGCGTTGAGCTCGTGGATCGTGACTTCCTTGCCGTCGACCGTGGCCACCACCTGGCCATCGGGCAGATCGGCAGTCTTGTCGCAGGCGGCGAGGCCGAGGGCCAGCAGCGAGACAGCCAGCAGCCGGGTGGACGAAACACGCATATGATCTGACCCTTTCAGAAATTCGAGCGAGACGCGCTTGTGCTCACCATGCGCGCTAGCCCTTAGGATGAAAATGCCCGGCCGAAAAGAGCGCGCGAAAGGCTTTCTGCCTTGGCCGGCTGGCCACGGACGAGGCGGCGCCCGATGAGGACGAGCGTAAGCAGCCAGTGCAGGGGCAGCAACAGCGGATAATGGCGCCCGATGAAGGCGAGACGCGAGCGGTTGAGCCAATATTCGGAGAAGCTGCTGCGCTGGCTCTTCGTGCCCGACGAGCCGATCGAGCCGCCCTCCTTGTGAAACACCTGTGCTTGTGCCGCCCAGGCCGTGGCAAAGGCCTCGCGGCCGAGGCGGCGATTGCGGACCGCCCAGTCGATTTCTTCATAATAGAGGAAATAGCTATCCTCCATCAGCCCGACGCGCTCGAGAAAGCCGCGGCTGACGGCGAGGCTCGCGCCGAGGATGAAGTCGACCTTCGGCAGGATGGCGTCGGGCGTCGGAACCGGCGTGGCGGGATCACCATGGCCGATTCCGCGCGCCTGGCCGGTGAGCGCCGAGAAGCGGTTGCCTGCCCAGGCCTGCACGGTGTCCGGCCGGTGGTAGAAGCGGACAGTGGTGCCGGCCATGCCGATGCCGGGTGTTTCGGCCATCGTGCGATCGAGGATGGATGCGGCATCGGGGGCGATGACAGTGTCGTTGTTGAGGAGCCAGATGTGGCGGACGGCCGGATCGGCAAGCAGGAGCCGCATGCCGATGTTGTTGCCGCCGGCAAAGCCGAGGTTGGCGCCCGACTGGACGATGGTGAGCGATGCTGTCGCGACGGCGCCGGCGAGAGCCTCGGGCAGCAGGCACTCGTGCGCGATGGGCTTGGGCAGTGGCGGCTGGCTGAAATGGGCAAGGGCGGGATTGTCGACACCGGCCTCCACCGCGCCGCGCGCCCAGGCGGCGATCCGGGCGAAGCTGTCGTCCGGCGAAGCATTGTCGACGACGACGACGCGGACGGCGCAATCGGAGCGGAAGACCGATTCCAGGCACTCGATGCTGTCCTGCCAGCGGCCATAGTTGACGAGGACGATGCCGAGCGGCGGAGTGGCGCTCATGCCGCGCAGCGGGGTGGCGCTCATGCCGCGCGGTTCCAGTGATCGGCGCCCGAGCCGGCGGGGTTGGCGGCGACACGGAGCATCTCGGCGGCGCGAAACATGCGGATGGCGGCGAGCACGCCGACGCCGCGCAGCCGGTTGCCGACCCCGTGGACGCGAGGGCTCGTGACCAGCTTGACGGCTTCGACGGGCACCGAGAGCAGCAGTGCCAGCGCGCGCACATACCAGTGGAGCATCGGGCCTTGTCGCTCGGTCCAGTCGTGGCGGATGTGCCGCTGCCATTTGCGCTTGAGTGCCGCCATGTCTGGGCGGGCGGGATGCAGGACATGCATGGCGGGCACGAAGCGTGTGGCATGGCCGGCGGCATGGGCGCGCTTGCCCCAATCGAGATCCTCGGCGATGTCGATTCCGCCAAAAGGGCCGATCTTGGCGTGCAGCGACCGAGCTGTCGCCAGATTGGCGGTAACGGAAAACTGCTTGGCTTCGATGTACATGCGCTGGCGGAAGCCGAAGACCGCCTCATAGGCCTCGATCCCAGTGAGGCGTGCGGGATCGACGAAATCGATGGTGATCTCGCCGCCGGCGGGATGATCCGGATCGGCTTCGACCGCTTCGACCGCTGCCTGCAGCCAGCCGGGAGCGGCGCGGCAATCGGCATCGATGCAGACGATGGTGGCGGCGCTGGCGGCGGCGATGCCGGTGTTGCGGGCGTGGCCGGGGCCGGGGCGGGCCTCCCGAAGGAAGCGGACGGCGGGGAAGGCGGCCTCGACGGGCGCCAGCGGCCTTGACGAGCCATTGTCCACGACGATGACCTCGAAGCTGCCGGTGTCGAGGACCTGCGCCAGCACGGATTGCAGGCAGCGAGCGAGAAGATCGGGGGTGTTGAGGTGCGGGATGACCACCGAGGCCCGGGGCTGCGGGCAGCTCATGTCGGCTGCAATGCAGCGAGACCGTCGGCAGTCGGGCGATAGGCGGCGTCGGGATGTGCGGCGACAAGGGCGCGAAGCTGGGCCTTGTCCATAAGCCACCAGCGCGAGGCTTCGAGCGCGGCGATGGTGGCGGGGTCGAAGCGCTGGCGGATGGGTTTGGCGGGCATACCGGCCATGACGGCATAGGCGGGCACGTCGCGGGTGACGATGGCGCCGGCACCGATGATGGCGCCGCGGCCGATATGCTTGCAGCCCGGCAGGATGGTGGCGTTGTGGCCGATCCAGACATCGTCTTCGACGACCAGCCACTCCGCGGTCACGCGGTCGGCCGGGATGACGCCCCACCGGGCTTCGTAGAGATACGGGTGGGTCGTCAGGCTGTCCATCGGGTGGTTGGCATCGAGCACACGAACCGACTTGGCGAAGGAGCAGTAGCGGCCGATGCGCGTGTGCGGTGGCACGCGCCAGCGATCGAAGCAGCCATAGGAATAGAGGCCGACCTCGATCTGGTAGCGTTGCGCGAAATACGCCCGCAGCGCGAGGTTTTCATACTCGGTGCGCAGCCAGCGGCGCAGGCGAACCAGTTCGACGAGCCGGCTGATCATCTTCCGACCCCGGCTGGCTTCAGGGGGTCAGCCGCGCCAGCGCCGCGGAGATGAGCAGCAGTGACGACACGCCGGGATAGGCGAAACGGAAGCGGGCAGTGCCGCCCGCTTCGCTGCGCTCGAGCAGATTGTGCGGCCCGGCAAACTGCTTGAGCTCGCGCTCCACGAAGGCCGGATTGTTCAGGCCTGGCGTGATGTTGCTGCCCAGCTCGGTGATGACATCATCGGCGGAGAAGAAGCCATCGGCCGAGCTGCCGGCGCGGGCTGCGGCGATGAGCAGCGGCCAGTTGGCGCGGGCATCTTCGCGGGCGAGGTTGACCTGCACCCGGCGTGGCAGCGAGGCGTTCCAGTCGTTGAGCACGCGCTCGACGGCGGTGCGGCCATGCTCGGGCGACACGACATCGCGGCGCTGGTCGAGCGCTGCCATGCCGGCGGCGTGCGATAGCAGCCGGACCAGATAGGGGGAGCCGCCGGCCATGGTGGTGATCATGGTGCAGGCTTCATCGGAATAGCGGATGCCCGCCGCCGCCTCGCCGATCGCCAGAAGTTCCTTCACTTCGGCACCGTTCAGCGGCCGCATCGGCAGGCCGACGATGTTGCGTCGGATGGACGGGGCATAGCCGATCAGCTCGTCGAGGTTCTGGGCGACCCCGGTCAGCACCAGCTGCACGCGCGCGGCACGGTCCGACAGGTTCTTGATGAGCTCGGCGACGTCGCGGCGGAAGTTGGCATCGACCACCCGGTCATACTCGTCGAGGATGATGAGGACGCGGGTGCCGATGACATCGGCAAGAACATCGGCGAGCTCGCGCGGGCCGAAATGATCGGGAAGCATCGAATCGAAGTGATCGCCTTTTTCCGCATCGGCCGAGTTGGGCAGCACGCTGCTGTGATAGAGGCGGGGGATGCGGGCGCAAAAGGCCTTGAACATGGCGCTGAAGTCGGCGTCCGACCCGCAGCTGCCGTAGAGGACGAGATAACGGGCCTCGCGGGCGGTCTCGGCGAACACATGGGCGAGGCTGGTCTTGCCGATGCCGCGCTCGCCGTAGATCACGACATGGACGCGGTTCTGCTCGACGGCGGTGATCAGCTGCCCGAGCGCATCGTGGCGCCCGGCGAACACGTCGCGGTTGATGACCGGCTGCGATGCCCCGAGCGCGTCGCGCAGCGCCAGCTTGCGGCGGGCCATTTCGGAATCGTCGCCACCCTCGACATCGTCCGATGCGCTGGCCGAAAAGCGCGGCAGCGTCTGTCCACGGCTGCGGTCTTCCGGCTCGCGCCACAACTGATCGAGGAAAGCGGGGCGTTGCAGGTCGGCCGGCGCTATCGGCTGGAAAGGTTCGGTGTTGCCCGACGCAACCGCATCGTCGCGGTTGGCAGGCTCGACTGTGGTCTCGGCATCGTCCGCACGAAACCAGCGTTTCCAGATCATTCTGACACTCACTCGAATGGTTGCCGGCCGATGACGGCCAGGGATCTTTGGCTGATGCAGTTCCCTTTTGCGCATTCTGGCGCTTCGGGCAATGGCTGATCACCTTCGACTGCTGCCGACACGGGCCGGAACAGACATGGCGCAAGGCTTGTCGACGGTTCGATTCGGCGCAAAGCGTCACCGGTTGGCCACAAAGTTGATGGAAAGCTACTATTGCCGTCGTTCATTGGCGGGCTTGGCGTTGCGGGCAGGCGGGTGACCGTGTAGCAGCGCGACTGTCAGAAGCTGCATTTGTTGCGGGATAGTGTATTGCGAAAGAGTTTGCTGACATGTGCGGATGGAGACCAGGGAAGAGCTATGGCGATGTTGTTGCGTGCCGCCGTCGTTGACCCAGTGTCGATGACCCATCTTGTCATGCGTGGCGCTGCGGCCGGCTCGCTGCTGTCGCTGTTGTTCGCTGCGGTACCTGCCGCCGCCCAGAGCAGCATCGCCGATGACGATCCGCCGCTGCGCGATGCGGGTTTCATCGGTGTGCCGCAGCCGGAAGGCCGCAACTTCCTTCTCGCGGGCAGCTTGCGCACGCGATATGACACCAACTTCCGGCGGCAGACCGTGGCGCGGGGCGCTTCGCGGATCACGCCGTTCGTGGAAGCCGGGATCGGCTTGCCGGTCGGCCAGCAGCAGTTGTTCGTGGGGGGCACGCTCGGGCGCGATGTGTTTCCGGGCAACAGCCGCTTCAACCGCAACCGTTATTCGATCGGCGCCGGGGGCAATCTGCGCGCAGGATCGCGGTGCACGGCCAATGTCGGCGGGCAGTACAGCAGCCAGCAGTTGTTGCAGACCGATGTCGCCGACCTCGAGGACAATGTGCAGAAGCGCAGTACCCTTGGCGCCAGCTTCAATTGCCAGGCACCGGTGGGCATCGGCTTCGGAGCTTCGGTGATCCGCAGGGATGCCCGCAATGAGCGGGCGCAGCGGTCGCTGTTCGATTTCGACACGTTGAGCATTGCGCCGCAGATCAGCTATGCATCGCCGGTGCTGGGGACATTCACGCTCAGCGGCAGCCGGCAGCAGGTGCGCTATCCGAACCGCCTGGTGATCTCGCCCGATGGGCCCGAGCAGGACGGCGTCGACATCGACACCGCGCGCTTCGGCTTCAGCCGCGCGCTCGGCACGCGGCTCAACCTGTCGCTGGGTGCCAGCTACAATGATGTGAAACCGCAACCGGACGGGCAACTGCTGCTTACCGCAGTGCCGGGGCAGGTGGTGCTTGTGCCGCGACCCGGCTTCAAGGGTGCGGGCTTCGACGCCGGGCTGACGTTGCGGGTCGGCGCGCGGATGTCGTTGGCGGCCAGCGGTGACCGCTCGGTGTCGGGCGGCGGCAATGTGGGCAGCCTGTTCCAAGTACGCAACAGTTTCGGCATCGATGCCGATTATCGGCTCAGCCGCGCTTTGACGGCCGGGGTGGGCGGCCGGATGATCAACAACGATTATCGCGGCGGTTTCGCCTCGGTGGACGAGCCGATCAGGCGCATTTCGGACACGACCAAGCGTGTCTATGCGCAACTCGCCTTTTCGCCGACACCGCGTTATTCCATCAGCACCGAGATCGGGCACCAGACGCGTGATTCGAACCCGGAGCTGTTCAGTTTCAGCAACACCTTCGGGATGTTGCGCATGCGCGTACAGCTTGGCCGCGGATGAAGACCGGTATGAGAAGGATGATTGCAATGGCATTTGGCGTGCTGCGGAAGATGATTGGGGCGCTTGCGCTGCTGGCAGGGTTTGCCGGCAGCATTGCAGTGGCGCAGCCGGCGTCGCCAGGCTATCGGCTGGGGCCTGACGATGCGATCCAGGTTGTCATCTACGGGCAGCCCGAGGCCGGGATCACCACGCGCGTGAAAGCTGATGGCACGATCGTCATGCCGTTCATCGGCAAGGTCGATGTCGACGGGCTGACCAACATCGCCTTGGCCGAGCTTATCACCGAGCGCATGGTGGCCGGCGGCTTTCTTCGCCAGCCGGTCGTCAATGTGGAAGTCACCCAATATGTCAGCCGCTCGGTCAATGTGGCGGGCCGGGTGAGTTCGCCTGGCATCATCCCGCTCGACCGGCCCTATCGCGCGCTCGAAGTGCTGTTGAAGTCGGGCTGGATCCGCGAAAATGGCGCCACCTATGTCTATCTGCGGCGGCGTGGCCAGGCCGAGGTGCAGCTTGCTGTCGAGGATCTGGTGCGCGGTTCGGGTGACAAGGATCCGCTGCTGCAGCCGGGCGACACGATTTTCGTGCCCGACGCCGACAATTTCTTCATTTACGGGCAGATCAATCGTCCCGGCAGCTTTCCGATCCTTCCGGGCATGACGGTCCGCCAGGCGTTGGCGATTGCCGGCGGCGCAACGGCGACCGGCTCGGTGAACAAGGTCGGCTTGCTGCGTGGCAACGCCAAGGAAGTCGATGCCGACCTGGCGGACATTGTTCGGAAGAACGATGTGTTTGTTGTCAAGGAACGCCTGTTCTGATCGTGGTTTCGGCCCGGTTTGCAGTGCTTGAGGATTTCTTCGGATGAGCTTGATTCAGTTTCTGAATATCCTGCTGGCAAGGCGGATGATCGTTTTCGTGACGTTCGTCACCGCCGTGCTGGCGGCTGCGACGGTGGCGTCGCTGCTGCCGGCGCGATACGAGGCCAAGGCCCGCGTGCTGATGGACATCGTCAAGCCCGATCCGGTGACGGGGGTGATGATCTCGGGGCGTGACCCGCGCTTCTACATCCGCAGCCAGGTCGAGCTCATCCAGGATTACCGTGTTGCGACCGACGTTGTCGAAAAGCTTGGCTGGCCGAACAATCCCTCGGTGATCGCGGCCTGGCAGAACGAGACCGGCGGCATCGGGGACATTCGCCGCTGGGGCGCGCAGCGCATCATCGCCAATACCAGTGCTGCACCCGTCAGCGGCTCCAACATCATGGAAATCTCCTATCAGGCGCCGACGCCCGAAGCGGCGCGCACGATCGTGACGCTGCTGCGCGAAGCCTATATCGAAGGCAGCCTGCGCTTCACGACGGACACTGCCGGTCGCAATGCCGAATGGTATCGCGAGCAGACCGATCGCGCACTGGCGGCGCTCACCTCCGCCGAACGCGCCAAGAGTCGCTTCGAGCAGGAGCAGGGCATCGTCATGACCTCGAACGGCGAGGCCGAGACGGCGAAGCTGGCCTCGCTGCAATCGGCACTTCTCGCGGCGCGGAGCAACCAGGGTACCCAGCAGTTCGCGGCGGCGCAGCAGGCGACGATTTCGCCGGTGGTCGACCAGCTGAAGATCCAGCTTGCCACGCTCAACGACCAGATGGGGCAGGCGGCTGCCACGCTCGGCACCGAGCATCCGAGCTACAAGGCGATGATCGCCCGGCGCGAGCTCCTCAACGGCCAGTTGTCACGCGAGACGGCATCGGCGCGCGCGGCGGGTGCTGCGCAGAGCAACGTTTCGCGGCAATCGATCGCCCAGCTCGAGTCCGAGTATAATGCGCAGCGCACCAAGGTGCTCGGCATGAAGGACACGCTCGACCGGCTTGGCCAGTTGCAGCGCGAAGTCGAACAGCGGCGCACCCAGTATGAGAATGCGGCTGCCAAGGGCGCCGAGCTTCGGCTGCAATCCAACCTTTCCGAAGGGGCGCTGGTCATTCTTGGCGATGCCATCGGCGACAACAGCCCCGCATTTCCGAAATGGCCGCAGGTGATCGGCTTGTCGGCGGCCTTCGGGCTGGCGTTGGGCGTGGTGCTGGCGCTGTTCATCGAGCTGATGGCGCGGCGCGTTCGTTCGCCCGAAGACCTGCGTTTTGCAGCTGGCGCGCCGGTGATGGCGGTCATTGCCGATACCAAGCGGTCGGCCTGGCGTGATCAGGGTCGGCGCTGGCTGTCCCGCCGCGGCCTGGCGATCGGCAATCTGAGGCCGGCGGAGTGAACATGACTGACGACCAGAAGCGCGGCGCCGAGGCTGTGCCGCAATCCTCGCCCGATACGGCAGCCGGCACCGGACCCGAGCAGGTGGATCGCGCCGCAGCAGCATCGACCGTCGAGGGAGCCGCAGCCGAGCCACGTGGTCCGGTGTGGCTGCCACCGGAGCAGCATGATGCGATTGCGGCGACGCTCGGCGGGCGTGGCCCGACGGTCGCTGACGCGGCACTCGATGATGTTGAAACGAGCGCTGCCGAGGACGGGAAGGCGACGGCTGCCGGTGCTGCGGCATCTGACGGGAGTTCCGCCACCGGGGCGGGCGCTGGCGATGGCAGCGGCAGCAGCCGGAGCGAGATGGTTCGCGGGGGCGGCGCGGGTGCCGACACCGGTGGTGCCTTCATCAATGATGGCTCGCAAGGCCAGGATGATCCGATCCGCGATACGCTGTTGCAGCTCGGCTACCTGTCCGAAGACCAGTCCGCGCGCGTGACTGCGCATGCCGTTGCGCGTGGCCTGGCGTTTGACCAGGCAGCGCTCGAGCTTGGCTTCATCACCTTCGAGGATCTTGACCGGGCGCGCGAGCAGCTGATCAACAGCCTTGCACAGACCACGGCGCGGCGACGCCCGGTGTCCGACGAGCTGGTGGTGATCAGCGATCCGAGGGGACTGCGAGCCGAGGCCGTGCGGTTGCTGCGCACCCAGGTGATCGCGCAGCATATCAAGGCTGGCCGTCGCGGGCTGGCGCTGGTGTCTCCGGTGGTGGACAGCGGATGCAGCAACCTGGTGAGCAATCTTGCCGTGGCGCTTTCGCAGGTGGGGATCAAGACCCTGCTCGTCGATGCCAATCTGCGGGCACCGCGCCTGCACGAGATCTTCGGGCTCGATGCCGATGCGCCCGGGTTGACGAGTTATCTCTCGATGCAGGTCAGCCGGCCGGAGCGGGTGGTGCAGGCCAATGTGTTGCCGAGCCTCGCGATCATCACGGCGGGGCCGACGGCGTCGCGGCCGCAGGAACTGCTGTCCAGCCGACGCTTTCGCGATGGCGTCAACATGCTGTTGCGCGAATATGATCTGGTGCTGTTCGACACACCGCCCGCGAACAGCAGCGCCGACGCGCTGACGATTGGTGCGGCTGCCGGCTATGTGATGCTGGTGGCCCGCCGTGACCAGGCGTATTTCAAGGACATTTCGACGCTTGTCGAGCAGTTGCAGACATCGCGTTGCCCCTTGATCGGCTCAGTCCTGAACGAGTTTTGACGATGGCGACGCTCGCTCCGCGGCAAGGTGTGGACTGGTCGGTGGTCGTGCGCAGCCATTGGCTGCTCGTGGTCGGCGCGCTCTCGCTGCTCGTCCCGACGGTCTATTCGATGGCGAGGGGGCCGTGGTCGGTCGAGTCGGGGGTGCATGGGCCGATCGTGCTGGCGACCGGGCTCTGGCTCATCTATGGCCGGATCGACGAGATTCGCGAGCATATGCGGCCCGGTGCAGGCTGGCTGACAGGCCTGGGGATTGTCGTGGCGATCTGCCTTTATGGCTTCGGCCGGGCTTTCGACTTCATCAGCATCGAAGTGGCGGGAATGTTGCTGGCATTGCTTTCGGTCGCCCATGCCTATCTGGGGCTGGAGGTGCTGAAGCGGCTGTGGTTTCCGATCTTTTATCTCGGCTTCATCATCCCGCTGCCGAACTGGTTCCTCGATGTCGTGACCCAGCCGCTGAAACTGTTCGTGAGCGAGATCGTGACCGGCGCCCTTTCGAGCTTCGGCTATCCGATGGGGCGGCAGGGCGTGACGATCTTCGTGTCTACCTACCAGTTGCTGGTCGAGGATGCATGCGCCGGGCTGAATTCGCTTGTCAGCCTGTCGGCCATCGGGCTCTTCTATGTTTACATGCTGCGCGGCTCCAACTGGCGCTATTCGCTGCTGCTGCTGGCGCTCGTGCTGCCGGTTGCCATCGGGGCCAACATCGTTCGCGTGGCGGCGCTGGTGCTCATCACCTATTACATGGGCAATGCGGCAGCGCAGGGCTATCTCCACAACTTTGCAGGCATGGTGACCTTCGTGTCGGCGCTGCTGCTGATCTTCCTCGTCGACAAGATCCTGACTCCGGTACGCAATGCGCTGGCGCGGATGGAAACGCGGCAGGAGGGCCGTACCGCATGAACCGGCGCGACATATTGATGGGTGGCGCGATGCTGACCGCCTCGGGGGCGGCGCTTGCGCTGACCCCGCGAAACCGGCTGGTGCTGCTCGACGACGACCGCAGCCTGGAAGCAATCGTGCCGGCGAAGCTGGGCAACTGGACGTCGGCGCCTTCGGACGCCTTTGTGCTGCCCAAGACCGAGGGCAGCCTGTCCGACCGCATTTACAACCAGACGCTGACGCGGCTCTATGTGGCGCCCGATGCAATGCCGGTGATGCTGGTCATTGCCTATGGTGCCGTACAGAACGACCAGTTGCAGCTGCACAGGCCCGAAGTCTGCTATTCGGCAGTGGGGTTCGAGATTGCGTCGACCCGCGTCGAGACGCTCGATCTTGGCCGCAGTGCGATGCTGCCGCTGCGCGAACTCGAAGCGACGTCGACAACGCGGATCGAATCGATCGTCTACTGGACGCGCATCGGGGATGATCTGCCGACCGACGGCAGCTCGCAGCGCATGGTCAAGTTGCGCCAGCAGCTTTCGGGATATCTTGCGGACGGCGTGTTGGTGCGGCTTTCCACCGTTGCGCCTGCATCGCCCGAAGTATTCCGCGCGCTGGGCAGTTTCGCCACGTCCATGATCGATGCGATCGCTCCTTCGGATCGCGATGTGCTGATCGGCAGGCCGCTCGCGAAACTGATGCAGTGACCCTGAGCGAGCGCCCTGTCGGCAGCTCCGCCTGGCCAGGCGGAGGGAGGTCAGTCGTTGCGCTCGAACGGGCGCAGCGCATACCAGATGAACGCCAGGGTGCCGATGCCGAGGCCGATTGCAAGGGCGTGGTAGCTGGTGTCATCCGCCTTGATGGCTTCGTTGCCGAAATAATTGGTGACGGCGCAACCGACCGCTGCAACGAGATATTGCCACAGATGATCCTTGGCCTCCCCCTGGGAGCGCTGGAGGAAGAGAACGATCAGGCCGGCAAACACAAGAATAGTAAGCCAATCGTAAGCAGTTTCCATCGGTGTGATCCTAAAAGACCGGTGGTCGTTATACCAATATGCAACTCTTTGCGAACGACTTTTCGCGAGCAAGAGCGACGGGCCGCATGACGGACCGCCTGCCCGAGGTGGTGACCCCCGACGCCGGACTGCTGCATGGCGACCGGCCGGGCGTGCCGCTGGAATTCGCTGTCATCGTGCTGCGGTTGATCGAATTCGGGATCGTGCTGACGTCCGGCTATCTGATGGCGCTGCTGCTCGGCGAGCCCAGGCTCGGCGTGGACGGCGCGGTCTACGGGCGAGTGGTACTGCTGGGCGCGATCGTGTTCGCGACGCTGGCCGAGGCGATGGGATGCTACGATCTCGACGCGCAATTCTCGCTGCGGATCGTCTGGCGACGGCTGGCCGGCAGTTGGCTGATGACGGCGTTGTTTCTCATCACGCTCGGATTTCTGCTCAAGGCATCGGACGATGTGTCACGGGGATGGGCGCTGGCCTGGTTTTCCGGCGGTGGTTCGGCGCTGCTGCTGAGCCGTGCAGGGACGACGATCTGGGTGCGGCGGCTGAAGAACCGCGGCACGTTCAACCAGCGCGTGGCGATTTTCGGGGCCAGCATCCAGGGTGAGCGCTTCGCCAATTATGTGCTCAACAACAGCCGTTTGACGATCTCGCTTATCGGCTTCTTCGACGATCGGTCGGATGGCCGGGTGCTTGCTGCGCCGGCAGGACACAAGGTGCTCGGCAATCTGACGACACTGATGGCAATGATCCGCGAGGGCCGGATCGACCAGGTGGTGGTGGCGCTGCCCTGGTCGGCGGAAACGCGGTTGCAGCAGATCGTCAGCCGGCTGGCGCTCACCCCGGTGCGGATCCGGCTGGCACCGGACCTGGCGAGCTTTGCCTTTGCACGGCGGCCGGTGGTGATGCTGGGCGAAATGCCGGTGATGACGCTGTTCGAGCGGCCGATCTCGGGTATGGATGCGCTGCTGAAGCGTGCCGAGGACCTGGTACTGACATCGATCATCCTGGCGTTCCTGTGGCCGGTGCTGCTGCTGGTGGCGATTGCGGTCCGCATCGATTCGCCGGGACCGATCTTCTTCCGCCAGCCGCGCGAAGGCTTCAACAATCGCCAGTTCAAGGTGTTCAAGTTCCGGTCGATGTATCACGACAAGGGGCAGGTCGATCGCATTCAGCAGGCGAGCAAGCGCGACCCGAGGGTGACGCCGGTTGGCCGCTTCATCCGCCGCACGAGCCTTGATGAACTGCCACAGTTGCTCAACGTGATGCAGGGCGACATGAGCCTGGTGGGGCCGCGCCCGCATGCGCCGTCCACGCGCGCCGGCGGTCGGCTGTTTTCGGAAGTCGTTGCGAGCTATGCGGCGCGGCACAAGGTGAAGCCCGGCATCACCGGCTGGGCGCAGGTGTGCGGCTGGCGAGGCGAGACCGATACCGAGGACAAGCTGGTCAAGCGGCTTGAGCATGATCTGCATTATATCGAAAACTGGTCGTTGGGATTCGACCTGTATATTCTGGTGCGGACCGTCGGTGCTGTGGTGCTGAACCGGGAAGTGTTCTGAACGACGTGCTGTTTTGGCAACAACCTGCCAGAATGTGACAGTTTATGGCAATTTAGTTGTCCAAACTACCTTTGCATTGGACATGTTATTGTCTAATGCCGGAGCTTCGTCGTGATTCGGGGTGTTCTCCCCGAGTTCTGGCATATGAAGATTCTTGAGACGGGTGAGTTTTATGACCGACGCGATCGACATGCCGAAGACCGCAACCGCTGAACGGACGGTGCCGACGCCGGTGACGAATGCCGTGCGAACGCGGGCAGACTGGAACGCGATGCGCGCGGCGGTGCTGGCCGATCCAGGGGCTTTTCATGGCGAGATTGCTTCGCGCAACCTGCACTGGCTGGTGACGCTGGACGATGGTCGCAAGGCGTGGCTGACCCGCGAGGGCGAGACCTGGACGGGATGGGATGCCGCGACGCTGGCGCCGGTGAATGCGTCCCTGGGGGCCGACTTCGCGCCATGGGACCGTGCTTTCAATGCCGATGATGCACCGCATTTTCGCTGGTTCGAGGGTGGGCGGACGAATGCGGCGTTCAACGAGCTCGACCGGCATGTGCTGAAAGGCTTCGGCACCGAGACGGCGGTGATCTTCGAGGGTGACCGCTGGGACATGGCCGAGGACGGCGGGCGCGGGGCGCCGGTCGATTGCTACCCTATCAGCCGGCGGCGACTGCTGCTGGAAGCGGCGAAGTGCGCGCTTGCGCTGAAAGCTCTGGGCCTGAAGGCCGGCGATCGTATCGCGCTCAACATGCCCAATATTCCGGCGCAGATCTTCTGGACCGAGGGCGCCAAGCGTGCCGGCATCATCTACACGCCGGTGTTCGGCGGGTTTTCGGACAAGACGCTGTCGGACCGTATCCATGATGCCGGCGCCAAGGTGGTGGTGACTGCCGATGGTGGCTTCCGCAATGCGCAGATCTTTGCGTTCAAGACCGCTTATACCGACCCGGCCCTCGACAATTACGTGCCGGTTGGTGTGGCGATCGAGCTGCTCGAGACGCGGCTGAAGGAGGCCGATCTGGAGCTTTCGGCCGATGATGCGGCGGTGATCGGCGAGGCGGTGAAGACGACGCTGAAGGGCGAGGTGACGGTCGAGCGCGGCGATGTGATGCGCGGCGTGGGCCGGGCATTGGCCGAGCTCGGCAATGAGGGCCGGGTTGATGCCGCAGCTGCAGCGCGGGTGCGGATTGCGGTGGCCGAGGCGCTGGTGGCGACGCCGCCGCGGGTGGAGGCGGTGGTGGTGGCGCGGCACACCGGGCAGCCCGATATCGTGTGGCGGGAGCGTGATGTCTGGTCGCATGATTTGACCGACAAGGCGTTGGCGGACATCCTGGCGGCGGCGGGGTTGGCGGACCTGGCGGCGCTCGAAGCGCTTGATGATGCAGGCTTTGTGCAGGCGATCTGGAAGGCGGCACCGCCGCTGCCGGTCGATGCCGAGTATCCCATGTTCTTCATCTATACCTCGGGCTCGACGGGCAAGCCCAAGGGCGTGGTGCATGTGCATGGCGGCTATGCCGCGGGCATCGCCGAGACGATGAAGGTGGCGTTCGATGCGCGGCCGGGCGACACCATCTATGTGGTGGCCGATCCGGGCTGGATCACCGGGCAGAGCTACATGATTGCCGCCCCGCTGCTGACGCGGGTGACGACGGTTGTGGGCGAGGGCTCGCCGGTGTTCCCGCACGCCGGGCGCTTTGCGGCGATGATCGAGCGGCATGGGGTGACGATCTTCAAGGCCGGGGTGACCTTCCTCAAGGCGATCATGACCGATCCGCAGAATTTGAAGGACTTCGAGGCCTATGATCTGAGTGGCTTGCGTGTTGCCACCTTCTGCGCCGAGCCGACCTCGCCTTCGGTGCAGGCGTTCGGCATGGCCAATGTGACGCCCAACTACATCAACAGCTATTGGGCGACCGAGCATGGCGGGATCGCCTGGACGCACTTTTATGGCAATGGCGATTTTCCGCTGGCGGCCGATGCGCGGACGTTTCCGCTGCCTTGGATCGTGGGCGATGTGTGGCTGGAAGATGCTGCCGGGACTGCCGATGCCGAAGCACCCTTTGCGCGCACTTCGGGTGGGGTGAAGTGGCGGCGTGCGGCGACCGGCGAGAAGGGCGAAATCGTCATCGCCTCGCCTTATCCGTATCTGGCGCGGACAGTTTGGGGTGATTCCGGGAACTTCCGGGTCGAAGACGGGGCGGTTGTCGGGGGCTGGAAGGGCGATGCCGGGCGCTGGAGCGACGGTTATTGGGGGCGCTGGGACGGTGTCTGGGCCTATACCCAGGGCGACTTTGCCGTGCGCCACACCGATGAGGGTTTTTCGCTGCACGGCCGCTCGGATGACGTGATCAACGTCTCCGGGCACCGGATGGGGACCGAGGAGATCGAGGGGGCGATTTTGCGCGACAAGGCGCTCGACCCCAATTCGCCGCTCGGCAATGTGCTGGTGGTGGGGGCGCCGCATCGCGAGAAGGGGTTGACCCCGATTGCGTTCGTGACGGCAGCGCCGGGGCGCGTGCTGACGCGCGATGACTTCCGGCGCTTGTCGGACCTGGTGCGACAGGAAAAGGGTTCCGTGGCGGTGCCGGGGGACTTCATCGAGGTGAGCCAGTTCCCCGAGACGCGCTCGGGCAAATATGTGCGGCGCATGGTGCGTGCGGTGGTGGAAGGGGCGGAGCTCGGCGATGTGTCGACGCTGCGTAACCCCGAGAGCCTCGACGAGCTGAAGAGCGCCGTGGCCGCGTGGGAGAACAAGCAGAAGCTTTCCAGCGAGCAGGCGATCTTCGATCGTTATCGCTACTTCAGGGTGCAGTATAACGACGTCGGGGCCGGCCAGAAGGTGGCGACGGTTTATGTGACCAACCCGCCGGTCAATGCGCTCAACGAGCGGGCGATCGATGAGCTGGTCATCGTCGTCGAGCATCTGTCGCGGCGCGATGATGTGGTGGCGGTGGTGTTCACCGGTGATGGCACGGCGAGCTTTGTGGCCGGCGCCGACATTCGCCAGTTCCTCGACGAAATTCATACCGTGGAAGAAGCGCGGGTGCTGCCGAACAATGCGCAGCTGGCGTTCGGCAAGATCGAGGCGATGAACAAGCCGTGCGTTGCGGCGATCCAGGGTGTGGCGCTGGGCGGCGGGATGGAATTTGCGCTCGCCTGCCATTGGCGGGTGGCGGAGAAGCATGCGCGCTTTGGCCAGCCCGAAATCCGGCTGCGGCTGCTGCCGGGTTATGGCGGCACGCAGCGGCTGCCGCGGCTGCTTGCCGACAAGCGCGGGCCCGAGGGGTTGCGCGATTCGCTCGACCTGATTCTCGGTGGCCGCAGCATCGATGGCGAGGAGGCGCTGGGCATCGGGTTGGTGGAGACGCTGGCGGACGGCGCGCATGATGCGCTGGCGCTGGCGCATGCCGAAGTGCGCGAGTTCGTGCGGCACGGCGAATCGAGCCGGCTGGGGCGGACCTGGGCGGAGCGGCGCAAGGCGGCGAAGGACAGCTGGCAGCATCCGGGCATTGCCGATCTCGACGAGGCGTTGAGCGATGATTTCGTCCAGCGCATCCTTCGGCAGCTCGACTGGGCAGGTCGCGGCACGGCGGGCGCGCGGGCGATCGAGGCGATCCGCACCGGCTGGACCGGCGGGATGGCTGCGGGGCTGGTGCGCGAGGGGCAGCTGTTTGCCGAGGCCGTGGTCGATCCGCAGGGCGGCAAGACCGGCATCCGCGAGTTTCTCGACAAGAAGTCGCCGCCGCTGCCGGTGCGCCGGAATGGTGTGTATATCGACAGCGAGCATGACGAGCGCGGGGCCACGCTGCAGACCGCGGGCGAGCTGCTGCCGATGGGGGCGGCGTTCTTCCCCGGCGTGACGGCAATTCCGTCGCATCAATATGCCTTTGGCATTGCGCGTGATGCCGACACCGGGGCGCCGCGCTTCGGCGAGCCGGCGACGCATGAGCGTGAGCTGATCGTGCCGGTGCCGACCCCCGAGGCGAATGAGGCGCTGGTGTATCTGCTGACGTCGGAGGTCAATTTCAACGACATCTGGGCTCTGACGGGCATCCCGGTGAGCCCGTTCGATGGCCATGAGGAGGATGTGCAGGTGACCGGCTCGGGCGGGCTGGCGCTGGTGGCGTCGCTGGGCTCAGAGGCGCGGGCACAGGGGCGGCTCAAGGTCGGTGATCTGGTCGCGGTCTATTCGGGAACGTCGGACCTGCTCAGCCCGATTGCCGGGCGCGACCCGATGTATGCCGATTTCGCGATCCAGGGTTATGAATCGAAGACCGGCAGCCATGCGCAGTTTCTGACCGTGCAGGCGCCGCAGCTGCATGCGATTCCGGGGGACCTGACGCTCGAGCAGGCGGGGAGCTATATCCTCAACCTCGGCACGATCGTGCGCTGCCTGTTCACGACGCTCGACATTGTCGGTGGCAAGACGATCTTCATCGAGGGCTCGGCGACCGGCACTGGCCTCGATGCGTTGAAGACCGCCAAGGCAAGCGGGTTGGCGGTGACGGGCATGGTTTCGAGCCCGGCGCGCGCCGAGTTCGTGCGAGCCAAGGGGGCGGTGGGGTCGATCGACCGGACCGAAGCGCGGTTCAAGGCGCTGTTCACCAGCGTACCCGATGGTGGCAAGGATGATTGGACAGCATGGGAAGCTGCTGGCGAGCCGATGCTGGCCGAATACCGGGCGATGAACGGTGGCAAGCTCGCCGATTATGCGGTGAGCCATGCCGGCGAGACGGCGTTTCCGCGCACCTTCCAGATGCTGGGTGAAGGCGGAGTTCTGGCCTTCTATGGCGCGTCCTCGGGCTATCATCTGAGCTTCATGGGCAAGCCGGGGGCGGTTTCGCCCGAGGCGATGCTGGCCAAGGCCGGGGCGCGGGGCGGCGAGGCGGTGCTGATCTTCTACGGCCCCGGATCGCGGGCATTGGCCGACCCCATGGGGCTGGAGATGATCGAGGCGGCGCGCGGCATCGGGGCGCGCACGGTGGTGGTGACGACCACCGACGGGCAGCGCGAGTTCATCCTGTCGCTCGGTTTCGAGGATGCGGTGGCGGGCGTGGTGTCGCTCGAAGCGATCAAGCGGCGCGAGGGGGCGAATTTCGATTGGCCCGATACCATGCCGCGGCTGCCGGTGGCGCGCGAGGACATCGAGACCTTCCGCGAAGCCGTCCGCGACTTCCAGGACAAGACGCTGAAGCCCTTCGGAGGCGCTGTCGGCAAGCTGCTGCGCTCGCCGGACAATCCGCGCGGCAACCCCGACATCATCATGGAGCGTGCGGGCCAGGACACGCTTGGGGTGACGACGGCGCTTGTGAAGCCGTTCACCGGGCGGGTGATCTATTGCGAGGACATGACCGGGCAGCGCTACAATTTCTACGCGCCGCAGGTGTGGACGCGGCAGCGGCGGATCATCATGCCGTCGACCGAGATCCGCGGCACGCATCTTTGCAACGCCTATGAAGTGACGCGGATGAACGATCTTGTCGCTTCGGGGCAGCTCGATGTGACCGAGCCGACGGTGGTGCCGTGGGAAGGGCTGCCCGAAGCCCATCAGAGCATGTGGGACAACCGGCATTCGGGGGCGACGTATATCGTCAACCATGCGCTGCCGGTGGCCGGGCTGCGCAGCAAGGATGAGCTTTTCGAGGCCTGGGCGGCGCTTGGCGTTGCAACCCAGGCGGGGGAGAATTGAGATGAGCAAGACCGTGACGATCCGGCCTGATTCGGGCCAGCCTGACGGGGCGACTGCCGTTGCAAGGCCCGGCCGGCTGGCGGGCAAGGTGGCGGTGGTGACCGGCGCCGCCGGCAACCTCGGCCAGCAGATCGTGCGCCGCTACCTCGAGGAGGGGGCGACGGTGGTGCTGACCGGGCGTGACCGGGCGCGCACCGAGGCGGCGCGGGCGGCGGCGATTGCCGATGTGGGCGTGGCCGACGACAAGGCGAGCATCGTGGTGATGGACGGGGCGGACGCCGAGAGCGTGCGCGCCGGCATTGCCGAGGTGGTGGCGCGGCATGGCAGCATCGATGTGCTGGTGAACAATGCCGGATCGGCAGGGCCCAAGCAGCCGGTCGACAATCTGCCGCTGTCGCTTGCCGACCTCGAGGCCTTGCGGGCCGCCGGCAGCACCGACACCGAGACTGTGGGTGATGCAGCGCGCAACATCATGGTGGTGGCGTGGAATCTGGTGCGCGCCGCGGCCGGGGCGATGGGGCCGGGGGGCTCGATCATCAACGTGTCGACGATCTTCAGCCGCACCGATTATTATGCGCGCGCGGCGTACACCGTGCCCAAGGCGGCGCTCAATGCGCTTTCGCGCCGGCTGGCGGTGGAGCTGGGGCCGCAAGGGATCCGGGTGAACCTGTTGTTTCCGGGGCCGATTGCCAGCGACCGTATCCGCACCGTGTTTGCGGCGATGGACACTCTGCGCGGTGATGCGCAGGGGGCGACGGCGGCGCATTTCTTCGGCCAGATGGCGCTGGCGCGGCCGCTCGATGGAGCGGCGCCGGTGAAGACCTTTCCGCTGCCGGCCGACATTGCCAACACCTGCGTGTTCCTGGGGTCGGACGAATCGGCGGCGTTCAGCGGCCATGATTTCGAGGTGACGCATGGCATGCAGGTGCCGCGCGAGAGCTTTGCGGCATATGTGTCGCGCCCGACGATGCGGACGATCGATGGCTCGGGGCTGGGGGTGCTGGTTTCGGCCGGCAGCCAGACCGAGGACGGCGTGGCGCTGGCGCGGGTGCAGGTGGGGCATGGTGCCAATGTGCTGCTCGGCTTCCACTCCGAGGCGGCGGCCGAGGCGGCGCGTGCCTTGGTGGGCGATGACGCGCGCATCATGGTCGCGCATTTCCCGCGGCATGAGCATGTGACGATGGATGCGGTGCTCGCCGAGTTTACCGCCAATCATTGCGCGATTACGGGCGCCTTGGTGCTGCCGACGCGGCCGGCGGGCTATTTTGCCGGTGCACTTTCCGAAGCCAGTGATGCGATGGTCGAGCGGTTTGTCGATGATGAACTCGAGGGCAATATCGCCGTTGCGCGCACGCTCAGCCGCTATTGGAAGGAGCAGCCCGCACTCTTGCACGACCCGCGCTTCGTGTTCATCTCGAATGGCGATGATGGGCAGGGCAACCATTATGCCGATCTGCTGCGCGCCGCCCAGGAGGAGTTGATCCGGGTGTGGCGCGACGAGAGCAAGGTCGATGTGGCGCACGGCCGCCGCGCGCAGCCCGAATGGGGCAACCAGATCGTGCGCACCACCAATGCCGAGGCCGAGGAGCTGGCGTTTGCCGCGGGGCAGGCGGCGCGGATCGTGCTCAAGCAGCGGCGGATCGAGCCGATCAACCTGTTGCTGCCGGCGTCGATTGCCGAGGCGACGGGCGCGCGCAAGGCGATGGGCGGCGAGGCCGAGAACATCACCGGGCTGCACCGCGGCAAGGTGGCGCTGATCACCGGCGGGTCGGCCGGGATCGGGGGCCAGGTGGCACGGCTGCTGGCACTTGCGGGTGCCAAGGTGATGATGGTGGCGCGGCGGGCGAGCGAGCTCGATGCGGCGCGTGACCGGATTGTGGGCGAGCTGGAGGACATCGGCTTTTCGGGCGTGGAGCGGCGGGTGCGGACGCTGGCGGATGTCGATGTGGCCGATCTGGCCTCGCTGAAGCGGGCGTTCGACGAGACGGTGAAGGCCTTTGGCCGCGTCGATTATCTCATCAACAACGCCGGGATTTCGGGGGCCGAGGAGATGGCGGTGGACATGAGCGTGGAGGCTTTCCGCCGCACGCAGATGGCCAATCTCGTCTCCAACTATGCGCTGATGCAGCATGCTGTGCCGCTGATGAAGGCACAGGGGTCGGGCTATATCCTCAATGTTTCGAGCTATTTCGGTGGCGAGAAGTTTCTGGCGGTGAGCTATCCCAATCGTTCCGACTATGCCGTGTCCAAGGCCGGGCAGCGGGCGATGGCGGAGAGCCTTGCGCGGCATCTGGGGCCCGAGGTGCAGATCAATGCAATTGCGCCGGGGCCGGTCGATGGTGACCGGCTTGCGGGGCTTGGCGGCAAGCCGGGGCTGTTCGAGCGGCGCGGGCGGCTGATTCTGGAAAACAAGCGGTTGAATGCGGTTTACGCAGCGCTTGTGAAGGCGATGCGGCGGGGTGAGGCGCTGCCGACTTTGCTCGGTCGGCTGGCGCGCAACGACACGGTGCAGCTGAGCCACGACAAGGCGGTGCCGGCGGAATTGCGCGAACTCGCACTGGCGTGCGCCCGCGAAGGCGACGAGACGTGCTGCTGGGACCGGTTTTTGCTGACACCGCCGCTTGCTGAAAAGCTGCTCAAGCGGCTGAAGCTGGGCGGTTATCTGCTGACCTACCCGGAGTGGACGGCGCGGGCGGTGAATGGCGACTGGCTGCTGCGGGTGCCGCCCGATGATGCGCCCTGGCTGCCTGGGGCACAGATTGCGCGCGAGGCCGGCAAGGTGCGTGGCGGGGTGCTGAGCCAGCTGCATCTGGGCAAGATGCCGACCGAGAGCGAAGTGGCGCAGGCGACGGTGTTCTTCCTCGCTGACCGTGCGGTTTCGGGCGAGACCTTCATGCCTTCGGGCGGGCTCAATGTGGAGCGATCGACGACCGAGCGCGAGCTGTTCGGCAGCCCCAAGGCGGAGCGGCTCGAGCAGATGGCGGGCAAGACCGTGTGGCTGATCGGCGAGCATCTCGTCGACCATCTGGCGGCGGCGGCCAAGGCCTTCCTGGGCTGCGGGGTGAAGCGGGTGGTGCTGCTGTGCGGCACCGAGGCCGGGGGAGCGGCGATTGCAGCGGCAATCGGCTCGAATGCCGTGTCGGTGCGCCCGATCGGGAGCGATATCGAGGGTGGCATCGATGCAGCACTCGGCGATTTCGGCTGGCCGACGACGGTGGTTTCGACGCCGATGCAGGCGCTGCCGACGGCGTTGTTCGATGGGCCGACGCCGCTGACGGGCGAGGGCTTCGGTGAGGTGGTGGAGCATAATCTGACACAGCACTTCCGGGTGACGCGCAAGGTGAGCCTGTTCGATGGCTGCCAGCTGGTGCTGGTGTCCCCCGATGTGCCGATGGGCGAGAAGGGGCCGGCGTTTGCGCTGGCCAACTTCGTGAAGACGACGCTGCATGCGTTCACGGCGACGGTGGCGGTGGAGAATGAGCGGCTGGTGCATGAGGTGCCGGTCAACCAGATCAACCTGACCCGGCGCGTGCGCTCGGAGGAGCCGCGGACGCCGGCGGAGCATGACGAGGAGGTGGCACGGTTTGCGCGGGCAGTGCTGCTGGCGGGGGCGCCGCTGCCGGATGCGGAGGATTCGCGGTATCGGGCGAAGGTTTATAGGGGGCAGGCGATTACGGTGTGAGGGCGGCGCGAGTTTAGCGGCGCTAAACTCCGACTCGCCCCACACCCGGCCGGCGGGGCGGCGCGAGCGAAGCGCGCCGAACCCGTCCGACGGCGTGGCTTTGCCACGCCCCTCTCTCTGTTTCTTTCTTCCTTCCCGCAGGCCAGCGAAGGGAAGGAAGGCAGAGGGCGCGGCAAAGCCGCGCCTGACATCGGACGAGTTCGCTCGGCTCCGCCGTGCGCCTCGCCGGCCGAGCGTGCGCGAGTCGGAGATTAGCTCCGCTAATCTCGCGCCGCGCTGCGCTCAATCAACCGGCACCCCAGGCCGCGTCAGCGACGTCCTGATCACAAAACTCGTCTTCACACTCTCCACATTCGGCGCCGGTGTCAGCTCCGAGGTGAGGAAGCGCTGAAACTCCTGCAGGTCGTGCGCGACGACCTTGAGGATGAAGTCGATCTCGCCGTTGAGCATGTGGCATTCGCGGATCTGGGGCAGGGCGGCCATATGCTCCTCGAATATCTTGAGGTCGGCTTCGGCCTGGGACTTGAGGCTGACCATCGCGAAGACGGTGATCCCATAACCCAAGGACTGGGCGTCGAGATCGGCGTGATAGCCGCGGATGGTGCCGTTTTCCTCCAGTGCGCGGACGCGGCGGAGGCACGGCGGGGCGGTCAACCCGGCGCGCTCGGCGAGGTCGACGTTGGTGATGCGGCCTTCGGCCTGAAGGTGGCGAAGGATGACGCGATCGATATCATCGATCGGCAGACGTGAGCGGTGCATTTCAGCAACTCCATGACTCATTATTGCAAACATCCATAATAATGTTGCCCGAATGCGCAAGAGTGCGCGTGGCGCAGGGAAGGGGGGTGAATATTGCGCGTGACTGCATTACGTCTCGGCTCTCAGAATTTCGGGAGCAGGATTGTGGCAGACGCAGCCCAAGTGAAAGTGTTGATCATCGGCTCGGGGCCGGCGGGGTATACCGCCGCCATCTATGCGGCGCGGGCGGCATTGGACCCGGTGCTGATCGAGGGGATGCAGCCCGGCGGGCAGCTGACGATCACCACGGATGTGGAGAATTGGCCGGGCGATGTGAGCGTGCTCGGGCCCAACCTGATGGTGCGGATGGCCGAACAGGCGCGGCATGTGGGGGCGGTTCTGGTGTCCGACATGGTGACGAGTGTGGACTTGTCGCGGCGGCCGTTTGCGGTGGAGTGCGATTCGGGGGCGCGGTATCTGGCCGAAACGCTGGTGATTGCCACCGGCGCCAGTGCGCGCTGGCTGGGGTTGCCGAACGAGACGCGGCTGCGCGGCTTCGGAGTTTCGGCGTGCGCGACCTGCGATGGCTTCTTCTTCCGCGGCAAGACGGTGGCGGTGGTCGGCGGCGGCAATACGGCGGTGGAAGAGGCGCTGTTCCTCACCAATTTTGCGAGCTCGGTGCATCTGATCCACCGGCGTGGTGAACTTCGGGCTGACAAGACCAACCAGGCGCGGCTGTTCGCCAACCCCAAGATCGTGCTGCACTGGCACGCCGAAGTGGCCGATGTGATCGGCGAGGGTGGGGTCGATGGCGTGGTGCTCGAGGATACGCGCGATGGCAGCCGGCGCGAGTTGATGGTCGACGGGCTGTTCGTGGCGATCGGCCATGTGCCGGCGACGGAGCTGTTTGCGGGCCAGCTGGCGATGGATGACGAGGGCTATATCATCAAGGCGCCCGATTCGACCGCGACCTCGGTGGCGGGGGTGTTTGCTGCCGGCGATGTGACCGACAAGCAGTACAGGCAGGCGGTGACGGCGGCGGGCATGGGCTGCATGGCGGCACTGGAGGCCGAGCGGTTTATCGCGCATGGTGCCGATGAGCTTGCGGAGGCCGAGGCCGCTGCAGCCTGAGCCGGGGGTTTTGGGGGAAGCGGCATGAACCTGGACTGGGAGAAGCTGCGGCTTTTCGAGGCGGTTGCGGAAGCCGGCAGCTTCACCGAGGCGGCGCGGCGGCTGCACATGAGCCAGCCGGCCCTCTCCCGCCAGATTGCCGCTCTCGAGGCCGATATCGGCGCGAAGCTGTTCCACCGCCATGCGCGCGGGCTGGCGAGCACGCATGAGGGCGAGCAGCTTCGCGCTGCCACGCACGACATGCAGGACCGGCTCGAGCGCGCGCGACTGGCGATCGACGCGTCGCGCGACCGGCCGACGGGCGAGCTCAGGGTGACGACAACGGTGAGCTTCGGCTCGACCTGGCTGGCGCGGCAGATCGGCGATTTTCTCGATATCTACCCCGACATTGCCGTGCAGCTGATGCTGACCGATGACGATCTCGACCTGGCGAAGCGCGAGGCCGATGTGGCGGTGCGCTTCCACCCGCCGCTGCAGAGCGAGCTTGTGCAGAAGCCGCTCTATGCGATCCGCCACTATCTGTGCGCCTCGCCCGAATATCTGGCGAAGCATGGCGAGCCGAAGACCATTGCCGATCTCGATGCGCACCGGCTGCTGGCCTATGGCGAGACCGCACCCGATGTGCTGAAGGGCATCAACTGGGCGCTGTCGCTGGGCCATGAGCATGCGCCGCGGGTGCCCGCACTTTCGATCAACAACAGCCTTGGTGTTCTGCAGGCCGTGGAGGCGGGGGCGGGCATCGCCGCACTGCCGACCTATCTCATCCGCTTTTCGGGCAAGGTGCAGATCGTGCTGCCGGAGCTCGAAGGCCCGGTTTTCCGGACGTTTTTCACCTACCCTGTAGAGTTGCGCCGCTCTCTGCGGGTGGCGGCGCTGCGCGACTTCCTGGCCGCGCGGATGAACGCCGCGAGCCTCGATATCGATCGGCGAGCACTCAGCCTGTGAGCAAATGTCGCAAGGGGTATGCGCCTGACGCATAGCTGGGTTGTGTTTTTGTGCGCTGCACAATAAGCGGCGCGATCGGCATATGGAGGGGGTGGCTGTCGAGAGACAGCGCTGCGCTCGGGCCAACCTCCCCCCCTCGGTGGCCCCAGCGTGGAACCGGACCGCACTCCCCCCCGCGGACGGTTCCCGGTCTGGCACTTGCCGCTCCACCCCCCCCCGGAGCCCCTTGTGTCAGGCCATAGATCGGGCCGGGCCTGCGCATTGTCGCAGGCCCGGCCCCTTTTCTGTTTGTGCTTCATCACCCCGGCGACATGTCGGCAGTTGCGGGTGGCAGGTCGGATGGGCTAGGCGATTGCAGCACCTGGAAGGGCCTGTAGCTCAACGGTAGAGCCGGCCGCTCATAACGGCTTGGTTGGGGGTTCGAATCCCTCCGGGCCCACCAGCTTGTCACGCGGTTTTTTTCGGGATTTTGCATCTGTCGGACCCTCTTCAGCCAGCGATGAGCACGCGCGACGCTGCGGTGGCTGCGGACGCTGCGAAGCCGCGTGTCGGGCTGAAGCAATGGTTCGGCGTGGCGCTGGGGCTGCTGGTGCTGGCGCTGGGTGCCTGGGGGCTGAGCAAGATTGCCGGCCAGGTGACGATTGCCGATGTGATGGCGGAAGTGCGTGCCACGCCGGTGCATCTGATCGTGGCGGCAGCGGTGTCGGCGGCGATCTCCTATGTGGTGCTGGTGGGCTATGACTGGCTGGCGACGCGGCATCTCGGCTACACGATCGGCTGGCCGACGCTGGCGGCGGCGAGCTTTGCCAGCTTCACGATGAGCCATACGCTTGGGGTGACGGTGCTGACGGGCGGCACGGTGCGCTACCGCATCTATACCCGCGCCGGGGTGAAGGCGGCGGATATCGCCATGATCATCCTGCTGTGCGGCTGGACCTTCTGGCTGGGCATCGTGTTCGTGGCGGGCGTTGGCCTGCTGGCGGCACCCGACCTTTCCGCACCCTTCCGCGAGTTTGCGCCGGCGGGGTTTGAACATTTGGCCGGGCTGGCGCTGCTTGCCGGGACCTTCGCCTATCTGCTGCTCGCGACGGTGTGGCGGCGCGAGTTCCGCATCCTCCGCTATGCCTTCACGATCCCCGATGGCCGCGAGACGCTGTTGCAGATCGTCATCGGCGCCATCGACCTGGCCTTTGCTGGCGGGGCGCTGTTCCTGCTGCTGCTGGCGGTGCCGGGGACGCCGGATCTGCTCACCTTCCTCACCATCTATGCGGTGGCGATGGTGATCGGCGCGCTGAGCCATGCGCCGGGCGGGCTGGGGGTGTTCGAGATCGTGGTCGTGAGCCTGATGCCCGATGCCGACAAGGCTGGGGTGCTGGCGGCGGTGGCGCTGTTCCGGCTGATCTACACCTTCATCCCGTTTTTGCTCGGGCTGGTTGTGATTGCGGTGATGGAAGCCAATGCCGTGCGAAAGCTCAGGCGCGAGCGGCGAGCAGCTTCGCCGCCCGCACCTGCCAATCGGGCGTGAGGCCCGGGAGCCGGCTGAGCTCGGCCAGTTCGTCGGCCGCAAGCTTGCCGCCGCCGCTGAAGCGGCTGAAGCGCAGCATCGTCCAGCCTGGGTTGGGGCGCTCGATCACGTCATGCGCGTCGCCGGCGGTGATGGTGCCCGGCTCGATCACCCGGCAATACCAACCGCTGCGCCCCGACCGCACCATGGCGCGTGCGACCTTGGGCGTGCCAACGACCTGCGCCAGCGTGTGACAGGGTTCGCGAATCTGCGCGACCTGGAGCGTGGCGGTGCCGGCGCGGATGACATCGCCGATGCAGATGATGGCTTCGTCCTGGCCGTCGATGCAGAGATTCTCCCCCATGCCGCCCGGCACGAAGCGTGCGGCAAGGGCGGGCAGGTCGGCGATCCAGCCGGCGTAGCCGCTGAGCGGATAGCTGTAGACGGCCTTGTCGGGGCCGCCATGCCAGCGGCGGTTGACCTGGGTATCCCCCTCCAGTCCGAGCGCGTGCACCCTGACTGGGCCGGTGGTGGGCTGCTTGCGAAACGCCGTGATGGCCTTTTTCGGAGACTCGGGGTCGAGAAGTTCCGGCCGGCCGAGCCGGACCTGTGCCATTGTGCCGCTTGCAATCATCACGCGATTGTCTGACACTTCCTGGCAGTATCAACAACACGAAAGGAGGTGATCCAATGTCTCATTGTCTCAACACCGGAATGAAGGCGCTGGTGATCACGGTCGGAGTCGTGACTGCCTGAGAAGGACACCGCCCTTCGTGGACGGATGAACAATGGGAAGGGCCGCCGGGCGACTGGCGGCCCTTCTGATGTTCGGCCCTTCTTATTTTCGGCCGTGTAAATTCTCGGCCGTCTTGATTCTCGGCGGTGGACCCTGAACAAGCAAGGCGCCCGGGTCAGACCCGGGCGCCTGCACTTGACGAGCGTTTACACAGACGGCTCCGGCAAGGGAGCCATGGCACTGCGGGGGCGGTGCCGTCATGCCCCCATGGGCACCGCACCCCGGTGTCGCGAGCCCGTGATGCTGTTGCGCATCTTCAGGCCTGCGGATCCCCGAACCCTGGCTGACACCCGGTTCGTTTCTGCAACTTACGCCTGCTGCGGCACTCTGTCATGTCCTTCAAATGTTTATCGGCATGGTTGCCATCAGTCTGTGGCCGATCTGCAACAGGGGTCGACTGCAGATTGCCCCCGTTGCCTGTCGGCGCGCGCCATGCGAGAGCCGCGGCGAGGGCTGCCGATCCTGCAGCCGCGAACCAAGGATTGTCTCCCCGTGCGCCTGTCCCGCTATTTTCTGCCGATCCTGAAGGAAACCCCGGGCGAGGCGCAGGTGGTGAGCCACCAGCTGATGCTGCGCGCCGGGATGATCCGCCAGACGGCAGCGGGCATTTATGCGTTCCTGCCGCTCGGGCTGCGGGTGCTGGCGAAGATCGAGGGAATCGTGCGCGAGGAGATGGACCGCGCCGGCGCCATCGAGGTGCTGATGCCGACGATCCAGTCCGCCGACCTGTGGCGGCAATCGGGGCGGTATGAGGCGTATGGGCCGGAGATGCTGCGGATAAAGGACCGGCACGACCGCGAAATGCTGTTTTCACCGACCGCCGAGGAGCTGTTCACGGTGATTTTCCAGAATGGCGCGAAGAGCTACCGCGACCTGCCGCGCAACCTCTACCAGATCCAGTGGAAATTCCGTGATGAAGTGCGGCCGCGCTTCGGGCTGATGCGCGGGCGCGAGTTCTTGATGAAGGATGCCTATAGCTTCGACCTGGATTTTGCCGCGGCGAAGCACAGCTATAATCGCATGTTCATCGCCTATATGCGCACCTTTGCGCGCATGGGCCTTGATGCGATCCCGATGCAGGCGGACACCGGACCGATCGGTGGCGACCTGAGCCATGAGTTCATCGTGCTGGCGCCGACCGGCGAGAGCGATGTGTTTTATGACGAAGCCTGGCTGGCGGCGCGCGACACCAGCGCTGTCGATGCCGATGATGCCGACGCGCTGGAACACTCTATCAGTGGGTTGAACACCGATTATGCAGCGACGGACGAGAAGCGTGACCTTGCAGCGGAAGCGGCGGCGGGCGATCGGCTGAAGACGTCGAAGGGCATCGAGGTGGGCCAAGTTTTCTATTTCGGCGACAAGTACACCAAGGCGATGGGCGTGACCGTTCAGGGCTCCGATGGCCAGCCGGTGACGCCGCTGATGGGGAGCTATGGCATCGGCGTGTCGCGGCTGCTGGGTGCCATCATCGAGGCGCGGCATGATGCTTCCGGTATCGTCTGGCCCGATGCGGTGGCGCCGTTCAAGGTGGCGCTGATCAACCTGCGCGTCGACGATGCGGCGTGCCTTGCGGCGTGCGAGGGTCTTTATGCCGAGCTGACCGCCAACGGCGTGGAGGTTCTGTATGACGACCGCGACGAGCGTGGCGGGCCGAAGTTTGCCACCGCCGACCTGATCGGCCTGCCGTGGCAGCTGGTGGTCGGGCCCAAGGGCATTGCGAACGGTGTGGTGGAGTTGAAACGGCGGGCGACGGGCGAGAAGACCGAGCTGCCGATGGCGGACGCGGTGGCTCGGCTGCTGGCATGATCACACGGTATGAGCGGATGATCGCCCGGCGCTATCTGATGCCGGGCAAGGGCGAAGGGTTCATCTTCCTGGTCGCCACGATTTCGCTGGTGGCGGTGGCGCTGGGGGTGGCGGCGCTGATTGCGGTGATGAGCGTGATGAACGGCTTTAGGGCCGAGCTTTTCGACCGGATTCTGGGGCTGAACGGCCACGCCGTGGTGCAGGGCTATGGTGGCAAGCTGGAGAACTGGCAGGCGATTGCGGATGCGGCGCGCAAGCTGCCCGGGGTGACGAGTGCGACGCCGCTGATCGAACAGCCGCTGATGGGGAGCTTCCAGGGGCGCGTCGAGGGCGTGCTGGTGCGTGGGCAGCGGGTGGCCGACATCAAGGGCAATGCGGTGATGGCGGACAATGTGCGCGCCGGCTCGCTCGACCGGCTGGTGCCGGGGAGCGGCACGGTGGCGATCGGTGCGCGGCTGGCGGAGAATTTGGGCGCGCGGGTGGGCGACGAGATTTCGCTCATCAACCCGGCGGGTGAATCGACGCCGTTCGGGACGGTGCCGCGGATCGTGGCGTATCGGATCGGTGCCGTGTTCGAGGTGGGGATCTTCGAATATGACAAGGCGTTCGTGGTGATGCCGGTGGAGGATGCGCAGCTGTTGATGCGGCTGGGCGACGCTGTGGGCATGGTCGAGCTGGAGACCAACGACCCCGACCGGGTGGGGCAGATCCTGCAGCCGCTGCAGGCGGTGGTGGCGCAGGACGGGGTGATTGCCGACTGGAAATCGACCAATTCGGCGCTGTTTTCGGCACTTGTGGTCGAGCGGACGGTGATGTTCTGGGTGCTTTCGATCATCATCCTGGTAGCGGTGTTCAACATCCTGAGTTCGCTCATCATGCTGGTGCGCGCCAAATCGCGCGACATCGCGATTCTGCGGACGATGGGAGCGGGGCGCGCGGCGCTGATGCGGGTGTTCATGACCGTGGGGACGATCATCGGCGGGCTGGGGACGTTGCTCGGGCTGGGGCTGGGGATGACGATATTGGCGTTTCGCGAGAGTATCGTGGCCGGCGTGGGGGCGCTGACGGGAGCCAATCTGTGGGACCCTTCGGTGCGCTATCTGACCGAGCTGCCGAGCCGGACCGACCCTTTCGAGGTGATCGGCATCGTGGTGCTGGCGCTGGTGCTGAGCTTCCTGGCGACGCTGTATCCGGCGTGGAAGGCTGCCAATACCGATCCGGTGCAGGTGCTGCGCTATGAGTGAGGCGGTGCTGGATGTGCGCGGGTTGACGCGCAGCTTCGAACAGGGGGGGACGCGGATCGAGGTGCTGAAAGGCGTCGACCTGGCGATTGCGCCTGGCGAGATCGTGGCGCTGCTGGGGCCGAGCGGATCGGGCAAATCGACGTTGCTGCAGGCGGTGGGGCTGCTCGAGGGCGGGTTTCAAGGGGCCATCAGCATCGGCGGCGAGCGGGTGGAGAGCCTCGACAACCCCGGCCGGACGCGGGTGCGGCGCGAGAAACTTGGGTTTGTGTATCAGTTCCACCATCTGCTGCCGGATTTTTCGGCGGCCGAGAATGTGCTGCTTGCCGGTCTGGTGGCGGGGCGGACCGATTCCGATGCGCGGGCGCGGGCGGAAACGCTTTTGTCGTCGCTGGGGCTCGGGGAGCGGCTGACGCATCGGCCTTCACAGCTTTCGGGGGGCGAACAGCAGCGGGTGGCGGTGGCGCGGGCGCTGGTCAACCAGCCGCTGCTGGTGCTTGCCGATGAGCCGACGGGCAATCTGGATGAGGCAACCGCGGCGAAGGTTCTGGCGGAATTTCTGGCGCTGGTGCGCGGGCAGGGGAGCTCGGCGCTGGTGGCGACGCACAATGAGGTGCTTGCCGCGAAAATGGACCGGGTGGTGCGGCTTCACGAGGGCCGGCTGGCGGTGGCTGAGGGAATATCCACAAGTTAGTGGCTGGCCGTGGTGGCGGGCGGGGCGGGGCTGCGGCATAGTCGGGCCATGCCCCATGCCGGATTCGTCCCTCTTCGCCTGCACAGCGCTTATTCGATGCTCGAAGGGGCAGTGCAGCCCGAGGCGCTGGCCAAGGCGTGCCGCAAGGCGGGGTTTCCGGCGGCGGCCCTTTGCGACCGGGGCAACATGTTTGCCGCGATGGACTGGTCGGCGGCGGCCAAGGATGCCGGGGTGCAGCCTATCATGGGGGCGTTGCTGCCGATCGAGCGGCCGCTGACGAGAACTGCGCTGACGCGGCCCGTTGTGGATTGGCTGCCGGTGCTGGCGCAGGACATGGACGGGTACAAGAATCTGGTGCGGCTGGTGAGTGCCGCGCACCTCGATGCCGATGGCCATGAGGCGCCGCTGCTGACGCTGGCGCAGCTGGAAGGGCGCACCGAGGGGCTGATTGCACTGACCGGGGGTGCCGAGGGTTGGCTGACGCGGCTTGCCGGCGAGGGGCAGCCGATGGATGCGGCGGCGGATGCGCTGGGCCGGCTGTTCGAGGGGCGGCTTTACGTCGAGATCAGCCGCTCGGGCGATCCGGCGGAGGTGCGCGGCGAGGCGGGGTTGCTGGCGCTGGCGAATGCGCGGGGCTGGCCGCTGGTGGCGACCAATCCGGTGAAGTTTTTGAAGGCCGATGGGCACAAGGCGCATGACGTGCTGCTCTGCATTGCCGGCAGCACCTATGTCGACGCCGAGGACCGGCCGCGCTCCAACCCCGAGCATTGGCTGAAATCCGCCGATGCGATGCGGAGCCTTTTCGCCGATCTGCCCGAGGCGGTGGCGAACAGCGTGGCGGTGGCGCAACGGTGTGCAGTGATGGCGCCGTCGCGCAAGCCGATCCTGCCGAGCCGGGCGGGCGATGCGGTGGCGGAGGAACTGCAGCTGGTGGCCGAAGCCGAGACCGGGCTGGCGGAACGGCTGGGCGTGCTCGGCATCGAGGGCGAGGCGGCGGTGCCTTATGCCGAGCGGCTGGCGTATGAGCTGGCGGTGATCCGCTCGATGGGGTTTGCCGGATACTTCCTTATCGTGTCCGAATTCATCGGCTGGGCGAAGGGCGAGGGGGTGCCGGTGGGGCCGGGGCGTGGCTCGGGGGCAGGGTCGGTGGTAGCATGGGCGCTGAAGATCACCGACCTCGATCCGCTTGCCAATGGGCTGTTGTTCGAGCGGTTTCTCAATCCCGACCGTGTTTCGATGCCCGACTTCGACATCGATTTTTGCGAAGTTCGCCGTGAGGAGGTGATCCGCCATGTGCAGGCGCTCTATGGGCGCGAGCAGGTGGCGCAGATCATCACCTTCGGGAAGATGAAGGCGCGCGCGGTGGTGAAGGATGTCGGCCGCGTGCTGCAGATGTCCTATGGCCAGATGGACCGGCTGGCGAAGATGATCCCTAGCCACCCCACCGACCCCTGGACGCTGGCGCGGGCGCTGGGGATCGGGCGGGACAAGGACGGCAATGCCTATCACGGCGTGCCCGAGCTGATTGCCGAGCGCGACCGGGACCCCAAGGTGAAGCGGTTGCTCGAGATGGCGCTGCAGCTCGAAGGGCTGCCGCGGCACAGCTCGACGCATGCTGCGGGCGTGGTGATCGGCGACCGGCCGCTTTCAGAACTGGTGCCGATGTACCGCGATCCGCGCTCGGACATGCCGGTGACGCAGTTCGAGATGAAGGCCGTGGAAAAGGCCGGGCTGGTGAAGTTCGACTTTCTGGGACTGAAGACGCTTTCGGTGCTCGCACGCGGGGCGAAGCTGCTACCGCAAGTGGTTGATTGGGAACGGCTGCCTGTCGATGACCCGACTGTGTACAAGCTGATTGCCGAGGGCGACACGGTCGGGGTGTTCCAGTTCGAATCGGAGGGGATGCGCCGCGCGCTTGGGCAGGTGCGGCCCGATTGCTTCGCCGATATCGTGGCGCTGGGCGCGCTCTACCGGCCGGGGCCGATGGACAATATTCCGAGCTATGCGCTGCGCAAGGCGGGACGCGAGAAGGTCGAGCTGCTGCATCCGACGATGGAGCCGATCCTGCGCGAGACCAACGGGATCATCGTCTATCAGGAGCAGGTGATGCAGATCGCCCGCGAGCTGGCGGGCTACAGCCTTGGCGAGGCCGATCTGCTGCGCCGCGCGATGGGCAAGAAGATCCATGCCGAAATGGTGGCGCAAAAGGCGCGGTTTGCCGAAGGGGCGGCGGCGAACGGCATCGATGTGAAGACGGCCGAGGCGGTTTTCGAGCTGGTGCTGAAGTTTGCCAATTATGGCTTCAACAAGAGCCATGCTGCGGCATATGCGCTGGTGAGCTATCAGACGGCCTGGCTGAAGACGCACCACCGCGCCGAATTCTATGTGGCGTCGATGGACTATGACATCGACAATACCGACCGGATCGCCGCGTTCGTCGAGGATGCGCGAAGGGGTGGGGTGACGATCCTGCCGCCGTGCATCAATGGTTCGCAGGCGTGTTTCTCGGTCGAGAATGGCCATGTGCGCTTCGGGCTGGCGGCGTTGAAGAGCGTGGGCGGCAAGGCGATGGAGGCGGTGGTGGCGGCGCGTGGGGACCGGCCGTTCAAGTCGCTGTCGGACTTTGCGGCGCGGGTCGACCCCAAGCTGCTCAACAAGCGACAGCTGGAGGCACTGATCGGCGCCGGGGCCTTCGACAGCATCGAGCCCAACCGTGCCGGGGCGCATGCGATGGCAGCGGCGATCCTGGCGACGGCGCAGACGCTGGCGGCGGAGCGCGAGAGTGCGCAGGTGGCGCTGTTCGGCCTTGAGGAGGGCCCCGCACTGGGCATGGTGGTGCCGGCGGAGGAATGGACGCTGGCCGAGCGGATGGCGGCCGAAAAGGAGGCGTTCGGCTTTTACTTCTCGGGCCATCCGGTCGATGCCTGGCGCGCACTTCTCGATGCAAAGGGGGCGATGACCTGGGGGCAATGCGCCGAAATGCCGGCACCCCCGGGCGGGGGGAAGCAGGCGATCACATTGGCGGGGCTGCTCGAGGAAGTGCAGTGGCGCACCTCGACCAACAATACGCCGCGCCGCGGGCATTTGTCGGCGGTGGCCAATCGCTATCTGGCGATCACGCTGTCCGACCGATCGGGCCAGTATCGCGCCACCTGCTCGAGCCCCGACACGCAGGAGCGGCTGGAGCGGCTGGCGGCCGAGGACCCGCTGGTGCTGCTGCAGGCCGAGCTGGTGTGGAAGGAAGGCGAGGAGGTGGTGCGGCTGCGCATCCATGGCGCCACATCGCTGGCCGAGATGGCGCGGCGGGCGCCGGGCGAGCTGGTGGTGCGGGTGCGCGACTGGTTCGAGATCGACCGGCTGGCGGCCTTGCTGGGGCCGGCGGCGGGCCAGGGGCGCGGCGAAGTGCTCGCCGAAGTCGATACCGCAGCGGGGCGGGCACGCGTGCGGCTGGGGCGCGATTATCTGCTCGACCATGAGCTGATGGCGGCGGTGCAGCGGATGCAGGCGTTGCCTGTAGAGGGCGGGGTGAAGCTGGCGGTCGTTTCCGGCTAGGGCTGGAAGACGTTCCATCCCATCGCGCGGCTCAGGTCTTCGAGCGCCTGGGTGCCGAGCAGGCTGTTGCCTTGCGGGCTGAGGCCGGGGGACCAGACAGCGATGCTGGCCTGGCCGGGGGCGATGGCGAGGATGCCGCCGCCGACACCCGATTTGGCGGGAAGGCCGACCTTGAAGGCGAAGTCGCCGCTGGCATCATAATGGCCGCAGGTGAGCATGAGGGCGGCGATGCGGCGGGAGCGTTCGGGGGTGACGATGGCGTTGCCGCTGTCGGGACAGACGCCAGCGTTCATGAGGAAGCGGCCGGCGCGAGCGAGCTGGCGCGTGGTCATGGCGATGGCGCACTGATGAAAGTAGACATCGAGGGTGTTGCCGACCGGGCCGGCGATGATGCCGAAGGACTTCATGAAATTGGCGAGGCCGGCGTTGCGAAAACCCGTGGCGGCTTCGGAATAGGCGACGGCGCCATCGACGGTGATCGAGGGATCGCCGGTCAGGCGGCGGACGAGGCGCAGGATGGCGCCGATGCCTTCGCGCGGCTCGTGGCCGGCAGCAATGAGATCGGTGACGGCGATGGCGCCGGCGTTGATGAAGGGGTTGCGCGGGCGGCCGCCTTCGGCTTCGAGCTGCACGATCGAGTTGAAGGCGCTGCCTGAAGGCTCGCGGCCGACGCGCGCCCAGACGGCTTCGCCGTGCGACTGCAGCGCCTCCACCAGTGCGAACACCTTGCTGACCGACTGGATGGAAAAGGGGACATGGGCATCGCCGGCGCTCTGCTCCTGGCCATCGGCAGTGATGACGGTGATGCCGAAGTGCTGCGGGCTGACCTTTGCGAGCTCGGGGATATAGTCGGCGACATGTCCGCGCTCGGGCTCGGCGAGCATCCGGGCGGTGATGTCGGAAAGCGTTTCGGCGAGATCGGGCATGGGCGTGAGTGTGCGTGGTGGAGCACTTCATCGCAAGGCTGGCCAGAATATGAGTGGCGCTTGAATTGCGCGGAGTGTATATCCGCATTGTGAACTGAGACCAGATTGCGTCCGGCATGGGGAGTTTTGACATGGCCACACAGCCCGAGATCAGCAGCACCGAAGAGCCGCCGCGCGGGCGCACGCGCCCCAACATGGTGTGGCCGTTTCCGCCGCGCGAACGTCCCGATCTGCCTGACCATGAGCCTGCGACGCTGGCAGAATATCTGCGCACCGCGCCGCTCGATGCGGTCGATATTGCCGACCCGCTGTGGTGGGAGAATGACGTCGAGGGCGTGTTCCTCAAGCGGCTGCGCGACGAGGCGCCGGTGCACTTCAACGAGGTGAACGCGGCGCGGCACCGCGGCTTCTGGTCGGTGACGCGGTGGGAGGACATCATGGCGGTGGACACCAACCACCAGGCCTATTCATCCGAAGCGTCGTTGGGTGGCATCACGCTGTTCGACATGGACCCGGATTTCATCATGCCGATGTTCATCGCGATGGATCCGCCCAAGCATGATGTGCAGCGCAAGGCGGTGAACCCGATCGTGTCGGGACCCAATCTGGCCGGCTTCGAGACGCTGATCCGCGAGCGGACGGCGGAAGTCCTCGACGGGCTGCCGCGCGGCGAAGTTTTCGATTGGGTCGACCGGGTGTCGATCGAGCTGACCAGCCGGATGCTGGCGACCTTGTTCGACTGGCCGCAGGAGCAGCGCCGCAAGCTGACCTATTGGTCCGACATTTCGACCTCGGACCCCGAGCTGCCGGGCAATCCGAGCAAGGAGGAGCGGCAGACCATCCTGATGGGCATGCTGCAGGAGTTCATGGCGCTGTGGAACGAGCGGGTGAATGCCGAGCCGAAGACCGACCTGGTGTCGATGCTCGCGCACAACCCTGCCACGCGGAACATGCCGCCGATGGAGTTCATGGGCAATCTGGTGCTGCTGATCGTGGGCGGCAACGACACGACGCGCAACTCGATCTCGGGGGGTGTGTATTTCCTCAACAAGAACCCGACAGAGTATGACAAGCTGCGCGCGAACCCCGCACTTGTGGAATCGATGGTGAGCGAGACGATCCGCTACCAGACGCCGCTGGCGCACATGCGGCGCACCGCACTCGAGGACACGATCCTCGGCGGCAAGCACATCCGCAAGGGTGACAAGGTGGTGATGTGGTACATCTCGGGCAACCGCGACGAGCGGTCGATCGAGGATCCCGATGCGTTCATCATCGATCGCAAGCGGCCGCGGCAGCACATGTCGTTCGGCTTCGGTATTCACCGCTGTGTGGGCAACCGGCTGGCCGAGCTGCAGCTGAAGATCCTGTGGGAAGAGATACTGAAGCGCTTCGACCGGATCGAGCTGATCGAGGAGCCCGAGCGCGTGCCTTCGGCCTTCGTGAAGGGTTACAAGAAGATGATGGTCCGCATTCCAGCCTGAGAGAGAAAATGGCCAAGATCAAATATATCGAGTTCGACCGCACCGAGCATGTTGTCGAGGTGGCGAATGGCGAAAATCTGATGGAAGGCGCATTGGGGAACAATGTGCCGGGCATCGATGGCGATTGCGGGGGCAATGCCGCCTGCGCCACCTGCCATTGCTATGTGGGCGATGACTGGCTGGCAGCGACCGGCCCGCGCAGCGACAGCGAGGAGGCGATGCTCGAACTCGCCGATGGCATGACCGCCAACAGCCGGTTGGCATGCCAGATCATCGCCAGCGATGCGATCGACGGCATCGAATTGCGGTTGCCCGAAACCCAGCACTGATCTGGTTCCAGCAGGGAACCAATTTTTCCCGGGGCTGTTTGGATTGCAAGTGGCTCGGCAGGACCGGGCCCTTTATCATGTCCATCTGTGACGCAACTTCGGAGTCTTCCATGCGCCCTCTTCTTGCTCTTCTGCTGATCGCCTCGCCTGTGATGGCGGCTCCTGTCGAGCAGGGGGCGCCGAATGTTCCCGAATTCAAGCCGGCGTTTGCAGGGCAGACGCGTGCCGATGCGGTGAAGACCCGCGGTAATGTGCGGGTGGCCGAGATCGCGGCCGGGTTGAACAAGCCCTGGGGCGTGGCGTTGCTGCCGGGTGGCAAGTTTCTGGTGAGCGAGAAGGCCGGCGGCACGCTGCGGATCATCGGTGCGGATGGCAGCAAGTCGCCGCCGCTCACGGGCACGCCGAAGGTGGATGCGCGCGACCAGGGCGGCATGATGGGCGTGAGTGTCCCGGGCGATGGCTGGGTTTATTTCAGCTATGCCGAGCCGCGTGATGGCGGCAGCGGGCTGGTGGTGGCACGCGGCAAGCTCGGCGGGACCGATGCGGCACCGGCGCTGACCGAGGTGAAGACGATCTTCTCGATGCAGCCGACGATCGATTCGACTAAGCATTTCGGTGGCCGCATGGTCTTTCTGCCGAACAACATGATGTACATCACGCTCGGCGAGCGGTCGATCGTGCCCGGCCGGGTGCAGGCGCAGGACCCCGGCAGCCACTTCGGCAAGATCGTTCGGATCGGGCGTGATGGCAGTGTGCCGAAGGACAATCCGCTCGTGGGCCGCGCCGGTGCCAAGCCGGAAATCTGGTCCTGGGGGCATCGCAACGTGCTGTCGGCCGCGCTCGACAGCCGCGGCCGGCTTTGGGAAGTCGAGATGGGACCCAAGGGCGGCGATGAGTTGAACCTTGTTGCCAAGGGCAAGGATTATGGCTGGCCGACCATTACCTATGGCGAGGAATACTCGGGCAAGCCGATCGGTCAGGCGATCACGCAGAAAGCGGGGATGGAGCAGCCGGTCTATTATTGGGACCCGGTGATTTCGCCCTCGGGCATGGCGATCCATTCGGGGCGCGGTGCGACCGAGTGGCAGGGCAATGTGTTCATCGGCGGGTTGTCGTCCAAGGCGCTGGTGCGGCTGGTGCTCAACGGCGACCGGGTGGTGGGCGAGGAGCGGCTGCTGACCGACCGTGGCGAGCGCATTCGTGATGTCGTCGAGGGGCCTGCGGGCGAACTTTATGTGCTGACCGACGATGCAAACGGCAAGCTGCTCAAGGTGACTGTCGGCAACTGAGCCTGACCGCCCAGCTTGACGGGAAGCGCGTGCTCGCATAGAGGCGCGCTTCCACACAACAAATCCCCACGCGGGGGCCATATCCGGTGGCGGGCTTCCCGTTCACTTCCCCGCGGCGGTTTAACCGGAGGTTATATTCCATGGCGGCACCCGTCGTATCCATGTCGCAGCTCCTCGAAGCTGGCGCGCATTTCGGACACCAGACCCATCGCTGGAACCCGAAAATGAAGCCCTACATCTTCGGTGATCGCAATGGCGTCCACATCATCGATCTTTCGCAGACCGTGCCGCTGTTCGCGCGTGCGCTCGACTTTGTGCAGGCGACGGTGCAGGCCGGCGGCAAGGTGCTTTTCGTCGGCACCAAGCGCCAGGCGCAGGACCCGATTGCCGAGGCTGCGCGTCGCTGCGGCCAGCACTATGTCAACCATCGCTGGCTCGGCGGCATGCTGACCAACTGGAAGACGATTTCGGGCTCGATCAAGAAGTTCAAGCAGCTCGAAGAGCAGCTTTCGGGTGACACCACCGGCCTGACCAAGAAGGAAGTGCTCAAGCTGACCCGCGAGCGCGACAAGTTCGAGCTGAGCCTCGGCGGCATCCGCGACATGGGCGGTCTTCCCGATGTGATCTTCATGATCGACGTCAACAAGGAAGAGCTGGCTGTGAAGGAAGCCAATGTGCTCGGCATTCCGGTGGTGGCGATACTCGATACCAATACCGATCCGAGCGGCATCGCTTTCCCGGTGCCGGGCAATGACGACGCCAGCCGCGCTATCCAGCTCTATGTCAACGCGATTGCCGATACGGTGATCGGTGCCTCGCAGGGTCGCATGGCCGCTTCGGGCTATGATCTGGGTGCGATGGAAGAGCCGGTGATGGAGCCTGCGCTGGTGGAAGAGCCGCAGGTTGCGGCTGAACCCGTTGCGGCCGAGTCGGCTGCGCCTGATTCGGCTGAGGCCGAGCCGGTTGCGTCGGAAGCGACTCCGGCAGCCTGACGATTTGCGGCCGGCGCTTGGGCGCTGGCCGCAACGCCTTGTCATGGGCATGAAACATGGCACGTCCAAGGGGCGGGCCGGTAGCCAAGAGGATATGAAAATGGCTGAGATCACTGCAGGCATGGTCAAGGACCTGCGCGAGCGCACCGGCGCTGGCATGATGGACTGCAAGAAGGCGCTGAACGAGAATGCCGGCGACATGGAAGCTGCGGTCGATTGGCTGCGCACCAAGGGCCTGGCGGCAGCTGCCAAGAAGGCCGGGCGCACGGCGGCTGAAGGGCTGATCGGCGTGACCGTTGCCGGCACGCGCGGCGCGCTGGTGGAGGTGAATTCCGAGACCGATTTCGTGGCGAAGAACGAAGTGTTCCAGGATTTCGTGCGGACTGTGACGACGATTGCCGCCGAGCTCGGCAGCGACGTGGAGGCGCTGCTGGCGGCCGGCTATCCCGAGTCGGATGGCAGTGTGCACGACCAGCTGACGCACAACATCGCGAAAATCGGCGAGCATCAGACGCTGCGCCGTGCGGCGATTGTCGAGGTCGAGCAGGGTGTCGTGACATCCTATGTGCACAATGCCGCGGCATCGGGCCTCGGCAAGATCGGCGTGCTGGTGGGCCTTGAGTCGACCGCCGCTGCCGATGTGCTCGAGCCGCTCGGCAAGCAGATCGCGATGCACATCGCTGCGGCCAATCCGCTGGCGATCGACGAGACCGGGCTTGACCAGGCCACGGTCGAGCGTGAACGTGCCATCGCCCGTGAAAAGGCTGCGACCAGCGGCAAGCCGGCCGAGATCATCGAAAAGATGATCGAAGGCGGCGTGCGGAAATATGCACAGGAAAATTCGCTGCTCACACAGGTGTTCGTGATCGATGGCAAGTCCAAGGTCGGTGACGTGGTGGCTGCGGCGGCCAAGGCTGCCGGCACGCCGATCACGGTGAAGAGCTTTGTTCGCCTCCAGCTCGGTGAAGGCATCGAGAAGGAAGAGAAGGATTTTGCTGCCGAAGTGGCTGCTGCCGCTGGCGCTTGATCGGTTTGTAACGGTTGCGGGGGGCCACGGCATGCCGTCGGCCCCCCTTTTCATATCGGGCAGCGGTGGCTAAGGCTCGGCGCCATGTTTTCCATCGGTCGGGCAGGAAAAATTCGGTGATACGAGGTTTCAAGCGCATCCTGCTCAAGCTCTCCGGCGAAGCGCTGATGGGGCACGAGCCCTATGGCATCGATCCTGTCGAGGCGACGCGGATTGCGCATGAAGTGCAGGCGGCGGTGGCGCTCGGCTATGAAGTCTGCCTGGTGGTGGGCGGCGGCAACATCTTCCGCGGGCTGGCGGCGGCGGCCAAGGGCTTCGACCGCGGCTCGGCCGATTACATGGGGATGCTCGCCACGGTGATGAATGCGCTGGCGATGCAGAATGCCCTGGAGAACATCGGCATTTCGACACGCGTCCAGTCCGCCATCCCGATGCCGAGCGTGTGCGAGCCCTATATTCGCCGCCGAGCCGAGCGGCACCTGGAGAAGGGCCGGGTGGTGATCTTCGCCGCCGGCACCGGCAACCCGTTCTTCACCACCGACACCGGCGCGGCACTGCGTGCGGCCGAGATGAACTGCGATGCGCTGCTCAAGGGCACGTCGGTCGACGGTGTCTATGATGCCGACCCCAAGCGCGTGCCAGGGGCCAGGCGTTATGATCGGCTCAGCTATTCAAAGGTGCTTGCCGACGATCTCAAGGTGATGGACGCCAGTGCGGTGGCCATGTGCCGGGACAATGGCATTCCCATCCTCGTCTTCAACATCCGCGAGCCCGGCACATTGGCTGCGGTGTTGCGTGGCGAGGGAACATCGACAATGGTCACTAGCGAGGAGCAAGCCCTTGGCTGATTTTGAATTCGCACCCTGGAAGGCCGATCTCGAGCGGCGCACCATCGGCGCCGTGGATGCGCTCAAGTCCGATCTGGCCGGGCTTCGCACCGGCCGCGCCAACGCCAGCCTGCTCGATCCGGTGACGGTCGAGGTCTATGGTTCGGCGATGCCGCTGTCGCAGGTGGCGACGGTAACCGTGCCCGAGCCGCGCATGATCAGCGTGCAGGTTTGGGACAAGAGCAATGTGACGCCGGTGGAAAAGGCGATCCGCTCCGCGGGGCTCGGCCTCAACCCGATCACCGATGGCCAGACGTTGCGGCTGCCGATCCCGGACATGACCGAGGAGCGCCGCAAGGAGATGGCGAAGCTGGCGTCGAGCTATGCCGAAAAGGCCAAGATTGCCGCGCGCAATGTGCGCCGCGACGGGATGGAAGCGCTGAAGACCGCCGAGAAGAAGGGCAAGATCAGCCAGGACGAGCAGAAGCGTTTCGAGACCGAAGTGCAGAAGCTCACCGACAAGGCCGTGGTCGACATCGACGCCGCGGCGGCTGCCAAGGAAAAGGAAATCCTCGGCAAATGACGCTGGCCCCGGCCCCGCTTGCAGCGCCAGTCCTGGGAGCGGCTGACGGCGGGGTGCGTCATCTGGCGATCATCATGGACGGCAATGGCCGCTGGGCACAGCGACGCCGGCTGCCGCGCATCGCCGGCCACCGCGCCGGAGTGGAATCGGTGCGCCGGGTGGTGGAGGCTGCCCCCGACCTTGGCATCGAGGTGCTGACGCTCTACGCGTTTTCAAGTGAGAACTGGAAGCGGCCGGCGGATGAAGTGTCCGACCTTATGGGGCTGCTGCGCCACTATGTGCGCTCGGAAATCAAGGACTTGCACAGGAACGGCGTTCGGCTGGAATTCATCGGCAACTGGCGCGCGCTGAAACCCGATCTGGTGGCGCTTCTCGAGGAGGCGCGGGCGCTGACGGTGAACAACCGCAAGCTGACGCTGGTGATGGCGCTCAACTATGGCGGGCAGGACGAGGTGGTGCGGGCTGCGCGGTCGCTGGCCGCGGATGTAGCGTCCGGGCTGATCACGGCCGATGCCATCGACCCCGAGATGTTCGCGAGCCGACTCGACACCTGCGAATGGCCCGCACCCGATGTGGTGCTGCGCACCTCGGGCGAGATGCGGCTTTCCAACTTCCTGCTCTGGCAATCGGCCTATGCCGAGATCGTGATCACCGAGACGCTGTGGCCCGATTTCGACGCTGCGGCACTGGCGGCGGTGCTGGCGGAGTTTGCAACGCGGGAACGACGCTTTGGCGGGCGCTGAGGCGGTGATGTTCGACCGGAGCTTGCAGTTGCGCGTCATCACCGGGCTGGTGCTGCTTGTGCTGGCGCTTGCGGCGGTCTGGTGGGGCGGCATGCCATTTCTGGCGCTGGTGGCGCTGGCGACGTTGATCATGTGGGCCGAATGGGCGGCGATGATGCAGCTTGGCCTCGGCCTGCGCCGCGTCGGGCTGGTTCTGCTCGCAACGTGCATGGCGCTGCTGGCTGTGGCGAGCGCGGGCGAGGTGCTTGTGGCGCTGGCCGGCGGTGCCGGATTGATCGGGCTGTTTGCACGCGGGACCGTGAACCGCCGCGCGGCGCTGTGGACCACGGCCGGTCTGCTCTATTGCGGGCTGCCGGCGATCGGGCTGCTCTGGGTTCGTGCGCTGCCGGAGGGACTGGCGGCAACGGTTCTGCTGATGGCGATTGTCTGGACCGCCGACATCGCGGCGTTCTTTGGCGGCAAGACGATCGGCGGGCGCAAGCTGGCGCCGTCGATAAGCCCCAACAAGACCTGGGCCGGCGCCATTTGCGGCGTGGTGGGGGCGATGCTGGTGGCGGGTGCGCTGGCGACGGCGTATCTGCCGAGCGGGCTTGGCCGCTGGACGCTGACGATGGCCAGCGTGGGCGGTGCGCTCGCGGTGCTCTCGGTGCTGGGGGATCTGCTCGAAAGCGGGCTGAAGCGCATGGCCAGGGTCAAGGATTCGGGCACATTGCTGCCGGGCCATGGCGGCGTGATGGATCGGCTCGACGGGCTGGTGCCGGTCGCGGTGGCAGGATCGGCGCTGTTCGCCCTGACGGGATGGGCCGGATGACCACGACACTGACAATTCTTGGCGCCACCGGATCGGTGGGGAGCCAGACGCTCGACCTGGTGGCGCGCAACCCCGGCCGCTGGCAGGTGGAAGCACTGACCGCCAATGGCGACGCCGAGGGCCTGGCCCGGGCCGCGCTGGCATGCGGTGCGCGCTATGCGGCGGTCGGGGATGAACAGGCCTATGCGGCTCTCAAGGCAGCCCTTGCGGGCAGCGGCGTCGAAGTGGCGGCAGGGGCGGAGGCCATTCGCGTGGCGGGCGCGCGGCCGGCGGACATCGTGCTGACGGCGATCGTGGGGGCGGCAGGCCTGCCGCCGACACTTGCAGCCATCGAGCGCGGCGCGCGGATTGCCATTGCCAACAAGGAAACCCTGGTGTGCGCCGGGCCGGTGGTGACGGCTGCCGCCAAGGCGAGCGGTGCCGTGCTGCTGCCGGTGGACAGCGAGCACAACGCCATCTTCCAGGTGTTTCCGCATGGCGACTGCAGCAGCGTGCGCAAGGTGATCCTCACTGCCAGCGGGGGGCCGTTCCGCACGCGAAGCCTCGACGAGATGCGGCATGTGAGCGTGGCCGATGCCTGCGCGCATCCGGTCTGGTCGATGGGCGCCAAGATCTCGATCGATTCGGCGACGCTGATGAACAAGGGGCTCGAGCTGATCGAGGCGGAGCAGCTGTTCGGGGTGGGGGCCGACCGGCTCGGTGTGATCGTGCATCCGCAATCGGTGGTGCATTCCATGGTGGAATATGTCGACGGCTCGGTGCTGGCGCAGATGGGCACCCCCGACATGCGAATTCCCATCGCCTATGCACTCGCCTGGCCGGAGCGGATCGAGACGCCATGCGCGCGCCTCGACCTCGCGCGGATCGGCAATTTGAGCTTCGAAGAGCCTGATCTGGAACGTTTCCCTGCTCTGGCGCTTGCCTGGGCAGCGCTGCGGGCCGGGGGCTCGGCGCCGTGCATCCTCAATGCAGCCAACGAAGTCGCGGTGGCGGCGTTCATCGCCGGGAAAGCCGGCTTCCTCGATATCGCCGATGTGGTGGCCGCCGTGCTCGACCGTCTGGGCTCCGGCCCGCTCGATGGGCTCGAGGCCGTGCTGGCCGCCGACGCCGCTGCGCGTGCAGCGGCGCACGACATTGTGAAGGGGTTGGCGCGTTGACCGAAATCCTGCCCCAGCCGAGCCTGATGTTCAGTCTTGGCGCGTTCATCCTGATGATTGCGGTGCTGGTTGTGGTGCACGAGGGCGGGCATTTCCTGGCCGGGCGGTTCTTCAATACCAAGATCGACGCCTTTGCCTTCGGGTTCGGACGCGAGCTGCTGGGCCATACCGACAGGCGCGGGGTGCGTTGGCGGCTCAACCTCCTGCCGCTCGGGGGCTATGTGAAATTCACCGGCGATCTCAATGAGGCGAGCCAGGTCGATCCTTCGTTGCTGAAGCTTCCCCATGCCGAGCGTGACAAGCTGTTTGCCTTCAAGCCACTTTGGCAGCGGGCGATCATCGTTGCGGCCGGGCCGGCGATCAACTTCGCGTTCGCCATCCTCATCCTTGCCGGATTCTACGTGACGCTCGGGCACCCCACGACGCCACCGGTGGTTTCGGCTGTGATGCCGGAGAGTGCTGCGGCGAGTGCCGGATTGCAGGCCGGCGACCGGATCCTTTCGATCGACGGCGAGAGCGTGTCGCGCTTCGAGGATGTGATCAACATCGTGATGAGCGGCACCGGCAAGCCGTTGCAGCTTGTGGTGTCTCGCGATGCCGGCAGCGAGCGCAACCTCGTCATCCAGCCGCAGATGGTCGAGACAACCGACCGCTTCGGCAATGTGATCAAGCATCCGCGCCTCGGCATTGCGCGCGGGCAGCAGATCGTTGAGCAGGTGGGGCCGATTACAGCGCTGGGGCACGGCGTTGTCGATACCGGCAACATCATCGTCACCATCGGCCGCACGCTGCGGCAGGTGGTGATGGGTGAGCGCAACCTGGACGACCTGGGGGGGCCGATCCGGTCCGGCCAGGTGACCGGCCAGCAGGCGGCAATGGGGGTGACCTCGTTCATCGCTTTCATGGCGTTCTTCTCGGTCAACCTCGGCTTCATCAACCTCCTGCCAATCCCTACGCTGGACGGCGGGCATCTTCTCCTCTACGCGGTCGAAGCTGTCCGTCGGCGACCGCTGGGCGAGCGTTTTCAGCAATGGGCGTTCATGTCGGGCTTTGCGGCGATCATGACCCTTATGGTGGTGCTTACCTGGAATGACCTGTCTTCAGTTGGAGTCTTCAAGCAGCTTTCGGGCGTGCTCGGTTGATGCAAAGGCCAGCCGCATGAAGGCTGGCAATGCCGGCCGCGTTCGCCGCATCCGTGGCTTGTGCACGCTGCTGCTCGTGACGAGTGCGCTTGCCGCACCGCTTGCAGCACAGCAACGCGGCCGTCAGCCGCAGCCGGCCCCGCCGCCACCGCCGCTGGCGAGTGCCGGGCAGGTCGAGGTGCTGGGTGCCGGCGCCGGAACCGTGCGATCGATCACGGTGCGCGGCACCGAGCGGCTCGAGCCCGAGACGGTTCGCAGCTATTTGAACCTTGTGGTCGGTGACCAGTATGACCGGAACCGGACCGACCTTGCGCTGAAGGCGCTCTATGCGTCGGAGCTGTTCGCCGATGCCACGATTCGCGATGACAATGGCGCGCTGACGGTGGAAGTGCGCGAGAACCCGGTGATCAACCGTATCGTGATCGAGGGTGCGAAGCGGGTGAAGGAAGACAAGATCCGCGAGGAGATCCGCCTTGCACCGCGGCAGATCTTCACGCGCTCCAAGGCGCGTGCCGATGTCGGGCGCATCCTCGAATTGTATCGCCGCTCGGGGCGGTTTGCGGCGGCGGTCGAGCCGAAGATCATCCAGCTCGAGCAGAACCGGGTCGATGTCATCTTCGAGATGAGCGAGGGGCCGAAATCCAAGGTTCAGCAGATCAACCTGCTTGGCAACACCAAGTTCAAGGATGGCAAGCTGCGCGGCGAGATGGCGACCAAGCAGGCGCGCTTCTACCGCTTCTTCAGCTCGAACGACACCTATGATCCCGACCGGCTGGCCTATGACCAGCAGAAGCTGCGCCAGTTCTACCTGACCGAGGGCTATGCGGATTTCCGCGTGGTGTCGTCGGTGGCAGAGTTGACGCCCGACAACCGCGATTTCATCGTGACCTATGTGCTCGACGAAGGTGATCGGTACAAGTTCGGCACCGTGGACCTCGAATCCGAGATCCGCGATATCAAGGCCGAGGATTTCAAGGCGCTGATCCCGGTTGCGAAGGGTGACTGGTACGACGCCCAGAAGATCGAGAACACGGTCGAGACGCTGACCGAGACCGCAGGGCTTCTCGGCTATGCCTTTGCCGATGTGCGACCGCAGTTCGAGCGCGACAAGGATGCGCTGGAAATGAACGTCACCTTCCGGATCGGCGAGGCACCGCGCGTCTATGTCGAGCGGGTGCAGGTCAACGGCAACACCATCACGACCGATCAGGTGATCCGCCGCGAGTTCCGGCTGGCCGAGGGCGACGCCTTCAACTCGATCAAGGTCCGGCGGTCGAGCGACCGTTTGAAGAGCCTCGGCTTCTTCCAGGAGAAGCTGGAGATCGAGCAGAAGCCCGGCGCCTCGCCTGACCGCATCATTCTCGAAGCCAATGTCGAGGAGCGGCCGACGGGCGAGTTGCAGGTTTCGGCGGGTTTCTCGAGCCTCGAGCGGTTCATTCTTTCCATGTCCGTCCGCCAGCGGAACTTCCGCGGGCGTGGGCAGGAGCTGCGGCTTTCGGCGAACATCTCGAGCTTCTCGCGCTCGATCGAGGCCGGGTTCACCGAGCCGTATCTGTTCGGGCGCAACCTGGCACTCGGCTTCGATGTGTTCACGCGCGATTTCCGTTCGTTCCGCTTCACCGCCAACAATTCGCGCGACACGACCTACACGCAGGTTTCCACGGGCTTCAACGTGCGCGTCGGCTTCCCGGTGACCGAATTCTGGGCAATGCAGGCGCGCTATGGCATCTCGTTCGAGAACATCGATCTCGATCGCGATCTCTTCTTCACCAACGGGCTTTGCGATCCGCTGCTTGCCGGCCGCTTCCTTTGCGAAGCGCTCGGGAAGCGGACCGTTTCGACGGTTGGTTACAGCGTGCTGTTCAACAACCTCAACAACAGCTTCCGCCCGACGGGTGGCCAGCGCTTCTCGTTCAGCCAGGATCTCGCGGGCATTCCGCTCGGCGTGAAGTACGTCCGCACCCGGGCGAATTATGACCGCTACAATGCGCTGTTCGGTTCGGGCTTCATTCTGCAGATCGCCGGCGAGGGTGGCTATATCACCGGCTATGGCGGTTCCGATGTGCTGCTTACCGACCGCTTCTTCCTCGGCGAGCCGCAGATGCGCGGTTTCCGCATCCGCGGTGTCGGCCCGCGCGTGCTGCGGCGTCCGTTCGACGAGACGGGCACGCCGATCACCGATCGCAATTTCGTTCTCGACGATGCGCTTGGCGGCAAGGCCTATTATTACGGCAAGGCGGAAATCCAGATCCCGCTGGGTGCGGGTGGGGCGGAGCTTGGGCTGCGGCCGTCGATCTTCATGGATGTCGGTGCAGTGTGGAACGTGCGGTCGCCCAACCTGACTTGCGCCAACGGGCCGACGACCAACCGCCCGGACTGCCTGCCGTTCGACCCGCTGCGGCCGAGCAACGGTTTCGAGGAAGTGTTCTTGGGCAACTCGCCGTCCCCGCGTGTTTCGGTGGGTGCGGGTGTGATGTGGAACTCGCCGTTCGGGCCGTTCCGCCTCGATGTGGCCAAGGTGTTGCGCAAACAGCCGGGTGACGACACCCAGGTTTTCCAATTCAACGTAGGGACTCAATTCTGATGAAGAAGAGCTTGATTGCGCTGGCACTCGCCAGTGCCGCGGTGCTGCCGATGGCAGCCCCGGCCTTTGCGCAGACACTGCCCGCGACGGTGGTGATCGTGGTCGATCTGGATTCGATCTACTCCAACTCGGCCGCCGCAAAGGGCGCCACCACGGACCTGCGCGCCAGGGACGAAGCACTTCGCGCCCGCGCTACCCAGTTGCAGAGCACGCTTGGTGCCGAGCAGCAGCAGCTCCTGCAGGGCCGCCCCGCCGAGAATGCCCCGGCGGCGACAAAGACCGCCTGGGAAACCCGCGCGCGCGACTTCCAGACCCGCCAGCAGCAGGCCGGACAGGAGCTCGAGAAGCGCCAGGCCGATCTGCAGGCGGCGCGCCAGTTCGTGCTGAAGCAGATCAACGATGCCATGCAGCCGATCATCACCACGGTGATGCGCGAGCGCGGCGCCTCGGTGGCGATCGCCAAGGGAGCAACGCTCGACAATTCGGCGTCGCTCGACATGACCGCCGATGTGATGGCGCGGCTCGACAAGGCGCTGCCGCGCGTTTCGACCACCCCGCCGGCCACCGCGGCAGCACCTGCCGCGCCGGCAGCCGCACCGCCGCGCTGATGGCTGGGGACGCCAGCGCGATGACGACTGCTCTTGGAACTGCCGATGTGATGGCGGTGATGGCGCTGCTGCCGCATCGCTACCCGATGCTGCTGGTGGACCGGGTGGAAGATATCGTTGCGGGCGTCTCGGCGCGCGGCATCAAGGCCGTGAGCATCAACGAGCCATTCTTCGCCGGGCATTTTCCGGGGCGACCCATCATGCCCGGCGTGCTCATCATCGAAGCGCTGGCGCAGACTGCCGGGGTGCTGGCGATGAGCAGCCTCGGTGACGAGGGCAACGGCAAGCTTGTCTACTTCATGGCGATCGATGGTGCGAAGTTCCGTACTCCCGTCGAACCTGGCTGCCTGCTGCACCTCGACGTGCGCTTCACCCAGAACCGCGGGCGGGTGAGCAAATTCGAGGGCCGGGCGCTGGTTAACGGCAAGCTTGCGGCCGAGGCCAGCTTCACGGCGATGATTGCGGATCCGCCGGCTTGAGGTCTGCCTCGGGCCGCGCCGCGATCAGCACCGCGACGAGAATGACCGCTGCGCCGGCCCAGGTCTGCACGCGCACAGCGTCTCCGAAGATGAAGAAGCCGAAAAGGGCTGCCCAGGGCAGGGCGGTGAACTCCATGACCGCGCCCATCTGGGCTTCGAGACTGGCGTAGGCGCGCGCCAGCAATTGCATCCCGATGTTGCCGATGAGCCCCAGCGCTGCGAAGCCGACCAGGCTGGTTGAATCGGGCAGGGGGTGCAGCAGCGCCACCGGGCTCAGGAGCAGCAAGGGGATGAGGCTGCCCAACAGCGTGATTGCAGTGGCGCCATTGGTGGCAGCGAGAGAGCGCAGCAGCACGGCGGTCGCGGCATAGGTGACGGCTGCGAACAAGGCGGCTGCCACGGCGAGCATTCGCGCGTCGCCACCGTCCGGTGCGCCCTGGACCGAGATCAGCACACCGGCAAAGCCTATGAGTCCGGCCAACAGTGCCTGCCGGCGCATCCGTTCATGCAGGACGAGCCGAGCCAGTGGCGGCACCAGCAACGGCGCCACGAAAGCGATGGTGAGGGCTTCGGCGAGCGGCAGATTGTCGATGGCATAGAAGAAGCTGAGTGCCGTGATGGTTATGAGAAAGCCGCGCAGAAAGTGCAGCTTCATGGTGCCGACGCCGATCGATGGGCGGCGCTGAATTTGCCAGACCATCAACGCGATGGCGGCCCCACTCGCGTAGCGGCCAAGAGTGACGACTTCCACGGCATTCGACTGCGCCAGCCACTTCACCAGCGCATCCATGGCGGTGAGTGCGCCAATACCCGCAACGCATTGCAGCAGGGCGGTGGTGGAGCGGGGCGATGGTAGCATCGCCCCGCTCTAGCCGAGGGCAATCAGCGCGTCATGCGACTTTGAAGCCTTCGCGATTCATGCGGTTGGTCAGCGACTTCTGCTGCTCGGGCGACAACGAGGCGTGCAGGCGAGGGAAGACTTCCGTCTCCTCCTCGGTCACATGCGCTTCGAAAACGCTTCGGATTTCCCCGAGCTTTTCGAGGAAGCCGGGCCTCTGCTCCTTGCCGATCACCTCCAGCTCATGCAGCCCCTTCTTCAGCTCGAAATGCTCGCTGTTAAGAGTGTTCGCGGCTGCGGTATCGCCATGTTCGGCGAGGATGCAGTAGACGACATATTCTTCCTGGACATTATGCTTGCCGATCGCGTGCTGCAGCTGGAGCACCAGTGTGGCGCGCTTGCCCTGATCTTCTTCGGTCGTGTCGGCAAGCTTTTCCATGATGCCGCGCGCCAGCTTATGCTCGGCCTTGAGGCCCTCGAACCAGTCTCCGGCGGCATAGGTGACCGCCTGCACGGCGGCGCGGCGGCCGGCAGCAGCGAGCAGACCCAGCCCGAAGCCGGCGGCACCAGCGACAAGCGCCGGGCCGGTCGCATCGGTGGACCGTTTGTCATGGTCCCTGAGGCCGCTCTTGAAGCGATCATTGTAGTTTTTGTAGGTTGCACTGGTCATGGCGGTTCTCCTTGAATCCATGACAGACCAATGCGCTTTGCCCGTGGCGGTTCCGGGTCGGTTGGTCAGCGGCCGAGCTGGCGGCCAAGCTGGCGGCCAAGCTGGCGGATGAGACTGGCGGCGAGGTAGAGGCGGCGCGGCACGGCTTCGAGATGGACATATTCGGCAGCCGAGGAATGATAGCCGTAACCGGGCAGGCCGAGCGACTCGATCACCGGGACGCCGGCGCGGGCCGCATAGCCGGCGTCGGTGCCGCCGCCGGTGCGCGGCTCCACCTGCAGATCCTGGCCGAGGCTGGCGTAGATCGCCACGGCACGGTCGATCAGGGCGTTGCTCGCCGGTGTGGCGCTGAACGGCGGGCGGTTGAGCCTGAGGGTGAGGTCGTATTTGGCGCCCTTGAGGCTCGGTGTGGCAAGCCGCTCCTTGAGCAGGGTGGAAAACGCATTGAAATCGGCTTCGGAGCCGACGCGGAGGTCCCCGACCAGGGTGACATCATCGGGGATGATGTTGCGCACCGGGCGCGCCTGCTCGATCACTGTCCAGTTGAAGCGCAGCTTGCCGGGGCCCTGGTCGAGATCGACGGTGCGTGCGATGACGGCAGCGGCTTCGGTGAGAGCATTGACACCGAGCTCGGGCACGGCGCCGGCATGGGCGGCACGGCCGGCGATCTTGAGGGTGACGGTGGAGGTGCCCGACGTGCCGCGCACCAGCCGCTCGGGCATCATCGTGGGCTCGAAGGAGAGCACCGCCGTCTGGCCGCGCGCGAGTTCGGTGATGGTGTCGCCCGAACCCAGCGAGCCTTGCTCCTCATCGGTGTTGATGGCGATGGTGAGGGCGGCATAGTCCTTTGGCGCAAGCAGTTTGAGCGTGTGGAGAATGACGGCGATGCCGCTCTTGTCGTCGGCAATGCCGGGCCCATAGGCCTTGTCGCCCTCGACGCGGAAGGGAGCCCTGGCGACCGCGCCGCGCTGATAGACGGTGTCCATATGGCTGAGCAGCAGCAGCTTGCCCCGCCCGCTGCCGGTGAAGCGGGCCACCAGGATGTCGCCCTTGACCGTGCCGGTCGGCTTGATGCGCTCGATGGTGGCACCCATCGGCTTGAGCTCGGCTTCGAGAAGCGACGCCATTGCCGCCATGCCCTCGGCGTCACCGGTGCCGGTCTCGATATTGACGAGACGTTCGAGCGTGCGGGTGAGCGCGGGCGCTTCCGCGGTGGCGGCGGCGAGCAGCTTGGCATCGGGCCGGTCGGCAGCATGGAGGGGCGTTGCGGCCAGAAGGCCGGCGATGACGAGCGCGCGCATGGGCAACCTTTTCAATTGGTTTCGTCGAAAAGCTCACGGCCGACGAGAAAGCGGCGGATCTCCGAGGTGCCGGCACCGATCTCGTAGAGCTTGGCATCGCGGAGCAGCCGGCCGGTGGGATAGTCGTTGATATAGCCGTTGCCGCCGAGGCACTGGATGGCTTCGAGCGCCATCCAGGTCGCCTTTTCGGCGGCGTAAAGGATGCAGCCTGCGGCATCCTTGCGGGTGGTTTCGCCGCGGTCGCACGCTTCGGCCACGGCGTAGGTGTAGGCGCGCGCGGTGGATTGGGCGACATACATGTCGGCGAGCTTGCCCTGCATAAGCTGGAAGGTGCCGATGGCCTGGCCGAACTGCTGGCGATCATGGACATAGGGAAGCACGACATCGAGGCAGGCGGCCATGATGCCGAGCGGGCCGCCAGCGAGGACGACACGCTCGTAATCGAGTCCGGACATCAGCACCTTGACGCCATTGCCGAGGCCGCCGAGCACATTCTCGGCCGGAACTTCGCAATCTTCGAAGACCAGCTCGCAGGTTTCCGAGCCGCGCATGCCGAGCTTGTCGAGCTTTTGCGCGGTGCTGAAGCCCTTCATGCCGCGCTCGACGAGGAAAGCGGTGATGCCACGCGAGCCGGCGGCCGGATCGGTCTTGCCATAGACGACCAGCGTGTTCGCGGCCGGGCCATTGGTGATCCAGAACTTGCTGCCGTTGAGCAAGTAAGCGTCGTTACCCTTTGCTTCGGCACGCAATTTCATCGAGACGACATCCGAGCCCGAGCCCGGCTCGGACATGGCGAGACTGCCCACATGCTCGCCACTGATGAGCTTGGGAAGGTAGCGCGCCTTCTGGTCGGCGGTGCCCCAACGCGCGATCTGGTTGATGCAGAGGTTGGAGTGGGCGCCCCAGGAGAGGCCGACCGAGGCCGAGGCGCGGCTGATCTCCTCGATGGCAATAACATGTGCCAGATAGCCGAGCCCGGCGCCGCCATCAGCCTCCGGCACGGTGATGCCGTGCAGGCCAAGATCACCGATCTTCTTCCAGAGATCGACGGGAAAGCTGTTGCTGGCGTCGATCTCGCCGGCGCGTGGCGCGATTTCGGCTGCTGCAAAGGCGCGGACGCTCTCACGGAGCATGTCGAGGGTTTCGCCATGGGCGAAGCGGAGGGGGGAGAAGTTCATGCGCTCGTGATAGCGACGGCTTTTGTCGGAGGAAAGCTCTTGCGTATAAGCAACGTTGCTTTTAAACAACGAATCGCGATGAGTGAGAACATTTCCGATCATCTTCACAACAGGTTGTCGCTGTTTCGAGCCGAACGCGGATTGTCGCGGCGCGAACTTGCCGAGCTTGTCAGCGTCAATCCGCAGACGATCGGGTTTCTCGAGCGTGGGCAATATGGGCCGAGCCTCGAGCTGGCGTTCAAATTGGCCGCGGTGTTCGAGGTGCCGGTGGAAATGCTGTTTTCGTTGAAGCCCTTCGCGCCGCTGGCTGAGCAGCTTGGTGGGACCTAACCGGGAGACAAGGCATGACACAGACGGGAACGATCAGCATGTCGGCGCGGACAGCGCGGCGGCTTTCCGTCCTGGTGCTGGGGGCGCTGACCGCCAGCTATCTGATCGATTTGACCAATCCCGCGCTGCCGAGGGCGATCGACATCACGCTGGGGATCGTCAAGATCATGTCGCTGCTCGGGGCGATCCTGCTGTTTCTGGGCAGCCATGGCCAACAGGCGCAGGCGAGCGATGCCATGCTCGATGAACGGCAACGCGCCGAGCGCGACCGCGCATTCGTGCTGACCCACCAGATCATGGTCGGCGTGCTGCTGGCGTCGATGGTCTACCTGGAGATCGGCGGCAAGATCGGGATGTGGCTGCCGGAGGTGCCCGATATCGTGGAGATCCTCACGGTGTTCGTGCTGGTGTCGATGGCGCTGCCCGGCATGATCCTGGCGTTCCGCGACCGGTCCGAAGAGCTTGGCAGCGACTGAGATCAGCCGATTTCGAGGAGCACCATGCCATCGGCCACCTGGTCCCCGGCGCTGATGTTGAGCGCGGTGATGATGCCGACTGCAGGGCTGAGCAGCCGATGCTCCATCTTCATCGCTTCGAGAATCGCAAGGCGCTGGCCGACCTCTACTGATTCGCCCAAGGCAATATCGAGGCTGAGCACCCGGCCGGGCATGGGCGCCCGCAGCTGGCCCGAGCGGGCCCCTGCGACGGCCTTGGGGGGCGCCTGGCGGGCAAGGGTCCAGCTCTGCCCATCGAGCCTGACTTCAATGGCTTGGGGGGTGATGTGGAGATAGGCTGAGAAATAGCCGCGACCGCTTTGCAGCCGGTGGCGGCCATCGGGCAGCAGGCGCAGCGCAACCTCACCGATTGTCTCCAGCCCTGCCAGCCGCAGCCGCCCTGCCACCGCGCGGACGCTGATGGCGTGCAGCGCGTCGCCCGCCCATAGCCGCACATGCGTTTCGAGCGGCAGATTGAGCCGGAAGGCTTGTCCGAAAGCGCTTGCGCCGGCTACGGGCGGGGTACCGAGAGCTGCGGCGGCGAATGCCAGCACCACCTCGGGGACGGGCTCGGTCGATGGGAGCAGCGCCGTTGCGTGAGTGGCGATGAACCCGGTATCAAAATCGCCGGCCACGAACGCCGGGTGGCTGGCGAGGCGGGCGAGAAAGGCGCGGTTGGACTTGAGCCCCGTCACCACCGTGGCATCGAGGCCGGCTGTGAGGGTGGCAAGTGCCTCTTCTCGCGTCGCACCCTGGGCGATGACCTTGGCAATCATCGGATCATAATCGAGGCCGATGCGGCTGCCCTGCTCGATGCCGGTGTCGACGCGGAGTGCGGGCGGAAAGCGCAGCGCCTCGATGGTGCCGGTGCTCGGCAGAAAGCCGCCATCGGCATCCTCGGCGTACAGCCGCGCTTCAACGGCATGGCCGGTCGCCTGGATCTCGTCCTGCGCCAGTGGCAGCGGCTCGCCGCGCGCGACGCGGAGCTGCCATTCGACGAGATCGACGCCGGTGATGGCCTCGGTGACGGGATGCTCGACCTGGAGGCGGGTGTTCATCTCCATGAAGTAGAAGGCGGGGTCGCCATGGGAGTCGACATCGTCGAGATCGAGCAGAAACTCGACCGTGCCGGCGTTGCGATAGTCGATCGCCGTGGCGGCGGTGACGGCGGCGACGCCGAGCATGTGGCGCAGCCGCTCCGACAGGCCGGGGGCGGGGGCCTCCTCGATCACCTTCTGGTGGCGGCGCTGCAGCGAGCAATCGCGCTCGTGGAGGTGGACGACATTGCCGTGGGAATCGGCGAACACCTGCACCTCGACATGGCGCGGCCGGCGGACGAGCTTTTCGAGCAGCACCGCGGCATTGCTGAAGCTGGCTTCACCTTCGCGCTGGGCAGCCATCAGCGCATCCTGGAAGCCGGCGGCCTCGGTGACGGCGCGCATGCCCTTGCCGCCGCCGCCGGCGACGGCCTTGATGAGGAGCGGAAAGCCGATCGCCTCGGCGGCGCGCTGGAGCCGGATGAGGCTCTGGTCCATCCCCTGGTAGCCGGGCGTGACGGGGACCCCAGCCTTTTTCATCAAGGACTTGGCGGCGTCCTTTAAGGCCATGGCGCGGATGGCCGCACTCGGCGGGCCGACGAAGATCAGCCCGGCAGCCGCCACGGCAGCGGCGAAATCGGCATTTTCGGAGAGAAAGCCGTAGCCGGGGTGAATGGCTTGCGAGTCCGTCTGTCGGGCGATGGCGATGATCCGCTCGGCGTTCAGATAGGGGCGCGCGGAGTCCGGCCCGAGGCTCACCGCCTCGGTTGCCTCGCGCACATGCGGCGAGGCAGCATCGGCGTCGGCGTGGAGCGCTACCGTCTCGATGCCCATGGCATGCGCGGTGCGGATGATGCGGCGGGCGATTTCGCCGCGGTTGGCGATGAGGAGCTTCTTCATTTCGGGCAACCGTTCGGCTCGGCGGTCCAGGTGAGGCTGGTGAGCTTCCAGGCGCCGTCGACCTTGGCGAGGCCGAAGCTGTCGATGCCGCAATGGAGGCGCTTGCCGCCGACATCGATCGTGTAGGGGGACCAGACATGCGCGAGATCGCGCTGGATCAGCACGGTAGGGTTCTGGATGCGCTCGTCGACAGGGGGCCGGCCGGGGGTGCGGAAGGATTCCGCCATCTGCGCGCGGCTCATGGTGCGGGTGCGCAGGCTGTCGTCGGCCTTGTTGTAGTTCTGCGCGACGCTGATCGCTTCCGGGACCATGACCTGCTCGATGAGGGCGGCGTCACCTGTGTTGACGGCGCGCAGGGCGGCTTCGACCACGGCGAGGACATCGTCGCGCTGGGCCGCGGCGGCCGGGGTGGCGAGGAGGAGGAGGGCGGCGGCGAGCGGCTTGAGCATGGGCAGGGGCCTTTGGTGGGGGCTGTCAGTCGAGGCGGTTCCAGTCCGGCGCACGCTTCTCGAGGAAGGCGCGCAGGCCTTCGCGGCCTTCGGGACTGGTGCGGCGGGCAGCAATGCGGGTGGCGGTTTCGGTGCGGAGGGTGTCGGTGATCCGCTCGCCGCTGATGGTGGCGACGAGCGCCTTCGCATCGGCGACAGCGCCGGGAGCAGCGGCCTGCAAGTGGCTGAGCCAGACGGTTATTTGTGCCTGGGCAGCGTCGCGGTCGATCGCGGTTTCGTGGGAGAGGCCGATGCGCTGCGCCATTTCGGGGCCGAAGGGCTCGGCGGTGAGGAAGAGGCGGCGGGCGTGGGAGGCGCCGATCTTGGCGATGACGAAGGGAGAGATGGTGGCGGGGGTGAGGCCAAGGCGGACTTCGGAGAGGCGGAAGGTCGTGCCTTCCTCGGCGACGACCATGTCCGCGCACGCCACCAGCCCGACCCCGCCGCCGGAAACGGCGCCGTGAACGCGGGCGATGACCGGCTTGGGGCAGGCGTTGATGGTTGCCAGCATGTCTGAGAGCTTAAGCGCATCCTGCTGATTTTGCTCAGGCGTGAAGTCGGCGGCGCGGCGCATCCAGTTGACATCGGCGCCGGCGCAGAAGGATTTGCCTTCGCCGCTGAGGACAATGGCGCGCACCGCGGGGTCGGTGCCGAGGGTGCGGAAGGTGTCTTCAAGGGTGGCGATCAGCGCTTCGTCGAAGGCGTTGTGGCGCTCGGGTCGGGCGAGGGTGACGTGCGCAATGCCGGCAGCGTCTATATGCGTGGTCAAGCCCATGGAATTACATCCGGAACGTCCCGAACTTCGTGTCCGGGATGGGTTTTTGCAGGGAAGCGGCGAGACTGAGGGCGATGACGCGCCGGGTGTCGGCGGGGTCGATGATGCCATCGTCCCAGAGGCGGGCGCTGGCGTAATAGGGATGGCCTTTCCGTTCATATTGTTCACGAATCGGTGCCTTGAAGGCTTCCTCATCGGCGGCATTCTTGAAGCCGCCGGACTTGACCGTGGCGAGGACGCTGGCGGCTTGCTCGCCGCCCATGACACTGATGCGGGCATTGGGCCACATCCAGAGGAAATTTGGGCTGTAGGCCCTTCCGCACATGCCGTAGTTGCCGGCACCATAGCTGCCGCCGATGACGATGGTGATCTTCGGGACGGCGGCGCAGGCTACGGCGGTGACGAGTTTGGCGCCGTGGCGGGCGATGCCTTCATTCTCGTAGCGTTTGCCGACCATGAAGCCGCTGATATTCTGGAGGAAAAGCAGCGGGATCTTGCGGGCGCAGGCGAGCTCGATGAAGTGGGCGCCCTTTTGGGCGCTCTCGGAAAACAGGATGCCGTTGTTGGCGATGATGGCGACGGGCATGCCTTCGATATGGGCGAAACCGCACACCAAAGTCTCGCCGAAGCGGGGTTTGAAGGGTTGAAATTCGCTCTCATCGACCAGGCGGGCAATGATTTCATGGACATCGATGGGGTGCCGGGGGTCGATGGGGGCGAGGGCGTGGAGGTCTGACGGGTCGAAGCGGGGGGCGCTGGGGGGGCGTGAAGGGTATGTCGGGGGGCATGGCAGGGTGCTGACGATCCGCCTTGCGATGGCGATGGCATCCTCGTCGTTTTCGGCGAGGTGATCGGCGACGCCGGACAGGCGGGTGTGGACATCGCCGCCGCCCAACTCCTCGGCGGTGACGTCCTCGCCGGTCGCGGCCTTCACCAGCGGCGGGCCGCCGAGGAAGATGGTGCCCTGATCGCGGACGATGATCGATTCGTCGGCCATGGCGGGGACATAGGCGCCGCCGGCGGTGCAGCTGCCGAGGACCAGCGCGATCTGGGCGATGCCCTGCGCGCTCATGTTGGCCTGGTTGAAGAAGATGCGGCCGAAATGATCGCGATCGGGGAAGACCTGATCCTGGCGGGGGAGGTTGGCGCCGCCGCTGTCCACCAGATAGAGGCAGGGCAGGTGGTTTTGCGCGGCGATCTCCTGCGCGCGGAGGTGCTTCTTGACGGTGAGGGGGTAGTAGCTGCCGCCCTTCACCGTGGCGTCGTTGGCGGCGATGACGCAGAGGCGGCCTTCGACCTGGCCGATGCCGGCGATGAGGCCGGCGGCGGGGACATCTTCGCCATAAACGTCGTGCGCGGCGAGTTGGCCGATTTCGAGGAAGGCCGAGCCTGGATCGAGGATGGCCTCGACGCGGTGGCGGGGGAGGAGCTTGCCGCGGGCGGTGTGGCGCTCGCGTGAGGATTCGGGGCCGCCTTCGGCGATGCGGCCCACGAGGCGATGGAGATCGGCGACAAGCTCGGCCATGGCGGCGGCGTTGCTGGCGCTGGCGGGGGGGAGGGGTTGGCCGATGCGGGGCATGGCGTTGCTATGGCGCTTTGCGGGGCGTTGCTCAAGCGGTGGGTGAGGTGGATTCGCCGTCTTTCGCTTTTGGGGGAAGCCAGGCGTCTCCCCATATGCGCAGCGCTGCCATGGTGGGGGCGAGGGCCTCGCCAGCCTGGGTGAGGCGGTAGGTGGCGCGGGGAGCTTGCGGCGGCAGGCGCTCCATCAGCCCGGCTTCGACGAGCCAGCCGAGGCGCGAGGTGAGGGCGGCGCGGGAGATGCCGAGACGATCCACAAAGCCCTCGAAGCGATCGACGCCGAGAAAGGCCTCGCGAAGGATGAGCAGCACCCAGCGATCTCCCAGCAGCCGTGAGGCGCGGCCGATGGGGCAGGGGGAGCGCGAGGGGACATAGGCCTTCATTGGCTGAAGATACGCGCTTGGCAGGGCGTTGCGAAGAGGCCATAAGTCTGTATTCCAGACTGAATGGAGGCGAGTGATGGCGGTGTTTGCGACTGAGGCCGAGGCGTTGGGCTATATGAAGACCGTGGCGGTGGCGAAATCTGGGTTTTCGAGCTGGGCCGGGGTGGAGCCGCTCAAGGTGTGGGAGGGCGAGGCGGAGCTGGTTGTGACGGTGCGGCCGGAGATGACGCAGCACCATGGCTATGCGCATGGTGCGATCGTGGGGCTGATGGCGGACAATGCCTGCGCCTGGGCAGCGGCGAGCCTGGCGGGGGATGTCGTGACGGGGAGCTACACGATCCATTTCGTGGCGCCGGCGAAGGGCACGAGGCTTCGCGCGCGGGGGCTGGTGGTGAAGCCCGGCCGGCGGCAGGTGGTGGTGCGCGCCGAGGTCTGGAGCGAGGCGGAGGGGGTGAAGCCGGTGCTGTGCGCGGTGGCGACGGCGGCCATCGTGCCGGTGGGGTAGTTGCGTTTGGCGCGGTGCTGGGCTATGCGCCCGCCTTCGCTCAGGCCGGTTGGTACCGGCCGCATATGAGAAGGCAGATTTGCAATGAAGTCCGGCATTCACCCGACCACTCACATGATCACCGTCCGCATGACCGACGGCCATGAGTATCAGACGCGCACGACCTGGGGGAAGGAAGGCGATCTGATGACGCTGGAGATCGACCCCACCTCGCATCCGGCCTGGGTTGGCGGTGCGGGCAAGATGCTCGATGCCGGTGGCCAGGTGGCGCGCTTCAACAAGCGCTTCTCGGGCTTTGGTCTGGCTGCGAATAACAAGTGAGCCGGCGCGCGTTTAGCGCAAGCTAAACGCCGGCTCGGCGCACGATCGGCCAGCGGGGCGGCGGTCACTTAGACCGCCGATCCCGTCTGACCCCGGCCTGCGCCGGGGCAGGCGTCAGCCGCGGCTTTGCCGCGACTTTTTTCGTGCGCCCACCAAGGCGCCCTCCCGCCAAAAATGCACGTTGTGCCCAAAACCTTCGCTGCTAACGTTCCGCCGTGCAGCCCGATCCGCCCGAAGACACCGCCGCAAAGGCCCCACCGGTCGATGCCGCGCTCCTGCTGCGGGTGGCACGCTGGCTGCCGTTCGCGATGGCGGGGCAGTTGTTGATCGGCGTGCCGGCGGTGTTGATCTCGCTGGTGGTTGCCTATGGGACCTATATTCAGGCCGGCGCCACCGAGCGCATCCAGCAGGCAGCGACCTGGCCTTTCGTGGCCTTCAGCAGCAGCAACTATTCGGACACCGGCGAGCGCCGCATCGCCTTTGCCTTCACCAACAACGGCCTGGGGCCGGCGTTGCTGGGGCCGGTCGAGGTGCGATACGATCGCCGCATCGTTCGATCGCCGCAGGAGCTGCTTGCGGCGTGCTGTGGCTTTGACAACAACCGCTCGGCGCAGCTTCGCACCAGGCCGATTGCCAATGTGGCGCTGCGGCCGGGGCAGGCGGTAGAGTTTCTGAGCTTGCCCGATGTTCCGGCCAATGTGCCGATGGTCGATGAGCTCGATGCAGTTCGGCCCCGCATCCATGTCCGTGCCTGCTACTGCTCCATCTTCAGCGAGTGCTGGACGGTTGCGGGTGAGCAGGCCAAGCCCATGGCTGTTGCGGCCTGCCCGACGAACTGGCTGAGCTATAGCGAGCGATAATGGCGGCCGGTCTCTGATGGCCGCTGGCGCAGCAAGTCCGGCATTGGAGAGGCACGGCGAGGCTGCGGCTATTGGTCTCTATCCGGCCTGGTGGGAGGGCTCACCCCAGACCGTGGCTAGCTGATCTTCGTATTTTGAGATAGTTGCGGGCGCATCGGACCCGTTGCTGCGTCCGCATCCTCCCCGCCTTCGGGCCATTGCCAAGGAACTGCCTATGAAAATCATCCACCTCACGCTCGCTTCGGTCGCTGCGCTCGCATTGGCCGCCTGCTCCGGCGAAAAGGCCGCCGAGACCACGACTGCGGATACCACGGTTGTTGTCGACGAAACCACAGCTGCTCCGGTCGATGCGGCCGCTGCCGGCAACATTGTCGTGGTGGCGCAGGGCAACCCCGATTTCTCGACGCTGGTGACCGCAGTGACGGCGGCTGAGCTGGGTGAGACGCTTTCGGGCCCTGGTCCGTTCACGGTCTTCGCGCCGACCAATGCTGCCTTTGCCAAGCTGCCTGCCGGCACAGTGGAAAAGCTGACCACGACCGACAAGGAAACGCTGAAGGCGATCCTGACCTATCATGTCGTCCCGGGCTCGGTCGATGCGGCCACGCTGACCTCGGCCATCACGGCTGCGGGTGACGCGGGTTATGTGATCACGACGGTCAACGGTGCGACGCTGACGGCTAAGATCGTCGATGGCGGCGTGGTGCTGACCGATGCGGCCGGCAACACGTCCAAGGTCACGTCGACCGATGTGGCGGCGTCCAACGGTCTGATCCATGTGATCGATACGGTGGTGATGCCGAAGTAAGCTTTACGGGTCCAGTTTGGACCGGACGAAGGCGGGCGCCGCGGGAGCGGGGCTCGCCTTTTGTTTTTGGGGCTGAGCCGGCACGGTTTCAGCAGCGCTGAACCCGGCTCAGATTTTTTTTGCGTCTACACTTCTATGCTGCTTTTCGATCCTCCAAGCGCCTTAACAGTACCGAGGCCACGGACAAGTGATCCAGGCGTCGGTCGATCGGGTCCGAGGGCGGCGACCCAGCCGGTGCTTGGTCCGCGGGAAAAGCCCGGGGCGACGGGGGGTGGTTCGGGTTTGGGGTGAGGCCGCGCAGGGGGCTTCGGGACCATGCCGGGATGACGGCAGGGGCCTGTCCACTGGCCAGGTTGCAGGGTTGCAGAGCCAGTTCACCGGGTGCAGCCGCAACCAATTTTTGCAACCCTGTGCATTCATGTTAACCTTTGATGATGCTTGGTGATTCGGCAACCAAGCTTTGAAGCACCTGCGTTAGTTTGAGCAAGTCAACGAGAACAAGATGGGGAAGTGACAACGGAGCTTCGCCAGCCGGCGCATCGCGACCGCTGCAACGGTCGTTCGTATTAGGGGGTATTGATCATGATTGTCCGTAGTCTTGTTCCACTTGCTGCTTTCACACTGGCGTCGGCGCCCGCCGCCGCGGTTGTTTATTCCAATCCCACGCCAATCGAGATCCCGGATTTCGCTGAAGTCGAAAGCAACATCACCATCGCCGGCACCACCGGCACAATTACCGATCTTACGCTGAGTTTCTCCGGGCTGAGCCACACGTTTCCCGACGATCTTGTCATGGGCCTGCTCAACACGGAGGCCGGCGTCGGCTTCGTCTTCTTGAGCAATGCCGGCGGCAGCACCGACATCAGCGGCGTCGACCTCACGTTCAGCGACGCCGCGACGCAGCAACTGCCGCAATCCTTTTTTGGCCTCGGCCCGATCACCTCGGGTACCTATCTGCCGTCGAACTTCAGTGGATTCTTGTTCACTTCTTTCGACAATCTCACGTCGTTCAGCGGCTTCAACGGTCTCAGCGCCAACGGCACCTGGACGCTGCTGACTGCCGATACCTTTGCTGCCGATATTGGCACCATCGCCGGCGGCTGGAGCCTCGACATCACCACCTCGGGCACCGATGTCATCCCGGAGCCCTCAAGCTGGGCGATGCTTATCGCTGGCTTCGGCCTCGTCGGCGCCGCATCCCGCCGTCGCCGCACCACCAGCGTCAACGCCTGATCCGTCGGCCCCTCCCGCCACCTTGGCGGGGGGGCTCAGGCCCCCGGGGGTAGCCCCGGGCGAGCCCGGCGCCAGCCCGACGCGGCTGGGCGTTGGATTAGGCCGGGCAGGGGGCTTCGGGACGGTCCCGGGGGTAAGGGCTGGCGCTCTGGCCAGATTTCAGGGGTGCAGGGGACGAGTCCCTTGCCCGCCGGAGGCGTTGGTGGCCATGCTAAGCCAAGCCATTTCTTGGGCCCCGGGACAAGCCCGGGGCGACGGTGAAGGCCGGGCCTTTGGGGTGGGCCGGAGGGGAGAAGCGAGTCGCCTCACCCCACCAAAGCCCGCGCCCCCGCATAATCCGCCTTGCCGTTCGGCGCGCGCGGACACTTCGCCACCACGACGATCCGCTTGGGCACCTTGTAGCCCGCCAGATGCTGGCGGGCGTGGGCTTGCAGCTCGAACACGTCGGTGCCTTCGGGGGCTTCGACGACGGCGGTGACGGCCTGGCCCCATTGCGGATCGGGGACGCCGAAGACGAGGGCGTCGGTGACGTGGGCGTGGGTCTTGAGGGTTTCCTCGACTTCTTCGGGAAAGACCTTTTCGCCGGCGGTGTTGATGCACTGGCTGCCGCGGCCCATGAGGGTGAAGCTGCCATCGGGGTTCTTGACCGCGAAATCGCCGGGGATGGAGTAGCGGGTGCCGTTTATCACCGGGAAGGTGGCGGCGGATTTGGCTTCGTCCTTCCAATAGCCGCGCGGCAGCAGGCCGGCGCGGGCGAGGCGGCCCATTTCGCCGTCGGCGACGGGGTGTAGATTGTCGTCGAGGATCAGGCTGTTGGTGTCGGTGGGGGTGAAGACGGTCGCGGCTCCGGCGTTGGCGCTGGTTTGCACACTGCTGCCCATGCCCAGCGCCTCGGACGAGCTTAGGGCATCGACAAGGGCGGCGTTTGGCGCGTGGCGGAGGAGGCCGGCCTTGATTTCGGGCGACCACATGGTGCCCGAGGAGAGGATGCCGACGAGGCTGGCGATGCTGCCATGGCCGGCATCGAGGGCGGCGAGCAGGGGGCGGCCGAAGGCATCCCCCACCAGTGTGGCGAAGGTGCAGCTGTGCTCCGCGCAGGCGCGGGCGGCGGCGGCGCCATCAAGGCTGGTGCCGGGGAGGGTGACGACGGTGCCGCCGGTGACGAGGGTGAAGATGCCGATGAGATAGCCGGTGCCGTGCATGAGCGGCGGCAGGATGAGGCTGCGGCGCGCTGCGAGGCCGGTGGCCATGGTGGCGGCGTGGTCCGCCAGCGCGGCGGGCTGTCCGGTCTCGGGATCATTGAGCGCGCCGCCGAGCAGGGTGAAGAGATCGGCCTGGTCCCACATTACCCCCTTGGGCATGCCGGTGGTGCCGCCGGTGTAGATGAAGAGCATGTCTTCGCCGCTATGGGCTTGCTCGGGCAGGGGGAGATCGGTTTCGACGAGGGTTTCGTAATCCTGCGCCCAGCTCGGGTTTTCGCCGCCGACCTGAACGTAGAGCTTGATGTGGGTGAGCCGGGGACGGATGCTTTCCACCAGCTCGGCGAAATCCGCGTCGAAGACGAGGACGGTGCTTTCGGAATTGTCGAGGATGTAGAACAGCTCCTCAGCCGTGTAGCGGTAGTTGATGTTGACGTGGACGAGGCGGGCGCGGAAGCCGGCGACGGTGGTTTCGAGATAGGCCGGCGAGTTGCGCATCAGGTGGGCGAGGCGGTCGCCGGCCTGTGCGCCGTGTGCCAGCATGTGCGCGGCGAGGTTGGTGGTGCGGCGGTGGAACGCGCCCCAGCCGATGGTGCGGTCGCCATGGATGAGGGCGGGGCGCGCTGGATCGACCTGGCCGCTGCCAGCGGCGAAGATGGCACCGAAGCTGAAGCTCATGATCTCTCTCCTTGGCCGGAAACTAGGGCAGGGGAGAGGGGAGGCCAAGCCTCCCTATTTTGGTTCGAGAAGCCGGTGCAGGTGGACGACGACGTATTTCATCGTGGCGTCGTCGACGGTGCGCTGGGCTGCACTGCGCCAGGCCTGTTCGGCGAGGGCGTAGCTGGGGAAGATGCCGATGACATCGAGCTTGTCCGGCTCGATGAAATCGGTGGTCTGGGGATCGGCGACGCGGCCGCCGAAGACGAGGTGCAATTTGTCCATGGGCGCGTCTCTAGCCGGGCGAGAGGGGTTTTGTCAGCTGTATTCGGACGCGAGGCGGGCGGTGAGGGTCTGAAACCAGGCGTCGAATTCGGGGCCATCCCAGGCGCGGTGGTTGCCGCGGGCATATTCGGCGGCGTTGCGGATATAGAATTCGGCGTTGATGCGGTTGGGGAGGCGATTGTCCTGCGTGCGGATGATCCTTGCCGGGCTGCCGACGACGATGCTGTTCGGGGGCACGACCATTTTGTCTTTCACATAGGCGTGCTGGCCGATGATCGAGCCGGCGCCGATGTGGGCGCCGTTGTAGATGGTGGCGTTGATGCCGATGAGGACATGATCCTCGATGGTGCAGCCGTGCAGCGTGGCGTGGTGGGTGATGGAGCAATAGGCACCGATCCGGACGGGTTTGCCCGGATCGGTGTGGACCATCACGAAATCCTGGATGTTGCTGCCCTCGCCGATTTCGACATGGGCGATTTCGGAGCGGATGACGGCGTTGCACCAGATGGAGCTGCGCTCGCCCAAGCTGACATGGCCGTAGAGCTGGGCGGAGGGGTGCACATAGGCGCTCTCCGCCAGCTCGATACGGCTTGTCATGCGTCAGGCGCGGTCTGCGGCCGAGCGCGCGTTGGCGGACTTGAGGAAGGCGATGAGCGAATCGAAGCCCTTGGCCTTGATCTGCTGGCTGAAGTCCGCCTCCTGGGTGATCGAGAGGTTGATGTTGGAGACGGTGAGGTTGTTGACCTGGTAGCGGCCCTGCGGCGTCTTCTTGACCTGCCAGATGGCGTCGACGGGCTGGGCGCCGGGGCGCTGGACGCGGGTGTGAACCTCGGTGAAGGGGCCGCGCGGGTTGGCGCGCATCAGCTTGATGCTGGCATCCTGATAATCGTAGAGCCGGTCGGCATAGGCGTTGAGGATGAACTCGGGGAACGCCTGCTGATATGCCTGGAGCTGCGCCGGGGTGATTTCGGCGCGGTGCCTGCGGATGAGGCGATTGCCGATATCGGTGAGGGCGACATTGGTCTGCAACAGGGTGCGGAACTGGGTACGGCCTTCCGCCTTGCTGAGCGAGCTGTTGCGGAGCACGCCGAAGGCATCGGCGGCGAGCTTCTCGATGAAGGCGCTAGCGGCGGGGTCGGCGGCAGGGGCCGACTGGGCAGCGGCAGGGGCGGCTGCAAAGGCGAGGGGCAGTGTGCCGAGTGCGAGGGCACCGGCAATGATGAAGGAACGCATCTTGTTCTCCGTAGGGCTGATCATGCAGCCCTTGTGAAGCATCGGCTGTGAACCGGGGGTTACTTTGCCTTCGGGGTGACGGCGCTGAGCAGGGCGCCGGCGGCCAGGCCCAGGACGACGGAGAGCACCGGGTTGCCCGCGATGGCCTTCTCGATGCTGTCGAGCGAGATGGGGGTCGATGGCGAGGCGGGCTCCTGCGAGACGGCAGACTGGGGGATGTAGCTGCGGCTGTCATAGCTGTCGTCATAGTCGGTGTAATCGGCGCCATCGCCGAGATCGACCGTGGCGTTGGCCAGTGTGCTGCGGGTGAAGAGCGCAAGACCGAGTGCTGCGACAGCGGCGCCGATGGCAATGGGGTGTGCCGAGACCGTATCCTTGGTCTTGCTCAAGAGGCGCTGGCCCTGGATGCTCGCGGTGTCCAGCGCATCGGCCATCAGCGCTTCGGGATTGGCGCGGGTCTTGAGCTCGGCGATGGTGGAGCCGAGCTGCTGTTGCTTCATTTGAGCATCAGCGGCCAGTCGGGAGACGGATTCAGCGCTCATGGTCGGTATCCCTGGCTTTCAGAAAGTTGATCGAGTCGGCATGCTGCTTAAGATTGGCAATTGCCCGGTGCGGTGCAAGGGGGGCACTGCGGATGCGCGACAGCCCGAGCATGATGAGGGCGCCGCCGATGAGCAGGGCGGCGGCAGCGGTGATGAGCGAGCTCCAGACCGGGCCGACCAGCGGTGCAAGCGCAGCCACGATCGCGCCGAGCACGGCAATGCCTGCGACGCCGGCCATGATTCCACCTGCAAGGATGATCGCCACCGCCAGCACGAGCTTGCCGACGTTCTGCCGCAGCTCGGCCGTGGCGAGCTGGACCTCGGCAGCAAGCAGCGCCTGCACTTCGGCTGGCACGCGGCGCACCAGCGCCAGCAACGGGTCGGTCGTGTCCGGCCGCTGCGGATCGGGTGATGTTTCCGTCATTCCTTGCCCGATCGCACCATTCGCGCGAGAAGGAAGCCACCCGCGACTGCAACGCCGAGCGCTATGCCCGGCTGGCGGCGGATGAGCGCCTCGCCATCGGCGACCAGCTCGCTGACCGGCTTCTCCTCGAGGCCACGCTGGATGGAGCCGAGCAGGTCGGCGGCCTGTCGTGCGAGATCGCCCACGGGCGCACCCGCCATGCTGTCGAGATTCGCAGCCCAGTTGTGCGCGGAGACGACAAGGCCGTTCATCGACTTGGCGATCTCGACCTTGGCGTCTTCGGCGAAATCGTAAATCCGGTTTTCGGCACCGGACAAGATGGTGCCGGATTGCGGCTTTTCAGACGTCACAGGCGTGCTCCTGGTTGGATCGAGGGGTTCGTTGTTCATGTTGATCTCCTCGTTGTAACGCCGAAAGGCGCTGCTGGTTGCGGGCCTGGTTGCCGGAGCGCGCTGCCCCCGGTAGATGATGCGCCAACGATACCCGTTCAATTGCGCGGGTGCCACAGACAGCTTTCGGGAGCAGCACATGACCGCGATCATCGACATCATCGGGCGCGAAATCCTCGATAGCCGCGGCAACCCGACGGTGGAAGTCGATGTGGTGCTGGAGGATGGCTCGCTCGGCCGCGCTGCCGTGCCGTCGGGCGCCTCGACGGGCGCGCATGAAGCCGTGGAGCGGCGCGACGGCGACAAGGGCCGCTACCAGGGCAAGGGCGTGCTCGATGCGGTGGCGGCGGTGAACGGCGAGATTCTCGATGCGCTTTCGGGGATGGACGGCGAGGAGCAGGCCGAAATCGACGCAGCGCTGATCGCGCTCGACGGCACCGAGAACAAGAGCCGGCTCGGAGCCAATGCGATTCTCGGGGTGAGCCTTGCGGTGGCGCGGGCGGCCGCCGATGCACGCGGGCTGCCGCTGCACCGCTATGTGGGCGGGGTGCAGGCGAGCCTTTTGCCGGTGCCGATGATGAACATCATCAATGGCGGCGCGCATGCCGACAACCCGATCGACATCCAGGAATTCATGGTGATGCCGGTGATGGCCGGGTCGATTGCCGAGGCGGTTCGCTGGGGGGCGGAGATCTTCCACGTGCTGAAGGCAGCACTCAAGCAGGCGGGGCATTCGACCTCGGTGGGCGACGAGGGCGGCTTTGCGCCGAACCTCGCCGGCACGCGCGCTGCCCTCGATTTCATCATGGCAGCGGTGGAGAAGGCCGGGTTCAAGGCGGGCCAGGAGGTCTGGCTGGCGCTCGATGCGGCGGCGACCGAGTTTTACCACGACGGCCGCTATGTGCTGGCGGGTGAGGGGCTGAGCCTCGATGGTGCGGGGATGACCGATTATCTGGCGGCGCTGGCGGCGGACTATCCGATCCTGTCGATCGAGGATGGCATGGCCGAGGATGACCGGCACGGCTGGAAGCTGCTGACCGAGCGGCTGGGCAACACTGTGCAGCTGGTGGGCGATGATCTGTTCGTGACCAATCCGGCGCGGCTGGCCGACGGAATCGAGGAAGGCCTTGCGAATGCGCTGCTGGTGAAGGTCAACCAGATCGGCACGCTGACCGAGACGCTGGTGGCGGTGGAGATGGCGCACCGCGCGCGCTACCGCACGGTGATGAGCCACCGCTCGGGCGAGACCGAGGATTCGACGATTGCCGACCTGGCGGTGGCGTGCGGCTGCGGCCAGATCAAGACCGGCAGCCTCGCGCGCTCCGACCGGCTGGCGAAGTACAACCAGCTGATCCGCATCGAGCAGGAGCTGGGCAGCAGCGCGCGCTATGCAGGGCGATCGGTGTTGATGACGCGATGACCGTGCTGGGCCGGCTTCTGGGCCGGTTGCTGGCGCTGCTTGCTGCGCTGCTTCTGGCGGGGCCGGCGGCGGCGGCGACGCTGACCGGCGTGTCGGCGGTGCCGGCGGTGGTGACGGTGACGAGCGATGGCCCGGTGGCGGCCGGGCACGCCTTTGCGCTCGCCGGACCCGACCGGCTGGTGATCGACCTGCCGGCGGTGGTGGCAGGCGCGATGATGGCGCCGGGCGCCGGCAGCGTGCGGCAGATGCGGCTGGCGGCATTTTCCCCTGGTGTGGCGCGGCTGGTGCTGGACCTCGATGCGCCGGTGCTGCTGGTGAGCGCGCAGGCGACCGACCGATCCTTGATCCTGACGCTGCGCCGGGCGACGCGCGCCGAATTCGACGCCGCGGCGAAGGCGGGGCGGTCGCCGCTGGGGGTGACGCGGGCGCCGGCGAAGCTCGACATCGTGATTGCGCCCGCAGCCGGGGCGCGGCCGCTTCCGGCAATGCCGACTTCCACGCCATCGGCCGCCCCATCTGCCGTGCCCTACGCAGCAACAACGACTGCCGGTGTCGGCGTGCCGACGGCAGCGACTCCCGTTCAGACGCAACCGCAGCCGCCAGCCTTGCCCGAGCCGGCACCGACGCCGCCGCCATCTTCGCCGCCGCCTTCGACGCCGCCTTCAACTGCCCCCGCACCAGCGCCCGCTGTCGTGAACAGGCCAGCGGTGCGATCGCGGAGCGGGGGCAAGCCGCTGGTGGTGCTCGATGCCGGACACGGCGGCAAGGATGTGGGCGCGATTTCGGTGCGCGGTGGCTATGAGAAGGATGTGACGCTGGCGATCGTCAAGGCGACGGCGCGAATCCTCGAGAAGAACGGCCGGGTGCGGGTGCGGCTGACGCGCGACGATGATCGCTTCATCCCGCTGGGCGGGCGCGCGCTGATCGCGCAGCGGGCGCGGGCCGACCTGTTCATCTCGGTCCATGCCGATGCAGCGCTCAACCAGGAGGCGCGCGGGGCGAGCGTTTATACGCTGTCCAGCACCGCGTCGGATGCGGTGGCGGCGCGGCTGGCGGCGCGCGAGAACAAGGCGGACATCATTGGTGGCATCAACCTGGGCGTCGAGGCGCCCGAGGTGAGCGACATTCTCATCGACCTGTCGCGACGCGGCACCACCGATGTGTCGGTGCAGTTTGCCGAGACGCTGCAGGGGTCGCTGTCGCAACCCCAGTCATCGGGCATCCGCTTTCGGTCGACCTTCCACCATTTTGCCGGCTTCATGGTGTTGAAGGCGCCCGATGTGCCGAGCGTGCTGCTGGAGACGGGCTATGTGTCGAACGGCGAGGATGCCGACTTCCTGTTTTCGAGCTCGGGTCAGAAGAAGATTGCCGAGGGCATTGCGCGCGCCATCGAGCGGCACCTGCTCGGCAATTGAAGTTTGTGGCGCCAGCACCTAGGGGTATCCGACAATGCGGCGTTGGTTGATTCTTGGAGGCGTGGTCCTGCTGGTGCTGGCCGGGCTCGGTGCGGTGCTCGTGGCTTCGGTGCTGCGCGACCTGCCGGGCGAGGATGAGCTGGCGCGATATGCGCCCGCACTTCCCTCGACAGTGCGCGATGTGAATGGCGAGGTCGTCTCCACCTTCATGCGCGAGCGGCGCATCTATTTGCCGTACAACGAGATTCCGCCGCAGCTGGTACAGGCCTATGTGTCGGCGGAGGACAAGAGCTTCTTCAGCCATGGCGGGCTCGATTATCTCGGCATCGTGGGCGCGGTGTTCACCAACATCGAATCGCAGTTCACCGGGCGTCGGCCGGTGGGGGCCTCCACCATTACCCAGCAGGTGGCCAAGGGCATCATCGGCAACGAGGTGACGCTGACGCGCAAGCTGCGCGAGGCGGTGGTCGCGTATCGGCTGGAATCGGTGTTTAGCAAGCAGCAGATCCTAGAGATTTACCTCAACCAGATCTTTCTGGGCCGCAACGCCTATGGCGTGGAAGCGGCGGCGCAGGCCTATTTCGGCAAGCCGGCATCGGGGCTGAACCTGGCCGAAATGGCGTATCTGGCGATTTTGCCCAAGGCGCCTTCCACCTATTCGCCGGTGAGCCAGCAGGAGCGCGCGCTGGGGCGTCGCGCCTATGTGCTGGGGCGGATGGAGGAGGACGGCCATATCACGGCGGCCGAGCGCGCTGCGGCGAATGCGACGCCGCTGGTGGCGGTGGCCAACCGCGGGATGGGGCCGAGCCGGGCGGGCGACTATTTCATCGAGGATGTGCGCCGCTTGCTCATCGACCAGTTCGGCGAGGATATCGACGCTGCCGACAAGCCGGGCGGCGGGCGCAACAGCGTGTATGGCGGCGGGCTGTGGATCCGCACGTCGCTCGACCCGATGATGCAGGATGCCGCCGAGGATGCGTTGCGGGGCGGGCTGGTGCGCTTCGAGCGCGGCCGGGCCTGGCGCGGGCCGGCAGCGACGATCGAGATCGGCGATGGGTGGCCTTCGCGGCTGGCGCGAACGATGGTGCCGACGGGCTATGACAGCTGGCGCAAGGCGGTGGTGCTGGCGCGGGCGGGGAGCGGCGTGACGATCGGGTTTACCGACGGCAGCGAGGCCACGCTGCCGGCCTATGCGGCGAGCCTGAAGCTGCGCAACACCAACCAGAGTGCGGCGCAAGCGATGAAGCCGGGCGATGTGATCGTGGTGACGAAAGCCGGGGGAAACGGGTGGCAGCTGCGGCAGGCGCCCGAGATTTCCGGCGGCTTCGTGGCTGAGGACCCGCACACCGGCCGGGTGTTCGCGATGGTGGGCGGCTTCGATGCGCGGGCGCAGAGCTTCAACCGGGCGACACAGGCGAAGCGTCAGCCGGGATCGACCTTCAAGCCGATCGTCTATGCGACCGCACTCGACAATGGCTTCACGCCGTCTTCGATCGTGGTGGATGGGCCGTTCTGCGTGTTCCAGACGCGGCGGCTGGGGCAGAAGTGCTTCCGCAACTTCGGCGGCAGCAGCGCCGGGCCGCAGACGCTGCGCTGGGGGCTGGAGCAGAGCCGCAACCTGATGACGGTGCGGCTGGGCTATTCGACGGGGATGGACAAGGTGGCTGCCCAGGCCAAGGCGCTGGGCATCGGCGATTATCCCGCCCAGCTGGCGTTTGCGCTGGGGGCGGGCGAGACCACGGTGATGAAGCTGACCAATGCCTATGCGCAGCTGTTCAACGCCGGGCGCAAGCTGGAGCCGAGCTTGATCGACATGGTGCAGGACCGTGACGGCAAGGTGATCTACCGCCGCGACACGCGCAGTTGTGTCGGCTGCGTGGCGGATGACTGGAACGGCGAGGCGATGCCGCGGCCGAGCGGCCGGGTGGTGCAGGTGATCGACCCGCGTACTGCCTATCAGACGGTACATCTGATGGAGGGCGTGGTGACGCGCGGGACGGCGACGCGGCTGCGCGTGCTCGAACGGCCGCTGGCGGGCAAGACCGGCACCACCAGTGGCCCGAAGGACGCCTGGTTCATCGGCGGCACACAGGATCTCGTGGCGGGGCTGTATCTTGGCTATGACCAGCCGCGCAACCTCGGCGGCTATGTGCAGGGCGGCAACACGGCGGGGCCGATCTGGCTCGATTTTGCCAAGGTGGCGCTGAAGGATGCCGAGAAGCGGCCGTTCGTGATCCCGCCCGGCATCCGCATGGTGCGGATCGACCGGCGGTCGGGCAAGCGGGTGTTCGGTGCCTGGCCGACCGGCAACGACCCGAAGGCGGGGGTGATCTGGGAAGCGTTCAAGCCCGACAGCGAGCCGCGGCGGGTGGGCGCCAGCGGCGCGCGCCGCGGGGCCGCGGCGGGCGGGCGGGTGCGATCGGATGCCGAATTCCTTTCCAACAGCGGCGGGATTTACTAGAGACCGCGCTCGCGAATTTTCGAAGGACGATGTGATGCGTGCCGAGGCGGAAGCCCATGCCCTCCAGATCAAGCAGGCGCTCGACCTGCTGAGGAGGTTTCTTTGACTGGGATCGTGCGCTGCGGCGGCTCGATGAACTGAACGCGCGGGTCGAGGACCCCAAGCTTTGGGACAGCCCCAAGGCGGCACAGGCGGTGATGCTCGAGCGGCGGCGGCTCGATGAGGCGGTTTCGGCGACGCGGTCGATCGAGCGCGAGCTTTCGGAGACGTCCGAGCTGATCGAGATGGCCGAGGCCGAGGGCGACGAGGAGATGGCGGCCGAGGGCACCGCGGTGCTGAAGGTGCTTGCGGAGAAGGCCGAGCGCGACAAGGTGGCCGCCCTTCTGAGCGGCGAGGCCGACAACAACGACACCTATATCGAGATCAACTCGGGTGCTGGCGGCACCGAGAGCCAGGACTGGGCGCAGATGCTGCAGCGCATGTACCAGCGCTGGGCGGAGGCGCGCGGCTACAAGGTGGAGCTGATCGACTTCAACGATGGCGAGCAGGCCGGAATCAAGAACGCCACGATGCTCATCAAGGGTGCGCAGGCCTATGGCTGGGCGAAGACCGAGAGCGGCGTGCACCGGCTGGTGCGGATCAGCCCCTATGACTCGGCGGCGCGGCGGCACACGAGCTTTGCCAGCGTGTGGGTGTATCCGCAGATCGACGACGACATCGAGATCGATGTGAAGGAAAGCGATCTGAAGATCGACACCTACCGCGCGTCGGGGGCCGGCGGCCAGCACATCAACACGACCGATTCTGCCGTGCGGATAACCCATGTGCCGACGGGCGTGATCGTGGCGTGCCAGAACGAGCGGTCGCAGCACAAGAACAAGGCGACCGCGATGAAGATGCTCAAGGCGCGGCTGTACGAGCGCGAGCTGGCGATCCGCGAAGCAGCGATTGCCGATGTGGAAGCGGGCAAGAGCGACATCGGCTGGGGCCACCAGATCCGCAGCTATGTGCTCCAGCCCTATCAGCTGGTGAAGGACCTGCGGACCGGGGTGACGTCGACGGCGCCCGGCGATGTGCTCGATGGCGAGCTCGATGCCTTCATGGCCGCGGCCCTTTCGCAGAAGGTGACCGGCGAGAAGGTCGACGTTTCGGACGTCGATTAACGCCGCCGGGGTGCCGGGGCTTCGGGCTGGACGGCGGCGATGGGGCGGGGGCTGATGCCGACGCCGTAGAGCCGCCAGCGGCCGCCGACCCATTGGTAGCTGAGATCGAAGGCGATGGCGGTGGGGCGCAGGCCGAAGAAGCCCTGGAGGCGCAGCAGGCCGCCCGGCACGATGGCGGGGGCTGCCGTCCATGTGGGGCCGAGCAGCAAGGCGTTGGAGAGATCGGTGCCGCTGCTGCGCAGGCCGGCGAAGATCTGGGTGAGGCGCGCGGCATCGTTGGCGGCCTGGAAGGATGGGGCCGAGAGATCGCGCAGCACCGAATAATTGCCGGACTGGTTGGCGTGATCGACTGCGGCCAGCGTGGTCCAGATGAGTTTGGAGAGATCGAGCTCGCCGGGCACCGGCTGGGCCGAGGCGGGCGGGGGCGCTGCAGCCTGAGCCAGTGTTGCAGCGGGACTGAGCGCCAGCAGAACGGCAACTGCCGGGGCGATGAGCCCCGGCAGTGCGCGAAACGAACGTGAATTGCTTACCATGCGACCTGGAAACCTCCCCGCGCACCGACTTCGCCGGTGTTGAGGCCGACACCGACGCCAGCCGAGAGCGAGGACATGTCCCCGATCCGGAAGCTGACGGCGGTCGTGGCGGCCGTGCGGTTCTGGTAATAGCCCACGCCGCCGGAAATGGCGATGTTGGCCCCCGTTGGCAGGCTGGGCGATTCCATGGCGAGCGCCATGGCGACGCCTTCATTGGCCTTGCGGATATCGGCACGGTTGATGTCGTTGAGGCTGAACAGCTGCCCGACCTGGCCATTGATTGTGTTGACCTGGCCGTTGAGCATGCCCACCGACGCCGCGGTGGCGAGGCTGGCGACGCTGGGGCCGGCCCCCAAGGTGCCCGAGCCATCGGCGGTGACGACATTGACCGAGCCCGACTGGGCGAGGGTGGAGGCGGCAAGATCGCCCACCGTCACCGAGCTGCCGGTGCCGCCGAGCTTGACCTGGTTGGCGCGGTTGGTGGTGGCGCCGAAGCCCACCGCCGTCGAGCCGTCGAACGCGGCATTTGCGTTCTTGCCCAGTGCGTTCGCATTGGCGCCGGCAGCGACGGCCTGATGGCCGACGGCGAGCGAAAGGCCGCCGGTGGCGCGCGCCTGCCAGCCAAAGGCCTGGGCACCGCGGCCCGAAGCGACCGATTCACCGCCGACCGCCGTGGCATGGAAGCCGCTGGCGAGGGCCTGGTCACCGATGGCGACCGAATCTTCGTCCGACGCGACGGCGAGGCTGCCGATGGCCACCGAGGTGCCAAGCGAGGCAGCGTTGGCCGAAGCGGTGGTGGCGCCGAAGCCGAGGGCAACCGAGGACAGCGCGGGGGCGTTGGCGTTCTTGCCGACGGCGGTGGCGTTGGTGCCGCCGGCGACAGCCTGGTGGCCGGCGGCGAGGGAAAGCCCGCCGGTGGCCTGCGCCTGCCAGCCAAAGGCCTGGGCACCGCGGCCCGAGGCGACCGATTCACCGCCCACTGCGGTCGCATGGAAGCCGCTGGCGGTGGCCTTGTCGCCGATGGCGACGGCATCTTCGTCCGACGCGATGGCGAGATTGCCGACCGCGACCGACTCGCCGAGCGAGGCGGCATTGGTGGAGGTGGTGTTGGCGCCTTCACCCACGGCGACCGAGCGGACGGCGGAGGCGACGGCGAGATGGCCGAGGGCGGTGGCGCGCTCGCCGGTGGCTTCCGAGCGCCAGCCATAGGCGGTTGCGGCAGTGGCGGTGGCGAGCGCCTGGCCACCGACGGCGACGGTGGATGCGCCCGATGCGACGGTGGCACGGCCGGCGGCGCCATCACGGTTGCCACCGATGGCGATGGCATCACCGCCGCTGGCGACGGCGAGGTTGCCGATGGCGACGGCATTGCTGCCCGAGGCGATGGCATCTTCAGCGCCGGCAAAGCTCTGGGCGCCCGAGGCGGTGGTCTGGTGGCCGACGGCGGTGGCCATGGCGCCGGTGGCGCGGGCCTGCCAGCCAAGGGCGGTGGCGCCGGGGGTGGAAGCGATGCTCTCCCCGCCAATGGCGACGGTGGAGGCGGCGGAAGCGGTCGCTGGGGCGACGCCGGCATCATCCGAGCCGAGGGCGACGGCATCGACGCCCGACGCAATCGCGCCATTGCCGATGGCGGTGGCGCCGGCGGCCGCGGTGGTGGAATTGGTCCCGCATTCGGTGCTGTTGGTGCTGGCACCATCGACACAGGGGGCAGTGGGCCCGGCAACGGCCGGGGCGGCGAAGGCGAGGGCGGCGGCGCTGGCAGCGACCGCGAGCTGAACGCGGATCGGCAAGGTGGTGATCGTCATGCTTGGATACTCCCTGATACTGTTCGGGAGGTGCTGCCGATCACTTGAACGGGGTGAAGCCGGCGCACCGGCAGAACCCTGGCCGTGCGACTGACATGCATCCCCCTGGCCTGCCAACTGGTTGATTCCAGTCTGCGGACAACTTCGAACTACGTTTTGCATCGCGCCCGGATGCGGCTGCAGCGTGCTTTATTTTTTCGTCTTCATGGATTTCCTGTCGAGAATCGGACAGTTGCGCTAACGGCCGTGGCACTTTTCCGGGGAAAGCGTGTTGACCTCGGGAGGCGTGAGTCGAATATTCGGGCGCGTGTCGCGAGGGAGGCCAGAGATGCCGCGAACCGGCAAAGCGACACATGTTCCCATTTGTGGCATCGGGGCGTCGGCGGGCGGCGTGAAGGCATTGCGGGAGCTGCTGCGCGCATTGCCTGACGATCTTGGCCTCGCCTATGTGGTCATCCTGCATCTTTCTCCCGATCATCCGAGCCAGATGCGCGAGATATTGGCGGCAGCGACGCGCATGGCGGTTCATCAGGTGACCGACACGCCGGTGCTGAAGGCGAATTGCGTGTATGTGATCCCGCCCGATCGCGAACTGGTGATCGAGGGGAACAAGGTGCATGCGCGCGCCTTCAGCCAGCCACGCGGGCGCAGGGCGCCGATCGACATGCTGTTCCGGTCGATTGCCGAAGGACGGGGTGACGGGCTGGCGCTGGTGCTGACCGGGGCCGGCTCGGACGGCGCGGCCGGTGTGGCGGCGATCAAGGAAGGCGGCGGCGTGATTCTGGTGCAGGATCCGGAGGAAGCCGAATTCCCGTCGATGCCGCAAAGCGCCATTGCCACGGGGCTTGCCGATTTCATTGCACCCATCGAGCGATTGGCCGATCTGGTGGCCGATATTGCGAGAAGCAAGGACGCGGTGCGGTCGCTCGATGCGGCCGGCAATGCCAATGACCTGCGGCGGATCGTGGGAATCTTGCGGGCACGCACGGGGCATGATTTTTCGGGGTACAAGCGCGCCACCGTATCTCGGGGTGCTGCGGCGAATGCAGGTGCGGCAGGTGAGGACGCTGCCGGACTATGCGCGGCTTGTGCAGGAAGCCCCGGAGGAGGCCGGTGCGCTGCTGAGCGACATGCTGATTTCGGTGACGCAGTTCTTTCGTGATCCAGAAGCCTTCGAGACGCTTGCGCTTGAAGTGATCGCGCCGCTTTTCGATGATGTGTCGGAGGAGGGGATAAGGGCCTGGGTGGCGGGATGTGCGACGGGCGAGGAGGCCTACAGCATCGCCATGCTTTTTGCCGAGGAGGCGACGCGGCGCAAGGTGCGGGTGCCGATCCAGATTTTCGCGACCGATCTCGATGATGATGCGCTGGCGGTGGCGCGGCGCGGCTATTATCCGGGCACCATCGAAGTGGATGTGTCCGACGAGCGGCTCCAGCGTTTTTTCGTGCAGGAAGGCGAGGGCTATCGCATTCGCAAGGAGATCCGCGACATGGTGCTGTTCGCCGCACACAGCGTGTTGCGTGATCCGCCCTTCTTGCGGCTGGACCTCATAAGCTGCCGCAATCTTCTGATTTATGTCGAGCGGCCGCTGCAGGAGAAGCTGTGCTCGCTGTTCTATTATGGCTTGCGGCAGCAGCGGTATCTGTTTCTCGGTTCTGCGGAGACTGCGGATGCGGAGCAGCAGCTTTTCACGCCGATGCACAGGGAAGCACGGCTCTATCAATCACGCGCGCAAGCGCCGCGCACCCTGCCGATCATTGCCGACGGCGCCAGCGCCGGGCGGCAGGAACTGCGGGCAAGTGATGCAGCGCCCGGTCCGGCGGGGCGCGATGCCAGCCCCGTCGTGCTTCACGAGGCAGCGCTGGAACAGGCGGCCCCGCCGAGCGTGCTGGTCGATGATGCGCACCGCATCCTGCACCTGTCGCCCGGTGCGGGACGTTTTATCCTTCATTCCGGGGGGGTGTTCAGCGGCCGGCTTTCTTCAGTGGTGCTACCCGAACTGCGGCTCGACCTTGGCCATGCGATCGAGCGTGCCACCGTGCGCAAGCTGCCGACACTCACGATCGGCGTTTCGGCCAGAGTCGATGGCATGCTGCGCCGCATTGCGTTGAATGTCAGCCCGGTGCCCTCGGAGGAAGGCCCTGCGACCCATGCGCTGGTGCTGTTTCTGGACGGCGGGCCGGAGCAGGACGAGGGGGACGCGGGGGACGCGGATGAAGCCGGTGTCGGCTTCGGGCGAATGCGGTCCGAACTCAGAAGTGCGAAGGAAGCCCTGGCGGTCAGCCGCGCCGAGCACGAGTTGGCAATGCAGGAATTGCGCGCGGCGAATGAGGAGCTGCAATCGATCAACGAGGAGTATCGATCGACCGCGGAGGAACTCGAGACCTCCAAGGAAGAGCTCCAATCGATGAACGAAGAGCTGCACACGGTGAACGCCGAGCTGAAGAAGAAACTGCAGAGCATTTCGACCGCGCATGACGACCTGCGCAACCTGACAGCGGCTACCGAGATCGGCACGCTGTTTCTTGATCGACAGCTCGGCATCCGCATGTTCACGCCGCCGATTGCCGATCTGTTCAATGTGACCGACAGTGACATCGGACGGCCACTGACCGACTTCACCAACCGGCTGCGCAATCGCGCGATCGATGCCGATGTGCGCCGGGTGCTGGATGACCTGACGCCGCTCGAGGCCGAGATCGAAAGCGTTGACGGCCGCTGGCTGATGATGCGGGTGCGCCCCTATCGCACGGTCGAGGACCGGATCGACGGGGCGGTGGTCACGTTCATCGACATCGGCAGCCTGCGGAATGCGCAGTCGCGCGAGCTTGAGAGCGAGGCCAAGTATCGGCTGCTTTTCGATGCCATCGACCAGGGGTTCTGCGTCATCGAGATGATGATGGACGATGCCGGCAAGGCGGTCGACTATCGGTTCCTTGCGGTCAACCGCGCCTTTGCCGAGCAGACCGGCATTGCCGATGCCGTGGGGCGGACGATGCGCGAGATTGCTCCGACGCATGAAGACCAGTGGTTCGAGAATTATGCGCGGGTTGCGGAGACGCAGGTTCCGGAACAGCTGGAGGGACCGGCGGCGGCGCTGGGCCGCTATTTCGAAGTTCATGCCTTTCCGTTCGGCGAGCCAGGCGAGCGGCAGGTGGGGGTTCTTTTCCAGGAGATCACCGAGCGGCGCCGCGCCGAAACCGAGCGCCAGATGCTGACGCTCGAACTGAGCCATCGGGTGAAGAACACGCTGGCGGTGGTACAGGCGCTCGCCAGCCAGACCAGCCGCAACATGACATCGGTCGAGCAGTTTCGCACGACGTTCATCGGCCGGCTGCATGCGCTGGCGCGGGCGCATGACCTGCTGCTGGCGACGCAGTGGAACTCGGCCGACATCAAGAAGCTCGTCGAGACGGCGCTCGATGTTTATGCGACGGCCGGGGCCGATGCGATTTCGATCAAGGGGCAGCAGGTCGATCTCACGCCGAAGCAGGGGTTGGGACTTTCGCTGATCTTGCACGAGCTTTCGACGAATGCCGCCAAATATGGGGCGCTCTCGACGCCGGAAGGGCGGCTTTCGGTGCGTTGGGAAGTGATGAAGACCGATCTGATGCACGAAATCGTGTTCGTGTGGGAGGAGCGCGGTGGCCCTGTGGTGTCTCCGCCAGCATCGCGGGGGTTTGGCACAAGGCTTATCGAGCGCGCCAGCCGCTTTGAAATGGGGGGAGAGGCGGAACTGAAGTTCGAGCCGGAGGGTTGTACCATGAACCTCTGCTTTTCAGTTGGCTAGGACGTGTGATGTCAGTTTATCCGGAGTTGCACGGGTGCCGCGTGCTTGTCGTTGAGGATGAGCTGCTGGTCGCCATGGCAGTGGAGGACCTGCTTACGGAGGAAGGCTGCGACGTGCTGGCGACAGCATCGACGGTGAGCGAGGCGCTGAAGCGCGTTGAAGCCGACGGGCCGGCGCTCGTGATCCTGGATCGCAACCTGCATGGCGAGCGGACATCGGAGGTGGCTGTGGAGCTGACGCGCCGGCAGATCCCATTTGTCGTGATGACGGGCTATGTGAGCGGAATCTCGGATGATCCCACGATGGTAGGGGCGCCGCTGATCGCCAAGCCGTGGAACGAGGCGGCGCTGCTTTCAGGGATGCGGCAGGCACTGGTCGAGGGGCGCTCGGCTGAACGCTGAAGGGTTACAGTTCGATCCCGCGTGCGGGTTCGACACGGTTGTTGCGGATGCGGCGCGAAAAGCCGGGATCCGGGTGAGGGCCGGCAGCGACGGGGCCGATATGGCTGCGCGCCACCAGCGTTTCCAGCGGCACGCTGCGGCTGACGAACTCGCGCTCGCGGAGATATGACGGCAGCTTGCCGGGGAGCAGGATGCGCCAATCGAGCGCGATGCGCCGATCGAGCCGGTGCGCCATCGCATAGATGACCGTGGTGCAGTTGGTGGTGAGCGTGTGGTACCAGCGCGGGTTGGCGGCGAGCGTGTTGGCCACGGCGACATATTCGCCCAGCAGCGCGCGGGTGGTGGCCTGCTGCATGTCCAGCCGGAAGAGTCGCACATCCTCCCCGCGCACGGTGGCGCGAACCTTGACGATGTCGCGCTCGTCGGCGGCGATGACCGCGAGTTCATACTGCTTGAAGAAGCCGGCATAGGGCGAGTAGCTCTCGCCGCGCTGCTTGCGGATCTCGATCGAGAAGGCGAGGGGCAGGGAATCGGTGAAGTTGAAGCTGATGATGGCGTGGGCGACCGACTCGCCCGACCAGTGGCTGAGGAAAAGATCGGTGCTGGTGAGGGCGGCGAGATTGTAGCGGCGGGTCTCCCAGCGCTGGTCGAAATCGGTTTCCGAGCGCCAGACGAAGTTGCGGACGTTCTGGACGGTGAGGATGTCGCCATCGATCTGTGCGGTGGCGATGTGCGCCATGTCGGGCTGCCAGTCGCGGTCGTGGCTCGGGCGCAGCGTGGCCCACCACAGGCCGATGCCGAGCCAGAGCGTGGCGATGAGCAGCAGGCCACGACGATTGCCGGGGAGCCAGAGCCAGCGGGCCGCGATGATGGTGGCGATGAGGAACAGCGCCACGGCGGCGATGCGCAGCGGGGTGGGGGCGGGGAGGCGATACCAGAGCGCGCCGCTGGCCCAGAGGCTGGCGGGGAGCAGCAGCAGCGACACCAGCCCGAGCAGGACGAAGCGCGTCAGGCGAATTGGGCCTGATAGCGGGTGAGGCCGGCTTCGAGATCGGCGATGAGATCGGCTGCGTCTTCGAGGCCGATGCTGAGGCGGACGAGGGGGCCTGGGAAGGCGGTGCGGGTGGAGCTGCGGCAGCCTGCGAGATCGACGGGGAGGGCGAGCGATTCATAGCCGCCCCAGGAGAAGCCCATGCCGAAGTGGTGGAGGCCATCGAGGAAGGTCGCGAGATCGGCGCGGGTGCCGCGCTTCAGCACGAAGGCGAACAGGCCGGTGGCGCCGCTGAAATCGCGGGTGAAGAGGGCGTGATCGGGGTGCGAGGGCAGGGCCGGGTGGAGCACGCTGTGGACGGCGGGATGGGCTTCGAGCCAGCGGGCGACGGCGAGGGCGCTGGCTTCGTGGCGATCGAGGCGCAGGCCGAGCGTGCGGAGGCCGCGCAGTGCAAGCGCGGCATCATCGGGGGAGACGTTCATGCCGAGGCGGTAGTGGGCGCGGCAGAGGCGGGGCCACAGTGCTGCGGTGGCGGTTGCGGAGCCCATCATCACGTCCGAATGGCCGCCGACATATTTGGTGAGCGCCTGGATGCTGATGTCGACGCCCAGCGCCAGCGGCTGCAGCCGGAGCGGGGTCGCCCAGGTGTTGTCGAGGATGGTGGTGATGCCGCGCGCCTTTGCGGTGGCAGTGATAGCGGGCAAATCGTGCACCTCGAAGGTGAGCGAGCCGGGGCTTTCCAGCAGGATGGCGCGGGTTTCTGGCGTGAAGTCCGAGGTGATGTGGCAAGTGCGCGGGTCGAAATAGCGGGTGGTGATGCCGAGTGGCTTGAGCAGTTGGTCGGCAAAAAGTCGGGTGGGCTCATAGGCGCTGTCGGTGACGAGGAGTTCGTCGCCGGCCTTGAGGACGGCGAGGAGGGCGGTGCTGATGGCGGCGACGCCCGAGGGGTAGAGTTTTGTGCCGGCGGCGCCGGGCTCGAGCGAGGTGAGGGCGTCTTCGAGCGCCCAGATGCCTGGCGTGCCGCGGCGACCGTAATAAAGGCCTGAATCGGGGGCCCTGATGGCGGCATCGAGGGCAGCGAGGGTGGGGAAAAGGATGGTGGAGGCGCGCGCCACCGGCGGATTGACGAAGCGCGCGGTGGCGCGCGGTTCGCGGCCGGCGGTGGCGAGGCGGGTGCCGAGCCCGAGCGCCGACAGATCGGCCGGGGGCTGGCGGCGCGGCATCAGCCGCCGCTGGCCGAACCGGTGACCACCGGCGTGTTGGGCGAGGCGCCCCATTCGGACCAGCTGCCGTCGTAGATCGCCATGGCGGGGTGGCCGAGCATTGCTGCGGCGAAGGCAAGGGTGGCCGAGGTCACGCCCGAGCCGCAGGTGCCGACGATGGGTTTTTCAAGGTCGATTCCGGCTTCGTCGAAGGCGGCCTTGATCTCCGGCAGGGACTTGTAGGTGCCTTCAGGCGTGAACAGCCGGTCGAAGGGGAGCGACTTCGAGCCGGGGATGTGGCCGCTGCGCAGATCGGCGCGGGGCTCGGGCTCGGTGCCGAGGAAGCGGCCCTCCGAGCGGGCATCGACGACCTGTTCGCCCTTGGTGCGGAGATTGTCGATCATCGCCTTCATGTCGCGCACCAGGCTCTTGTCGGCCCAGACGGTGAAGTGGCGGTGGCGGACGACTGGCTTGCCGCTTTCGGTGGCGCGGCCCTCGGCCTGCCACTTCTGAAAGCCGCCATCGAGGATGGCGACTTCGTGCGCGCCGAACAGGCTGAGCATCCACCAGACGCGGGCGGCGGAACGCAGCGGCGAATTGTCGTAGACGATGATGCGGCTGCCATCGCCGAGGCCGAGCGCCTGCATGCGGCTGGCGAATTTTTCGGCCGTGGGGAGCATGTGCGGCAGCGGGGAGCTGGTGTCGGACACTTCGTCGATATCGAAGAACACCGCACCCGGAATGTGTGCGGCTTCGAACTCGGCGCGGGCGTTGCGGCCATGCGGCGCCAGGAACATGCTCGCGTCGATGATGCGCAGATCGGTTTTGCCGAGCTCGGCTGCGAGCCAATCGGTGCTGACCAGAAGGTTCATTGTCACTACTCCCCGAGCTTACCGTCCGCGCGATGCTTTGGAGGGGTGACATAAGTGCGTCGTGTCGGCATGTCACCATGACAATTCCGCTGTACCCCAAGGATTTTTGCATGACCGACACTTTGCATCTGGGAAAGGCATCGAGTCTGCCCGCTTCGCCCGACGCTGCGGTGCTCGATTTCCCGGTCAATCCGCGACCGGGGCTCGATTATCTGGTGCGTTTTGCAGTGCCCGAATTCACCTCGCTGTGCCCGGTAACGGGCGCGCCGGACTTTGCGCATCTGGTGATCGATTATGTGCCGGGCGAGCGGATCGTCGAATCCAAGTCGCTCAAGCTCTGGCTCGGATCGTTTCGCAACCATGCCGGCTTTCATGAGGATGTGACGGTGGGGATCGGTGCGCGGCTGGTGGCCGAGATGTCACCGAAGTGGCTGCGCATCGGCGGCTATTGGTATCCGCGCGGCGGCATTCCGATCGATGTGTTCTGGCAATCGGGGCCGGTGCCGGACGGGCTGTGGCTGCCCGACCAGGGTGTTTCGGGTTATCGGGGGAGGGGTTGATGCGGACTTTTCTGGCAGCTCTGCTGCTCATGCCGGCGGCGGTGCAGGCGCAAGGTGCTGATGCGCAGCTGAAGGCGATCTATGAGGCGGAATGGGCGTGGCGCGGCGCCGAGTTCGGCCAGGTGCAGGATGGGCTGCGCAGCAAGCCGGGGCCGAAGTTTGCCGGGCAGACGCCGGCGGACTGGGACCGCCGCAAGGTACATTGGCAGGGCGTGCTGAAAGCGCTGGACGCGGTGCCGACCGAGGGGCTGTCTCGCGAGGAGCGGCTGAACAAGGCGGTGCTGAGCGAGCTCATTCGGGCGGATGTGGCGAACATCGGCTGGCGGACCTATGAGGCGCCGCTCAACAGCGATTCGTTCTTCTGGGGGCGGGTGAAGCCATATTCGGCGCTCGATGGCGTGGAAGATTACCGGCGCTATCTCGGGCGGCTCGGCGATGTGGGGCGGTTCTTCGACGAGAATATCGCCAACATGCGTGCCGGGATGAAGCGCGGCTATACGGTGCCGCGTGTATCGCTGACCGGACGCGACAAGACGATCGAGCCTTTTGTGGTGAGCGGGGCGGAAAACCCGCTGATGGAGCCGTTTGCGCGGATGCCGGATTCGATTCCGGCCGAGGAACAGGCGAAGCTGCGCGCCGAGGCGCAGCGGCTCGTCGATGGCGTGGCGGCGCCTGCGTTTGCCAGGCTGCTGGGGTTCATGCGGACCGAATATATGCCGGCGGCGCGGACGAGCATTGCGGCGAGTGCGCTGCCCGATGGGGCGGCGTTCTATGAGGATCAGATCAGGGAGTATACGACGCTCGACCTGACCGCCGACGAGATCCATGCGATCGGGCTGACGGAGGTGGCGCGGATCGATGCCGACATGAAGGCGACGATTGCGCAGACGGGGTTCAAGGGGAGTTTCCCCGAGTTTCTGCAGTTCTTGCGCACCGATCCGCAATTCTATGCGCGAAGCCCACGCGAGTTGCTGGGCCATGCCGCCTATGCCGCGAAGCGAATGGACGGCAAGCTGAAGGACGTGTTCACGACGCTGCCGCGGTTCCGGTTCACGATCGTGCCGGTGCCCGATGCGATTGCGCCGATCTATACGTCGGGGCGCGGTGGCCTCGCGGCGTGCCAGTTCAACACCTATGACCTGAAATCGCGGCCGCTCTACAATCTGACGGCGCTGGTGCTGCACGAGTGCGCGCCGGGGCACAGCCACCAGGCGGCGATGGCGCTGGAGGCACCCGACCGGCCGGCGTTCCGGCGCGAGAGCTATTTCTCGGGCTATGGCGAGGGCTGGGGGCTTTACACCGAGTGGCTGGGGACGAAGCTCGGCATGTACGAGACGCCGTATGAGGAATTCGGCCGCGAGACGTTCGAGATGTGGCGCGCGGTGCGGCTGGTGATCGACACCGGCATGCATTCCAAGGGCTGGAGCCGCGAACAGGCGATCGAGTATCTGGCGTCGCACACCGCACTTGCGCGGCTCGATGTGGAGAATGAGGTCGACCGCTACATCAGCTGGCCGGGGCAGGCGCTGGCCTACAAGCTGGGCGAGCTGCGCATCCGGGCGCTGCGGGCGGAAGCGGAAGCGGCATTGGGGTCGAAGTTCGACCAGCGGCCGTTCCATGATGCGCTGCTGAATATGGGGAGTGTGCCGCTGCCGGTGATGGAAAGCGAGATGCGGGCGTGGATTGCGGCGGAGAAGGGCAAGACCAGCGTACAATAGTTCGCAGCATGGTGTCGCAGCTTGCGGCCGATCTTGTGTTTCGGTGACTTTCTGGCATCCTCGGCATCTGGATTTGATGCGGAGTTGCTTGTGATGTTGATGAGGGTTTCTGCGGCCTTTGTTTCATTAACATTGTCGGCGCCAGTGCTGGCACAGACAGCGGACCAGTCAAGGCGGGATGAGCCGGTGATTGTCGTCACCGGCATCCCGATCGAAACGCTCAAGAGCGAGCATGATGGCTGTGTGGTGGCGAGGTGTGCCACGGTCGAGGACATCGGCAAGTCGCTGGCCTATGCCGAAGGGCTGTTCGTGGCGGGGGACTATCGCGATGCGCGGCGCGTGCTGGCCAAGGCGATCGGCCGCAACCGCGGGGCGGCGGCGCAGGAGCCGGTGCTGGTTTCGCAGCTCTACCGCGCATCCGGGCGGATTTCAGCGCATCTGGGCTATGGCGATCGCTACCGGATGGACACCCACCGCATCGTGCAAACGCTGAAAGAAGGTGCGCAGCGCGACGAGGCCGAGCTGCTGCTGGCTGAGTTGGAAGTGGCGGAAATGAGCCTGAAGATGGGCAATCGGCAGCTCGCCGAGCGCACTCTGGCGATGGTGGAAGAGCGCGCCATGGCGGCCGACTTTCAGAACATCGCCGCAATTGCATCATTGCGGAAGGCGCTGGTGCCGTATCTGGGGTTCGGGCGGAAGGACTGGTCGGTGCGGCGGCTGAAGGCCTTGGCGCGACGGGAGGGCGATGAGTATACGGCCGGGGTGCGGGTGTCGGCCAAACTGCTGATTGCGCAGCTTTCGGCGCGGAGTAATACGGCACCCGATGTGTCGCGGTTGCTCGATGACGAGACGAACTTGCCGCCCCGGCAGGTGCTGGTCTGGTCGCCGCCGTTTGTTGCAGGCAAGACGCCGATGGTGCGCAACGAGCTGGGCAGTGTCTCGGTGCCGCAAGTCAATAATGTCAACGATCGCTGGGCCGATGTCGGGTTCCGGGTGCTGCCCGATGGCAAGGTCGATGACGTGACGGTGCTTCGGCGCAATGGCCCAGGCGATTGGCTCGATCGATCGGTCGAGCAGGTCGAGGGGCGTGTGTATACGCCATTGCCGGCGACGGCAGCCGACGACGGCGTGGACGGCGATTACCGGGTCGAGCGGCACACGTTCATTGCCTTTTACGGGCCGGTGAAGGGATCAAGAATTGAAGCCCGCAACGGCCAGCCGCGCGTGGAAATCGTCGACCTGACGTTGCGCTAGGGCGCAGTGCGGCTCGCCGTGATGCGGACGTCGATTTCGTCCGGCCGGGGGTTGATGAAATCGAGACGGGTGCGGCCATCGGCGGTGCGCGACACGGTGGCGGGGATGCTGCTGTTGGTGAGCGCCCAGCCCTGCGGCAGCACCACGGCGTTGGCGGCGCGGCCGAAGCTGCGGTGCCAATCGAGCTCGCCGGCGCTGAGCTTGTAGCGCGCGGTGTCGGTATAGGTTTCGGTGATGCGGATGCGGCGGGTTTCGCCAGCACCGACGGGCGTGAAGCGGAAGACGACGGCCTCGGTGGTCTCGGTCACGTCTTTCAGCTCGGGGGCGGTGGCTTTGAGGGCAGCGCCGCGCAGGATTTCGTGGGGGATGGGTGCACCGGTGTCGAGGTCCTGCGCCGAGGGGTCTGATACCGTGCTGCCGGTGCGGACGATGTTGACGTAGGTGGCGGTGCCGGGGCGGCTTTCGGTATAGTCGTGGGTGAGGTTGAAGCGGCCGGTTTCGGGGGCTTCGAGATAATAGACGATATTGCGTGTTTGCAGCGCGCGTTCGGGGAGTTTGCCGGCCTGGGGGGAGACGGCGAAGCGCGCCTTGCGGGCTTGCAGGCGGAGCGGGGCGGCCGCACCCGAGCTGTTCCAGAAGGAGATCATCACCCGGCCATCGGGCTGCTGGAGGATCTGGGCGGGGACGTTGGAGCCGATGAGCTCATAGCCCGGGGGCAGCACCACGGCGTTGCGCGCGATGCCGAGCGGGCGATCGAAGAACAGCGTGCCATCCTTTTCGTAATAGGAGGGGGCATCTTCATAGGTCTTGTCGATGAAGACGCGGGCACCTCCGCCGGGGGGGACCGGACGGGCGAGGCTGACTTCGATGTAGCGGCCATCGGGACGCGCGTTCAGGACGCCGCCGGCCTGGGCGGTGGCGCCATCGACTTCGCGAAAAGGCAGCGGCTTGCCGGTGGCGCGATCGGCAACGCGCTCGTCGGTGGCGGCACTGCCGGGGCGGATGGGGTTGTAATAGGCGGTCGCACCCGGCGTCGTGGCGGTGACATCGTAGAGGATGCGGAACTTGTGGGAGGCGGGGTCGAGCAGCTCGTAGCGGGTATAGCCATCGGCCTCGGTCTGGCGCGCGGGGGCGGCAAGTGCGGGGGTGGCGAGGGCGAGGCTGAGGAGCAGGATCTTCATGGCCGCTACCGTGGGCGCGGGCGGGCAGCTTGTCTGCAAGGATTTATGGCAGGCCGGTGAGTTTGTGGGTTTGCAGGCTCAGCCGCCAGCGCGGGTTTTCGAGGCAGTAGCTGATGGCGGCCTGGGTGTTTTCGGCTTGGGCGGGGCCGTCCATCGGTTGCAGGAAGAAATGCTCGAAGGCGAGGAGGTCGAAGCGATCGGGCATCGCCTTGGGCTGGGGGAAGACGAGCTTGAGCTCGTTGCCGGCGGTGAGGGCGAGCGGGGCATCGGCCTTGGGGCTGACGCAGATCCAGTCGATGCCTGGCGGTGCTGGCTGGGTGCCGTTGGTTTCGATGGCGATCTCGAAGCCGCGGGCGTGGAGCGCGTCGATCAGCGGTGCGTCGAGCTGGAGGAGCGGCTCGCCGCCGGTGCAGACGATGAGGCGGTGGGCGCGGGGGGTGCCCCACATCTGCGCGGCGGCATCGGCGAGGGTGACGGCATCGGCGAACTTGCCGCCCCCGGGGCCGTCGGTGCCGACGAAATCGGTGTCGCAGAAGGTGCAGACGGCGGTGGCGCGGTCGGCTTCGCGGCCGGTCCAGAGGTTGCAGCCGGCGAAGCGCAGGAAGACGGCGCGGCGGCCGGTCTGCGCGCCCTCGCCCTGCAGGGTAAGGAACAGCTCCTTCACCGCGTAGGTCATAGGGCGGGGTCGGCTATGCCGGCTTCGGTGAAGCCCTTGGCGCGGAGGCGGCAGCTGTCGCAGGCGCCGCAGGGGCGGCCCTGGGGTGTGGGATCGTAGCAGGACCAGGTGAGATCCAGCGGGGCGTTCACCTTGGCGGCGGCGTGGACGATGTCGGCCTTGCTCATATGGGCGAGCGGGGTGTGGACGGTGAACTTCTGGCCTTCGTCGCCGGCCTTGGTGGCGGTGTTGGCCATGGCTTCAAAGCTATGGATGAACTCCGGCCGGCAATCGGGATAACCGCTGTAATCGAGCGCGTTGACGCCGATGACGAGATCGCGGGCATCGGCGGCTTCCGCCCAGCCGAGGGCTACCGAGAGGAAGATGGTGTTGCGCGCCGGGACATAGGTGACCGGGATGCCGGGCTCTACACCGCCCTTGGGCACATCGATGTCGGCGGTGAGGGCGCTGCCGCCGAAGCCGCGCAGATCGAGCGGCAGGGTGATGTGGCGCTCGACGCCGAGGGCTGCCGCGACGCGGGCGGCGTGTGCCAGCTCGATGCGGTGGCGCTGGTTGTAGTCGATGGTGAGCGCCAGCAGGCGATAACCCTTGGCTTTCATCATCGCGGCAGCGGTGGTCGAATCGAGGCCGCCCGAGAGGAGGACGACGGCGAGATCAGGCATCGATGCGCCAGACTTTGGAGCAGAACTGGCAATCGACGCCGATCATGCCGTCTTCGCCGCGCATGTCGGCGCGCTCGGCTTCGGGGAAGCGGCCCAGCACTTCGGCGATGTGCGCCGGCGAGCAGCGGCAGCCGCGCGAGGGGGCGGCGCCGGGGAAGAGCCGCACTTCCTCCTCATGGAACAGCCGCCAGAGCAGGGCTTCCGGGGTGAGTTCGGGATCGGCGAGCTCAGCTTCCGTGATGCTGCTGGCCAGCGTGCGCATGTGCTGCCAGTCTTCGGGCTCGGGGGCGCCGTCATCCTCGGCGAAGCGGCGCGACTGGCCGTCCTCGCCGCGCGGCAGATATTGCAGCAGGATGCCGCCGGCGCTGTAGCCGGTTTCCGGCGTGCCGATGAGGCCGGTGCGGATGAGCGTAGGGATCTGCTCGGAGGCGCGGAAATATTGCTCGATCGCGGCGGCGATGCCGCTGCCTTCCAGCGGCACGATGCCCTGATAGCGCTCGTTGGTGTCGGTCTGGTCGAGGGTGACTGCCAGATGGCCTTCACCGAACATGGCTTCGAGCGGGCCGGCGGGGGTGGCGGGATCGCCCTTGAGGTATCCGCGCAGCGCGCCGGCGTTCCAATCGCAGACCAGCAGGTCGAGCGGGCCTTTCGCTTGTGCCTGCAGCGTGAGGCCGCCGATCGTGTCGCGCAGCGTTGCGCCGACGAGCGCGGTGGTGACGAGCGCTTCGGCCAGCGTCGCGGCGAGCGGGGGGGGATAGGCATGGGCGGCGAGGATGGCGGTGAGGCTGGTATCGAGCCGCACCAGCCGGCCGCGCACGTCGCGCGCCGGCACCGAAAAGCCGAGGTTGGCGTCATGCGCCGGGGCGAGGCCTTCGAGCACCATCAGGCGTCCAGCTTGCCGAAGCACCAGAGCAGGATGGCCTTTTGCACGTGGAGGCGGTTCTCGGCCTCTTCCCATACCAGGCTGGTGGGGCCGTCGATGACATCGGCTGTCACTTCCTCGCCACGGTGGGCGGGGAGGCAGTGGAGGAAGATGGCGCCCGGGGCTGCCTTGGCCATGAGCGCGGCATCGACCTGGAAGGGCTGCATCGCGGCGAGCTTCGACTTGCTGTCGGGCTGGCCCATGCTCACCCAGGTGTCGGTGACGACGACATCGGCATCCTCGACGGCAGCGGCGGCGGAGCGATAGAGGCCGATGCGGCCGCCGCGGGCGCAGGCGGTGGCGACGACGGCGGCATCGGGATCATAGCCGTGCGGCACGCCGACGCGGCAATCGAAACCGAGGACGCTGGCGGCCTCGATGAGCGAATTGGCCATGTTGTTGCCATCGCCGAGCCAGGCCCAGGTGCTGCCGGCAACCTTGCGGCCGGCATGCTCCTCGAAGGTGAGGATGTCGGCAAGGACCTGGCAGGGGTGGCTGATGTCGGTGAGGCCGTTGAGGACGGGAACGCTGGCGGCATTTGCGAGCGTTTCCAAGGTCGCGTGGCTGTTGGCGCGCAGCACTATGGCGTCGACCATGCGGCTGAGAACGCGCGCGGTATCGTCGACCGGCTCGCCGCGGCCGAGCTGCATTTCGCCGGCGGACACGGTGATGGTGTCCCCGCCCAATTGCCGCATCGCCTGGGCGAAGCTGAAGCGGGTGCGGGTGCTCGGCTTTTCGAAGATCAGCGCCAGCGTGTGGCCGGCGAGCGGGGCATCGGCATCGTGCTTGCCGCGCGGCCAGCCGGCGCGGGCCGCTTTGCGGGCATGGGCTTCATCGAGAATGGCCCGGAGGCCCGCCGCCGTTGGGGTGGCGAGATCGAGAAAATGGCGCATGTGCAGTCTTTCAGGCGGCGGCAGCGGGAACATAGGCCGCAGCGGCCGCCGACAGCTTGTCGACGGCTTCGCGGATGTGATGCTCCTCGATGATCAGCGGCGGCAGCAGCCGCACCACATTGTCCCCGGCGGCGACCGCAAGGATGCCATGGCTGCGGGCATGGGCGACAAAGGCGCGGCTGTCGGTCTTGAGCTTGAGGCCGAGCATCAGCCCCATGCCGCGCACGCTCTCGAAGATCGTGTCGTGATTGGGGATCATCTGCTCGAGGGCAGCGACGAAGCGCGTGCTGCTCTCGCGCACCTGGGCAAGAAACGCCGGCTCGGTGACGATATCGAGCACAGCCTGACAGGCAGCCATGGCGAGGGGGTTGCCGCCATAGGTGCTGCCATGGGTGCCGATGACCATGCCGGCGGCGGCATGTTCGGTGGCAAGACACGCGCCTACGGGGAAGCCGCCGCCGATGCCCTTGGCGATGGCCATGATGTCGGGGGTGATGCCATATTGCTCGTGCGCGAAAAGGGTGCCGGTGCGGGCGACGCCGCACTGGACCTCGTCGAGGATGAGCAGGATGCCGTGCTCGTCGCAGAGCTTGCGCAGGCCGGTGAGGAACTCGGGCGTGGCGGGGCGGATGCCGCCTTCGCCCTGGATGGGCTCGACGAGGATGCCACCGATGCTGGAGTCGATGGCAGCGGCCACGGCGTCCAGATCGTTGAAGGGCAGCACATGGAACCAGTCGGGCAGGGGCTCGAAGCCTTTCCGCATCTTCTCCTGGTTGGTGGCGGAGATGGTCGCCAGCGTGCGGCCGTGGAAGGCGTTGGAGAAGGTGAGGATGCGGAACTTTTCCGGGTTGCCGTGGGCATAGTGGAAGCTGCGGCAGGTCTTGACCGCGCATTCGATCGCTTCGGCGCCCGAGTTGGTGAAGAACACCGTGTCGGCGAAGGTGAGGCCGACGAGGCGCTCGGCAAGGGCAGCCTGGGCGGGCACCTTGTAGAGGTTGGAGGTGTGCATCAGCGTCGCGGCCTGCTTCTGGATGGCGCCGACGAGATGCGGATGGCTGTGGCCGAGCAGGTTGACGGCGATGCCACTGGCGAAATCGAGCCACTCGCGGCCTTGGGCATCATAGAGATAACAGCCTTCACCGCGCACTGGCTCGACATCGCAGCGGCCATAGACGGGCATGAGGGCGGTGATGGTCATCTGATCAGGCTCCGGACGGCGGGGCTCCACCCGCAATGCAAACGGGCGGCCTGTGCTGACCGCCCGTGGGCTCCTTATAGACTTGGCGACGGCAGGCTTCAACCATGCGGGAAGAGCAGGGGAGGCATGTGCCTCTCGCAAATGCGGGTCGACAGCTTCCGGTGGCTGCGGCATCAGCGGGCCAGTGCAACGAAGGGGATGAAACCATGTTCAGTCATGTGATGATCGGCGCCAACGACCTTGCGGCCACAAAGGCCTTTTACGATGCCGCGCTGGGGGCACTCGGGCTGCCGGCAGGACGCGAGGACGACAAGGGCCGGGTGTTCTGGATGACCAAGACCGGCGTGTTTGCCGTGTCCAGGCCGATCGACGGCAACCCGGCCTGTGCTGCCAATGGTGGTACCATTGGCTTTGCGGCCGATTCGCCCGAAGCGTGCGATTCCTGGCATGCGGCGGGCCTCGCTGCCGGTGGCACCGCTTGCGAAGATCCGCCGGGCGTGCGCGCAGGTGCGATGGGGAAGCTGTATCTCGCCTATCTGCGTGATCCATCGGGGAACAAGATTTGCACAATGCATCGGATGTGATGTGAATTCGGGCTGGCGCCTGGAGAACAGCTATCGGCGGTTGCCGCCGGTGCTGTTCGAGGAGCGGGCGCCGGTTCCGGTGAAGGCACCGACACTGCTGTTGTGGAATGACGCGGTGGCGGCGCGGCTCGGGCTCGGCGAGGTGGCGGTCGATGTGCTGGCGGGCAATGCGCTGCCGCCGGGCTCCGAGCCGATTGCCCAGGCCTATGCCGGGCATCAGTTCGGGCATCCCAACATGCTCGGCGATGGCCGGCAGGTGCTGCTCGGCGAGCAGATCGCGCCAGACGGGGTGCGCTTCGATATGGCGCTCAAGGGCTCGGGGCGGACACGCTATTCGCGGTCGGGCGACGGGCGCGCGGCCCTCGGGCCGATGCTGCGCGAATATGTGATCAGCGAGGCGATGCGCGCGCTTGGGGTTCCGACGACATTGAGCCTTGCGGTGGTGGGCACCGGTGAGGCGGTGCTGCGCGAGGATATCGGCCCGGGCGGCATTCTCGTGCGGGTCGCGGCGAGCCATGTCCGGGTGGGGACGTTCCAGTTTGCAGCGGCGCAGGAGGACCCGGCGGTGCTTGTGGCATTGGCGGACCATATCATGGCGCGGCATTTCCCGGCGCTGGCTGCGGGCGATTATGTGGGGCTGGTGCGCGAGGTGGTGGCGCGGCAAGCCTGGTTGATTGCCGAATGGATGCGTGTGGGGTTCGTGCACGGGGTGATGAACACCGACAATATGGCGCTGTCGGGCGAGACGATCGATTATGGGCCGTGCGCGTTCCTCGAGGCCTATGGACGCGATATCGTGTTCAGCTCGATCGACCATGGCGGACGTTATGCCTTTGGCGCGCAGCCGAGCATCGCGCTGTGGAACCTGACGCGTTTCGCCGAGACGCTGCTGGCGCTGCCCGGCGTGGCAATCGACGACCTGAAGGCGGTGCTGGAAGGCTTTCCGGCGGTGTTCGAAGGGCATTGGCTGGCGGCGATGCGCGGCAAGCTGGGGCTGACGGGGGCCGATGACGGCGATGCGGCGCTTGTGGCCGAGGTGCTCGACTGGCTGGAGACATCGGCGCAGGACCACACCAACTTCTTTCGTGCCCTTGCCGACGGGCTGGCGGCAGATGCTGACGTCGATGCGCCCTGGGCGGCGCGGTGGCGAGCGCGGACCGGACCGGAGTCGGTGGATTTGATCCGGCGTACCGCACCGGCGGTCATTCCGCGCAATCACCTCGTCGATGCAGCCCTGCGCGCCGGCGAGGGCGGCGACCTCGAACCGATGCGGGCCCTGCTGGACGCGCTTGCTTTGCCTTATGCGGAAAAGCCTGAAAATGCAGGTTTTCGGATGCCGGCGAGCCCCGAACAGGCGATCACCCGCACCTTTTGCGGGACATGACATCTCTGTGAAATTCGCCCCGCGGGGTTGACGTCTCCGGGGCTCAGGCACATATGCAACCTCGTCGTTAGCACTCGCATCAGGTGAGTGCCAACGCGCCCAATTTCACATGATCAGGGGTTTTATCCATGACATTTCGTCCGCTCCATGACCGGGTGCTCGTGCGCCGCGTCGAAGCCGAAGAGAAGACTGCCGGCGGGATCATCATTCCCGATACGGCCAAGGAAAAGCCGCAGGAAGGCGAAGTGGTGTCGGTCGGCACCGGTGCGCGTGGTGACGATGGCACCGTGCATCCGCTCGAAGTGAAGGCCGGGGACAAGATCCTGTTCGGCAAATGGTCGGGCACCGAAGTCAAGGTCGGTGGCGAAGACCTCATCATCATGAAGGAAAGCGACATTCTGGGGATTCTTGGCTGACGCCAAGGGGCCCGGGGATCCTGGGCCGAATAGCCTGAAATAGTCGCCAATAATTCAACTGAAGGAAATCAACATGGCATCCAAAGATGTGAAGTTCGGCCGTGACGCGCGTGAGCGCATCCTGCGCGGCGTCGATATTCTCGCCGATGCAGTCAAGGTCACCCTCGGTCCCAAGGGCCGCAACGTCGTCATCGAGAAGTCGTTCGGTGCTCCGCGCATCACCAAGGACGGCGTGACCGTCGCCAAGGAAATTGAGCTCAAGGACAAGTTCGAGAACCTCGGCGCGCAGATGGTGCGTGAAGTCGCTTCCAAGACCAACGACATTGCCGGCGATGGCACCACCACCGCCACCGTGCTGGCCCAGGCCATCGTGCGCGAAGGCATGAAGTCGGTTGCCGCCGGCATGAACCCGATGGACCTCAAGCGCGGCATCGATCTGGCTGTCGGCAAGGTTGTCGCTGATTTGAAGGCGCGCTCCAAGCCCGTCGCCGGGTCGAGCGAAATCGCCCAGGTCGGCACGATCTCGGCGAATGGCGAGAGCGAGATCGGCGAGATGATCGCCAAGGCGATGGACAAGGTCGGCAAGGAAGGCGTGATCACCGTCGAGGAAGCCAAGGGCATGGATTCCGAACTCGATGTCGTCGAAGGCATGCAGTTCGACCGTGGCTATCTGAGCCCTTATTTCATCACCAACCCCGAGAAGATGTCGGTCGAACTCGAGTCGCCGTACATCCTGATCCACGAGAAGAAGCTGTCGAACCTGCAGGCCCTTCTGCCGGTGCTCGAAGCCGTGGTGCAGTCGGGCCGTCCGCTGCTCATCATCGCCGAAGACGTCGAGGGCGAGGCTCTGGCCACGCTCGTCGTCAACAAGCTGCGGGGCGGGCTCAAGGTTGCCGCGGTCAAGGCGCCGGGCTTCGGTGATCGTCGCAAGGCGATGCTCGAAGACATTGCCGTGCTGACCAAGGGCGAGATGATCTCGGAAGACCTGGGCATCAAGCTCGAGAACGTGACCCTGCCGATGCTCGGCCAGGCCAAGCGCGTGACGATCGACAAGGACAACACGATCATTGTCGATGGTGCCGGCGAAGCCGACAGCATCAAGGGCCGCGTGGAGCAGATCCGTGCGCAGATCGAGATCACCACCTCGGACTATGACCGCGAGAAGCTGCAGGAGCGGCTGGCCAAGCTGGCCGGCGGTGTTGCGGTGATCAAGGTCGGCGGCTCGACCGAAGTCGAAGTCAAGGAGCGCAAGGACCGGGTGGACGATGCGCTGCACGCGACCCGCGCTGCCGTGGAAGAAGGCATCGTGCCTGGCGGTGGTACCGCGCTGCTCTATGCCACCAAGGCTCTCGAAGGGCTGAAAGGCGCCAACGACGACCAGACCCGCGGTGTGGACATCATCCGCCGCGCGCTGTTCGCCCCGGTGCGCCAGATCGCTTCGAATGCCGGGCATGATGGTGCCGTGGTTTCGGGCAAGCTGCTCGAAGGCAATGACGACACGATCGGCTTCAACGCGCAGACCGATGTGTATGAGAATCTGGTGGCAGCCGGCGTGATCGACCCGACCAAGGTCGTTCGCACGGCCCTGCAGGATGCGGCCTCGGTCGCCTCGCTGCTGATCACCACCGAAGCTGCGATCACCGACCTGCCCGCCGACGACAAGGGCGGCGCTGGCGGCGGCATGGGCGGCGGCGGCATGGGCGGCATGGGCGGGATGGACTTCTAAGTCCCCGCACTTTCGACCAGACGTTAAGGGAAGGGCCGCGGCGCAAGCTGCGGCCCTTTTTCTGTGTTGGGGGGCTGGCCAGGCTTATTGTTTTTCGATACGCTTCATATCGATAAGCAATAAGGATTCGGTGATGCAGCTTCAGCGGGTGACGGAGGTGTTCCTGCGCTTGTTCGCACTGGCCAACCTTGCGGTGGGGGTGGCGCTGGTGGTCGGGCTGGTTGCGTCATTCCCGCTGGAAGGGCGGATGCTGGGGCGGCTGCTGGAGAAATACGGCGCTGCAGTGGACGGCGAGACGGTGGTCTGGGTCTTGCGGCTGCTGGCGCTGGTCGGGATGGTCGGCGTGCTGCTGCTGCACCGCTTCGTGCGGGCGCTGGGCGCGATGCTCGCCACCGTGCGCGCCGGCGATCCGTTCGTGGATGCCAATGCCGATCGGCTGGTGCGGATGGGGTGGGCGCTGCTCGGGCTGCAGCTGCTGCAGCTGCTGTCGGGCGTGTTCTTCGTTTGGTTCGGGCGGCTGGGGGTGGAGACTTCCACCTGGACCCCCTCCTTCGGCGGCTGGCTGGGGGTTCTGCTGGCGTTCGTGCTGGCGCGGGTATTCCGGCACGGCGCGGCGATGCGCGACGACCTGGCGATGACGGTCTGACGCGGTGCCACTGGTGATCCATCTCGATGCGCTGCTGCATGAGCGGCGGATGACGCTGACCGAGCTTGCAGGGGCGGTGGACCTGACGCTCGCCAATCTATCGATCCTGAAGACCGGCAAGGCGCGCGCGATCCGCTTTTCGACACTGGAAGCGATCTGCGTGGCGCTCGACTGCCAGCCGGGGGACCTGATCCGCCATGTGGCCGATGATGGGGAGACGACCGATGCTGAATGAGATCCTTGAGGCTTATCGCCGTTCGGGGCGCTTCGTGCGCGCCTGCCCCTGGGTGGTGCTGGCTGCGGTGGCGGTGGAGCTTGCGCAGCACGCTGCCGAGATCAGCCTCGGCATCTATGACAGCAAGGCGCAGGCGCAGGCGATGGAGGGGGCGCCGCTCCGCATGGGAATCAGCCATGGCAAGGTGCTGGTGCTGGCGCTGCTCGGCTATGCGGTGGCGCGCTTCCTGGCATTCGATGACGATGCGCGGGCGGCGGTGCGACTGGAGCCGGCCGCGATGCGGCTGTTCGGCTGGGTGCTGGCGTTCGGCGCATTGTGGACGGTCATCGGCCTCGATGGCCGACCGATGTTGATGGCGCTGGGGGTCGATGGGCGCACGGCCGGCATCGCGGTGGCGGTGGTGGCGGTGGTTGGGTTCGTGCTGCAAGTGATGCTGGCGCCGTGGAAGATTGCGGCACCGCTCGGCAATCCGGCGATCGGGTTCACCCGGTCGATCGCGCTGGCGTGGCGGCATTTGCCTTGGGGGCTTGGCTTTGTGCTGCTCGCGGTGCTGCCGGTGATGGCGTTGCATTATGCACTGTTTCTGGGCGCAATCGGCCATGGCCGTGCCGTGGCATGGGTGATGGCGACGCTCGATGCGCTGGTGGTGGGGTATCTCGGCGTGCTGCTGATTGCGGTGGAATATGTGTTTGCGCGGCGGGCGGCGGCGGCGAACGGGGAGTCGCTGTTGCCGGCCGCGGAGATGACGGTGGGGGTAGCGGCCTAGAGTCCCGCCTCGGCGCGGGCGGCGTCCACATCGGCGCTGGCCTTGGCGGTGAGGGCGGCTTCGTCGCCGGTGGCCGGAGCTTCGGGGGTGTCGGTGTTGCAGGCGGCCAAGGTGAGGGCCAGAAGGGTGATGATGGTGCGCATGGGCGGCTGATAGCAGGGTGGGGGCGATGGGGCTATATTCGGAAAAGCTGTTTCCATGGTTGCTCGACCGCGCACTTTCGCACCCGCGGATCGAGGCGCGGCGGGCGGCACTCGTGGGGCAGGCGGTGGGCGAAGTGCTCGAGATCGGCTTCGGATCGGGGGCGACCTTGCCGTTCTACGACCCCGCAAAGGTGCACCGGCTGACGGTGATCGAGCCGAGCGAGGGGATGAACCGGCGCGCGGCGGCGCGGCTGGCGAAGGCTGTGTTGCCGGTGCGCGCAGTGACCGGGGCAGGGGAGCGGCTGCCATTCGGCGACGCGGAATTCGATACGGTGGTGGTGTGCCTGACTTTGTGCTCGGTGCGCGACCCGGCGGCGGTGCTGCGCGAGGTGCGGCGGGTGCTGAAGCCGGGTGGCTGCTTCCTGTTTCTGGAGCATGTGCTTTCGGGCGAGCCGAAGCGGGCGCTCTGGCAGCGGCGGCTGACGCCGATCCAGAAACTGGTGGGGGTCGGGTGCCATCTCGACCGGGACACGGCGGCGCTGGTGCGCGCGGCGGGGTTCGAGGGGGTGGTGAGTGCGGCGGAGGAGGAGCGGGCGTTCGGAGCGCTGGCACCGCTGGCGCCGCTGGTGGCGGGATCGGTGCGTCAGGGCTTTTCGGGCGGCGGTGCCGGCGCGGCTTCGGCTTCCGGCACTGGCTCGGGTTCGGCGGCTTCGGCCTCCTCATATTCCTCGAGCTCTTCGGCGGTCGGCGGCGGGTTGCCATAGTAGAGCTGCGCGCGGCGGCGCTGGAGGTAGGCGGATTTGATGAGGGTGTATTCGTCGAGACTGTCGGCGAGAACGGCATCGCCGCCGGCATCGATCAGCCGTGAGCGCAGCTCGACGACGCGGCCGGTGATCTGGCCGGCGCGCCAGTAGAGGCTGGGGCTGAGGGCGGCGTTGCGCGCGATGTCGGCGGGATCGAGGACGAAATCGACCGGGGTCATCAGGGCATCGCGAAGCGTGCCGGGGCCGAAGAAGGGCAGCATGACATAGGGGCCGGGCTTGACGCCCCACATGGCGAGGGTCTGCCCCCAATCGGTGTTCGACTGCGGGCGGCCGAGATCGGTGGCGTTGTCCGCCAGCCCGCCGATGCCGAGCGTGGTGTTGATGATCAGCCGATCGAGACTGCGGAAAGCAAGCTTGACCTTGCCCTGCAGCAGATAACCCATGAAATTCCGCGGCTCGGAGTAATTCTGGTAGACGTTGGTGACAGCTGTGCGCCCTGCTGGCGGAACTGCCGCGCGATAGACCTGGGTGACGGGCTTGACCGCATAGCGATCGAGCTTCTTGTTGAGGGCGTAGACGCGGCGATTGGTCGCCTCCCAGGGGTCTGCCTCGGCGCTTTCGAGGCTGAGGGACTGCGGGGTGGCACAGGCGGCAAGCGCCAAGGCGGGAGCAAGGGCGAAAAGCAGGGTCGAAACACGCATCGACCTTGCGTTGCACAGCCAGCGCGCCGCGGCAAGCGCGCGGATGCGACGAAGCGCAGCATTGGCTCGCTTGACACATATAAAGATATCTTTATGTCATCCGTGGATGGAACGATTGCTCGATGTTTTCGGCGCGTTGGCGGACCCGAGCCGGGTGCGGCTGCTGCTGCTCGTGCGATCGATGGAGCTTTCGGTGGGCGAGCTTGCGCAGCTGATCGCGCAGAGCCAGCCGCGGGTCTCGCGGCATCTGCGCATCCTGGCCGAAGCCGGGCTGGTGGCGCGGCTGCGCGAGGGGGCCTGGGTGTTCGTGCGGCTGGGGGACCCGGCGATCACCGGCCCGGTGCTGGCGGCGATCGACGCACTGGGCGGCTTCGAAGGCGTGGCCGTGGAGGATCGGGCGCGGCTGGCAATGGTGCGCGCTGAACGCGCGGCGGCGGCCGACAGCTGGTTTGCGGCCCACGCCGCGGATTGGGACCGCGAGCGCTCGCTGTTCACGCAGGAGACCGAGGTGGAAGCGGCGATCGTCGCGGCGCTGGACGGGCGGCCGCTTGGGGAGCTGGTCGATGTCGGCACCGGCACCGGCCGGATGATCGAGCTTCTGGGGCCGCGGGCATCGAGCGCGCTGGGCGTCGATCGCAACCCCGAGATGCTGCGGCTGGCGCGCGGGCGGATCGAGGCAGCCGGGTTGCCACAGGCGCAGGTGCGCTTCGGGGACATGTATGATCTGCCGCGCGACGATGCGAGCGCCGATGTCGTGGTGCTGCACCAGGTGCTGCACTTTGCCGACGATCCTGCGGCGGTGGTTGGCGAGGCGGTGCGGGTGCTGCGCCCGGGCGGCCGGCTGCTGATCATCGACCTGGCGTCGCATGAGCGCGAGCAGCTGCGCGCCGAGCGCCGGCATCTGCGGCTCGGGTTTGCCGATGAGGCGGTGGTGGGGTGGATGGCGACGGCAGGGCTGGACGCGACCGTCGCGGCGCATCTGCCGCCGACCGAGGGACTGGCAGTGACGATCTGGCTCGGCGAAGCGCCGGGACCGACGGCGTGAGGGAGAGAAGGCGATGACGAGCAACCCCGTGAGCGAAGCCGAACGCGCCTGGAACCCGCCGCTGTTTGCCGATGTGCCCGGCGACATCGGCGTGAGCTTCGAGTTCTTCCCGCCCAAGACGCCGGCGATGGAAGCGACGCTTTGGGAAAGCTTCGAGACGCTGAAGCCGCTCGCACCCCGCTTTGTTTCGGTGACCTACGGCGCCGGTGGTTCGACGCGCGAGCGCACCCACAACACCGTGGCGCGGATTGCCGGGAGCGTGGTGCCGGCAGCGGCGCACCTGACCTGCGTCGATGCGAGTTGTGACGACATTGCCGAAGTGGCCGAGGCCTATTGGGAAGCCGGTGTGCGGCACATCGTGGCGCTGCGCGGCGATCCGCCCAAGGGACCGAATGGCGTGGCGCGGTTCGAGGCGCGGCCCAATGGCTATGCCAACGCTGCAGCGCTGGTGGCGGGGCTGAAGCGGCACCGGGACTTCGAAGTGTCGGTGGGTTGCTATCCCGAGGTCCATCCCGAGGCCAGCTGTGCCGCGGCGGACATGGATGCGCTGAAAGCCAAGATCGACGCCGGCGCCAGCCGCGGCATCAGCCAGTTCTTCTTCGAGCCCGAGACCTTCCTGCGCTTCCGCGACCGCGCGGCGGCGGCGGGGATCTCTGCCGAGATGGTGCCGGGCATCCTGCCGGTGACCAATTTCGCCAATCTGAAGCGCATGGCCGGGCCGTGCGGCACGCAGGTGCCCGACTGGATGGCGCGGCTGTTCGAGGGGCTCGACGACAAGCCCGCCGCGCGGCAGTTGGTGGCGGCGACGGTAGCGGCGGAGTTGTGCCGGCGTCTCTATGCCGGCGGCGTGCGCCACTTCCACTTCTACACGCTCAATCGCGCCGAACTGGCCTATGCCATCTGCCACATGCTGGGCCTGCGCCCGCAATTGACCCCGACAGGCCTGGAGGCCGCCGCATGACAATTGCCGATGATCTTCGCAGCGCTGCCGCCACGCGCATCCTCATCAAGGATGGCCCCTATGGCACCGCCATCCAGGGACTGGGGCTGGAGGAGGCCGATTATCTGGGCGGGCTCGAGTTGAACCGCGACCAGAAGGGCAACAACGATATTCTCAACATCACCCGGGCCGAGGCCATCAGGGGTGTGGCGCAATCCTATGTCGATGCAGGGGCGGATATTCTCGCGACCAACACCTTCAACGCCAACCGTATCAGCCAGGCCGATTATGGTGCCGAGCATATGGTGCGCGAGATCAACCTCGCGGCGGCGGCGATCATCCGCGATGTGGTCGACCGGGCGAGCGCTGTCGATGGCCGCCAGCGGTTTGTGGCGGGGTCGCTTGGGCCGACGAACAAGACGCTGTCGCTTTCGCCCAAGGTCGAGGACCCGGGGTTTCGCGAGGTCGATTTCGATGGGGTGAAGAGCGTGTATCGCGAGCAGATCGACGCGCTTCTCGAAGGCGGGGTGGACTTCATTCTGATCGAGACGGTGTTCGACACATTGAATGCCAAGGCGGCGGCGTTTGCGGCGACCGAGGCTGGCGATGCGCTGGGCCGCGAAGTGCCGGTGATGCTGTCGATGACGTTGACCGACCTTTCGGGGCGCAACCTCTCGGGCCAGACGGTCGAGGCTTTCTGGCATTCGATCCGCCATGTGAAGCCGGTGGCGGTGGGGCTGAACTGCTCGTTCGGCGCGACCGAGCTTCGCCCGCATGTGGTGGCGCTGGCCGGCGCTGCCGACACGCTGATCCAGGTTTATCCAAATGCCGGGCTGCCGAATGATCTCGGCGAATATGACGAGCTTCCCGAGACGACGGCGAAGCTGATCGACGGCTGGGCGCAGGAGGGGTTGATCAACATCGTCGGCGGGTGCTGCGGCACGACGCCGGCGCATATTGCCGCGATGGCGCGGGCAGTGGCGGGTCGGAGCCCACGCAATGTCCCCGAGAAGGGCGCGATGTTGCGGCTTTCCGGCCTTGAAGCAGCGAGTTTTGCAGCATGACCGAAGTGATGGTGCGGCGTTTCATCAACATCGGCGAGCGGACCAATGTCACCGGCTCGGCGAAGTTCAAGAAGCTGATCCTCAATGGCGATTTCGCCGCCGCCACCGAAGTGGCGCGCGAGCAGGTGGAGAATGGCGCGCAGATCCTCGACGTGAACATGGACGAGGGGCTGCTCGATTCCGAGGCGGCGATGGTGACGTTCCTGAAGCTGATCGCCGCCGAGCCCGATATCGCGCGCATCCCGGTTATGGTCGACAGCTCGAAATGGTCGATCATCGAAGCGGGGCTGAAGTGCCTGGCGGGCAAGGGGATCGTCAATTCGATCTCGATGAAGGAAGGGGAGGAGATCTTCCTGCACCAGGCGCGGACGATCATGCGCTATGGCGCCGCCGCGGTGGTGATGGCGTTCGACGAGGAGGGCCAGGCCGATACTGCCGCGCGCAAGATTTCGATTTGCGAGCGTGCCTACAAACTGCTGACGGGCATCGGCTTTCCGCCCGAGGACATCATCTTCGATCCCAATGTGTTCGCGGTGGCGACGGGCATCGAGGAGCATGACAATTACGGCGTCGACTTCATCGAAGCGACGCGCGAGATCGTGAAGCGCTGCCCGCATGCGCATATTTCGGGCGGGGTTTCCAACCTCAGCTTCTCGTTCCGCGGCAATGAACCGGTGCGGCGCGCGATGCATTCGGTGTTCCTCTACCATGCCATCCAGGCGGGCATGGACATGGGCATCGTCAATGCCGGCCAGCTCGATGTGTACGAGAACATCGATTCCGAGCTTCGCGAGGCGTGCGAGGATGTGGTGATGAACCGCGCGCCGGCGAACTCGAACCTGTCACCGACCGAGCGGCTGCTGGAGATTGCCGATCGCTTCAAGGGCGGCGAGGCGGCGGTGAAGGTGGCGGCGGAATGGCGCGGCTGGCCGGTGCAGAAGCGGCTCGAACATGCACTTGTGATGGGGCTCGATGCCGATGTGGTTTCGGACACCGAGGAGGCGCGGCATCTGTTTGCGCGGCCGATCGAGGTGATCGAAGGTCCGCTGATGGCGGGGATGAATGTGGTGGGCGATCTGTTCGGGGCGGGGAAGATGTTCCTGCCGCAGGTGGTGAAGTCGGCGCGGGTGATGAAGAAGGCGGTGGCGCATCTGCTGCCCTATATCGAGGCCGAAAAGTCCGCAGGCTCATCGTCCAAGGGCAAGATCATCATGGCGACGGTGAAGGGCGATGTGCACGATATCGGCAAGAATATCGTCGGCGTCGTGCTCCAGTGCAACAATTTCGAAGTGGTCGATCTGGGCGTCATGGTGCCGTTCCAGACGATCCTGCAGGCGGCGAACGACCATGGCGCCGACATGATCGGGCTTTCGGGGCTCATCACCCCGTCGCTCGACGAGATGGTGACGGTGGCGAAGGAAATGCAGCGCGCCGGCATGACGATGCCGCTGCTGATCGGCGGGGCGACGACGAGCCGGGTGCATACTGCACTGCGGATTGCGCCGGCTTACGCTGGCCCGGTGGTGCATGTGCTCGATGCCAGCCGTGCGGTCGGCGTTGCGGGGACACTGGTTTCCGACACGCTGCGCGATGATTTCGTGGCGCAGACGGCGGTCGATTACGAGCTGGCGCGGGCGCGGCATGGCCGCGGGCAATCGAAGCTGGAAAGCCTTGAGGCGGCGCGCGCCAATGCCTTTCACCCCGATTTCGAGGCGCACCCGCCGGTGCAGCCGGCGTGGACCGGGGTGCAGACGATCGATGATGTGAGCGTGGCCGACCTCGTGCCGTATATCGACTGGACGCCGTTCTTCCGCGCCTGGGAGCTGGCGGGGCAATATCCGGCCCTGCTCGATGACGAGATCGTGGGGGCGCAATGCCGCGAGCTGTTTGCCGATGCGCAGGAGATGCTTGCGAAGATCGTCGACGAAAAGTGGCTCACGCCGCGCGGTGTGCTGGCGATCTGGCCGGCGCGGCGCGAGGGGGATGATGTCGTGCTGTTCGGCGATGAAGCGCGGGGCGAAGCACTCGCACGGCTGCCGTTCCTTCGGCAGCAGGTGGCGAAGCGGGAGGGGCGGCCGAATTCGTGCCTTGCCGATTTCGTGCACCCCGAGGCCGATTGGCTGGGCGGGTTTGCGGTGTGCTGCGGCGAGGGCATCGAGCCGCGGCTGGCGCAGTTCAAGGCCGAGCATGATGATTATCAGGACATTCTGCTGAAGGCACTGGCCGACCGGCTGGCGGAGGCATTTGCCGAATATCTCCACGCCCGGTTGCGGCGCGAGTTCTGGGGCTATGGCGCGGACGAGAACCTCTCGAACGAGGACCTGATCAAGGAGCGGTACAGCGGCATCCGGCCGGCGCCAGGCTATCCGGCGTGCCCCGAGCACAGCCTGAAGTCGGTGCTGTTCGCGCTGATGGACGTGGAGAAGCGCGCGGCGATCACGCTCACCGACAGCTTTGCGATGTGGCCGACGGCGGCGGTTTCGGGCTTTTATTTCGCGCACCCGCAATCGCATTATTTCGGTGTGGCACGAGTGGGGCCCGACCAGTTGGCTGAATATGCGACGCGGCGCGGGGTGAGCCTCGAGCAGGCGGAGACATGGCTGCGGCCCAATCTGGACTGAACGCCGCCACTGCAAGCAGTGTCCCAGCCAAGGGGTCTGGAGCCTGAGGCCCCGGCCGCCGGAGGCCTTTTCACTGGCGTTTTTTCGCCCCAGCCGCTAGGTGGGACGGAACTGTTGCAACTGCAGAAACGGACTGAATAACCCCCATGGAATCAGAGGTTTTGCCACCCGGCGAGGGCCCGGATATTCAGCCGATCTCGATCGTGACTGAAATGCGCACCTCGTTCCTCGACTATGCGATGTCGGTGATCGTGGCGCGCGCACTTCCGGATGTGCGCGACGGACTGAAGCCGGTGCATCGGCGCATTCTGTGGGGCAGCTTCGAGAACGGCTTCGTGCAGGGCAAGCCGTATCGCAAGTCGGCGCGCATCGTCGGCGACGTGATGGGCAAATATCACCCGCACGGCGACAGCGCGATCTACGATGCCCTGGCGCGGATGACGCAGGACTGGTCGATGCGGCTGCCGCTCATCGACGGCCAGGGCAATTTCGGCTCGATGGACCCCGATGCGCCCGCGGCGATGCGCTACACCGAGGCGCGGCTGGCGAAGCCGGCGGAAGCGCTGCTGGCGGATATCGACAAGGACACGGTCGACTTCATCCCCAATTACGATGGCTCGGAGCGCGAACCGGCGGTGCTGCCGGCGCGGTTTCCGAACCTGCTCGTCAATGGTGCCGGCGGCATCGCGGTGGGCATGGCGACCAACATTCCGCCGCACAACCTCAACGAGGTTGTCGATGCCGTGGTGGCGTATCTCGACAATCCGGCGATCGATGTCGATGGGCTGATGGCGCATCTGCCGGCGCCCGATTTCCCGACCGGTGGGCTCATCCTCGGCACGCATGGCGTGCGGCAGGCGTATCTGACCGGGCGCGGCGGGCTGATGATGCGTTCGCGGCATGTGATCGAGAGCGGGCGCGGCGACAAGCAGACGCTGGTGCTGACCGAAATCCCGTTCCAGCAGGGCAAGAATGCGCTGGTCGAGAAGATCGCCGAGGCGGTGAAGGACAAGCGGATCGAGGGCATTTCCGATCTGCGCGACGAGAGCAACCGCGAGGGCGTGCGCATCGTCATGGAATTGAAGCGCGATGCCAACCCCGAGGTGGTCTTGAACCAGCTCTGGCGGCACACGCCGGCGCAGCAGAGCTTCAGCCTCAACATGCTCGCCATCCGCGGCGGGCGGCCTGAGCTGATGGGGCTGGTCGAGATCATCAAGGCGTTCGTGAGCTTCCGCGAGGAGGTGATCACGCGGCGCTCGAAGCACGAGCTCGCCAAGGCGCGCGAGCGGGCGCATCTTTTGATCGGGCTGGTGATTGCGGTGAGCAACCTCGATGAGGTGGTGGCGATCATCCGTGGGTCGGCCACGCCGGCGGCGGCGCGCGAGGCGCTGCTGGCGCGCGACTGGGATGCAACCGAGATCCGCAGCTATCTGGAGCTGGTGGAGGCCGATGCGCGTGCGGGCGATGCCGAGACGATCCATCTTTCCGAAGCGCAGGTTCGCGCCATCCTCGAGCTGCGGCTGGCAAAGCTGACGGCACTTGGTCGTGAGGAGATCGGTGGCGAATTGAAAGAGCTGGCGGCGGTCATTGCCGCTTTGCTCGAGATCCTCGGCGATCGGCTGAAGCTCTATGCGGTGATGCGCGAAGAGCTGCGGCAGGTAACCGACCAGTTCCAGATGAAGCGTCGCTCCGAGATCACCGCCAGCGGCGATGATATCGACGACGAGGACCTGATCGACCGTGAGGACATGGTGGTGACGGTGACGATGGATGGCTGGATCAAGCGCGTGCCGCTTTCCGACTATCGCGCCCAGAAGCGCGGCGGCAAGGGCCGCTCGGGCATGGCCACCAAGGCCGAGGATGCGATCACGACGCTGTTCGTCACCTCGACCCACAATCCGGTGCTGTTCTTCTCGTCGGCGGGCAAGGTCTATCGGCAGAAGGTGTGGAAACTGCCGCAGGGCAGCCCGCAGGCGCGCGGCCGGCCGCTGGCCAATCTGCTGCCGCTCGCACCTGACGAGAAGATCACCAGCGTGCTGTCCCTGCCCGAGGATGAGGCGGAGTGGGGCCGGCTCCATGTGATGTTCGCGACCTGCCTCGGCAGCGTGCGGCGCAACGCGATGGATGCCTTCACCAATGTGCCCACCGCCGGCAAGCTGGCGATCCGCTTCGAGGATGGCGATGAAGACCGGCTCGTCGGCGTGGCGCTTTGCGACGAGGCCGAGGATGTTCTGCTGACCGCCAGGAGCGGCAAGGCGATCCGGTTCGCGGTGTCGGATGTGCGCGAGTTCGTGTCGCGCACCTCGACCGGCGTGCGCGGCATGACACTGGCGGCTGATGACGCGGTGATCTCGATGTCGATCCTGAAGGCCTTCGATGCGAGCCCGCAGGAGCGCGAGGATTATCTGAAGGCCGCCGCCTGGAAGCCCGAGCCCGGCGAGCGTGTGCTTTCGGAGACGCGGATGAAAGCCTTTGCCGAGGCTGAGGAGTTCATCCTCACGGTCACCGCCAATGGCTATGGCAAGCGGTCATCGGCGTTCGAGTATCGCCAGTCGGGGCGCGGCGGGCAGGGGATCCGGACGATCGGCGAGCATGCGCGCAACGGGGCGATCGTGGCGAGCTTCACCGCGAGCGACGACGACCAGCTGATGCTGGTGACCGACCAGGCGAAGCTGATCCGCGTGCGGGTGGGCGAGGTCGGCATCCGGGGCCGGTCGACGCTCGGCGTGACCCTGTTCGATGTTGCCGACAACGAGCATGTGGTGTCGGTGGCGCTGATCCCGGCTGATGACGCGCCGGAAGAAGACGCTTCGGTGGACGCCAGCGACAGCTGACGCAACATTGGACTTCGCAAAGCATCGTGGCCGGTGTAATGTCCTACTGCGCTGTGTGGATTATGCGCTGTTCGATCGGGGAGATTATGAAATGCGCATTGGTGTGACGATTGCGGCTGCTGCCAGCCTGGCCCTGCTCACTGCTTGTGGTGAAAAGGCTGCGGAAGCACCGACGACCGAAGCCGAAGCTTCGATGGATGCCGCTGGCGATTCGATGGAAGCGGCTGGCGACTCGATGGTCGATGCCGGTGAGGCCACCGCCGATTCGGCTGGTGACTCGATGGCTGCTGGTGCAGCCGATGCCGAAGCAGCAGCGGCTGAAGCCAAGGTGGATGCCGCCAACGCTGTCGAAGGTGCTGCTGCCAATGTCGAGGATGCTGCTGCCGACGTGGAAGCTGCTGCCAAGAAGTAAGGGCATTGCACGGCAGCCGCAGGGTTGCTGTCGCAGAGTTCGAGCCGGCCGGAGCCTTGTCGTTCCGGCCGGTTTTTTTTGGTCTCAGCCCTTTGACGAAGGCGTGTCCGCTGCTGTGTTCGGTACTGGGCGCACGAATGTCCAGTGCGAAGGGGTCGAGTGCTCGGCCGCGAAACGATGCCCGAGGATGGCCTGATCCTTGAGTGCAGCGGGCGAGGTTGCCGCTGCATCGATGAGCGCCCGCGCCGCCGCACCTCGCGCGCGTTTGGCGATGAAGCTGTTGAAGCGCAGCTTGCCGGCCTTTTCGTCGCGGAAATCGATGGTGAGCACCGGTGGCTTGAGGACGCGCTGATCGACGGCTTTCCAGTATTCGCCACTGGCGAGGTTGATGATGCAGGGCTCCGACTGGCTGGCGGCATCGTCGTTCAACGCCTTGGCGAGGCTCGATTTCCAGGTGTCGTAGAGGCTGGCGGCTTTGCCGAGGCCAAAGCTTGTGCCCATCTCGAGCCTGTAAGGCTGGATGAGATCGAGAGGTCGCAGCACGCCATAAAGACCGGACAGGATACGCAGATGGTCCTGCGCCCATGCGATGCCGCGTTCATCGAGGCTGGCGGCATCGAGCCCGGTGTAGACGTCGCCGGCGAAGGTGAAGAGCGCGGGACGGGCGTTGTCGGGGGTGAACGGGGTGCTGAAGGCCCGGAAGCGCTCGGCGTTGAGCTCGGCAAGCGGCTTGGAAATGTGCATCATCTTCTGGAGGCGCGCGGGCTTGAGCTTTGCGGCCGCGCGCGCAAGCTTTTCGGCCTTGGGCAGGAATTGCGGTAGCGTCGGGTCAAGAGCCGGCAGCGGCGACACGAGACCGAGCGTTTTGGCAGGGGACAGGAGAATGAGCATTGCTGGACTTCCGAAAGGCACGACGAGCGGTGTTACTCGCGATATCGACCGGTTCAAATACTGTTCACAGCATGCTCGATAACCAGATATTGGACAGGCTGGATGATGGCGGTATGACGCATCCGGTGGACTGCCCCGAACGGGGGTGATTTTGGGAGGATGCTTATGTCGTTTCGTCTGAACACAGGGGGCCTGGTTTCAAGGGCCGTGATGGCCATCGCTCTGGCCGGCACCTTTGCGGCGGTGCCTGCCGAAGCGCAGCGCACCCAGCGCCCGAAGAAGGAAGAGGCGCCCAAGGGTCCGACGGTGAAGCTCTCCAAGCCGGTGCAGGCGATTGCGGTCGAAGTGCAGAAGCTGCAGCAGGCGAACGATCACCAGGGCGCGCTTGCCAAGCTGGCCGAAGCTGATCCGCTGCCCAAGCAGGATGACGATGCCAGCGTGATCGGCAAGCTGCGGCTGCAATCGGCAGTGGCGCTGCAGGACAACAAGATGATCGAGGATGTGCTGACCCAGCTCACCGACACCGGCACGCTGCCGCAGGACGAGCAGATCCGCTATCTCGGCATCATCGCCGGGCTGGCGCTGCAGCGGCAGGATTATGTCAAGGCTGCCGGCTATTATGACAAGCACAACGCGCTCAATCCGAACGACGCCTCGATGCTCGTCAATTCCGCCGAGACATACAATCGTGTTGGCGACCGCGCGAAGGCGATTGCCGCGCTCAAGAACGCCATCAGCATCAAAAAGGCTGCCGGGGAGCCGGTGGAGGAAAGCTGGTACCGCCGCCGGGTGCAGATCGCCGTCGACAGCAAGAACGAGGGCGAGCAGCTCGGCGCGTTCCTGGATTGGGTGAAGGCCTTCCCGAGCCCGACCAACTGGCGCGATGCAGTGCTGCTGACGCGGGACAATTTCGGCAAGATCGATGACCAGACATTGCTCGATTTCGGCCGCTTCCAGGCGGCCAGCAAGTCGCTGGTGGGTGAGCGCGATTTTGTGGAATATGCCGATACCGCGCTCGGCCGCGGCTTCCCCGGGGAGGCCAAGGCAGCGGTGGACATGGGCATTGCCGCCAAGATGCTCGATCCGGGCAAGCCGTTGATCAAGGAGATCAAGGGCAATGCCGACTCCAAGGCCGCAGCTGACCGGGCATCGCTGCCGGGCCTCGAGCGCGAGAGCAAGGGCAACCCCAAGCTCGCGCTCGCCACCGCCGATGCCTATTACGGCTACGGCGAGTTCGCCAAAGCTGCCGAGCTCTACAAGATGGCCGCCGGCGCAAGCGGTGTGGACGTGCCGACAGTGAACCTGCGCCTCGGTGCAGCCCAGGCGATGGCGGGCGACAAGGCCGCAGCCGCCGAGACGCTGAAGGGCGTGACGGGCGGCGCGCGTGGTGCGCTGGCGCAATATTGGCTGGCGTTCATCGAAGCCTGAGCGGCTCGGCACTGAAGATCGGGCGCGGGGAGAAATCCTCGCGCCTTTTCTTTTGGGCGCGGTCCGCCTAAGAGACGGCGACCGCAACCCCCTGCCTGAACCTCTTGCATGCGAGTCACGCTCCCCATGAACATCCGCCTCGGCCTCACTTTCGATGATGTGCTGCTGGTGCCTGCCGCCTCCGCCATCATGCCCAGCATGGCAGACACGTCGACGATGGTGACGCGCGGTATCCGCCTCAACATTCCGGTGATGAGCTCGGCGATGGACACGGTGACCGAAGCCGACATGGCGATCGTGATGGCGCAGGCCGGCGGCATCGGTACGCTGCACCGCAATTTGACGATCGAGGAGCAGGCCGAGGCGGTGCGCCAGGTCAAGCGGTTCGAGAGCGGCATGGTGGTGAACCCGGTGACGATGCGCCCCGAGCAGACGCTGGGCGATGCGCGCGCGCTGATGGCACGGCACCGGATTTCGGGCTTTCCCGTGGTGGATGGGTCCGGTCGGCTGGTGGGTATCATGACCAACCGCGACATGCGTTTTGCCGAGAACCCCGACCAACCGGTGGCCGAGCTGATGACGCGTGAGGGGCTGGTGACGGTGCGACCCGGTACCTCCGAAAGCGAAGCGCGGCGGCTGCTGCACAGCAACCGCATCGAGAAGCTGCTGGTGGTGGATGATGACGGGCACTGCATCGGGCTGATCACGGTGAAGGATATCGAGCGCGCGGTGACCTATCCGAGCGCCACCAAGGATGCCGCCGGGCGGCTGCGGGTGGCGGCAGCGACCACGGTGGGCGATCTTGGCTATGAGCGCACCGAGGCGTTGCTTGATGCGGAATGCGACCTGATCGTGGTCGACACCGCACATGGCCATTCGGACCGGGTGGCCGAGGCGGTGGCGCGGATCAAGCGCATCTCCAACAATGTGCAGGTGATGGCGGGCAATGTGGCGACCGCTGCGGCGGCGCGGGCGCTCATCGATGCCGGCGCCGATGCCATCAAGGTCGGCATCGGGCCGGGCTCGATCTGCACGACGCGCGTGGTGGCGGGGGTTGGTGTGCCGCAGCTGACCGCGATCATGGATACGGCGGAAGCGGCGATGAAGCTGGGTGTGCCGGTGATTGCCGATGGCGGGCTGCGGACTTCGGGCGATCTTGCCAAGGCGCTGGCGGCGGGTGCTGCGGCGGTGATGGTCGGCAGCCTGCTTGCCGGCACCGAAGAGGCGCCGGGCGAGACATTCCTGTGGCAGGGGCGGACCTACAAGAGCTACCGCGGCATGGGGTCGGTGGCGGCGATGGCGCGCGGCTCGGCCGATCGCTATTTCCAGCAGGACATCAAGGACCAGTTGAAGCTGGTTCCCGAGGGCATCGAGGGGCAAGTGCCGTTCAAGGGGCCGGCGACGGCGGTGCTGCACCAGCTGGTGGGCGGTGTGAAGGCAGCGATGGGCTATACGGGTGCTGCGACGCTCGACGAATTCCGGACGCGTGCCGAGTTCGTGCGGATCACCAACGCTGGCTTGCGCGAGAGCCATGTGCATGATGTGACGATCACCCGCGAAGCCCCCAACTATCCGACGACAGGATGACGCCCGCGGCGCGGCTGGCGGCCGCGATCGAGATCCTCGACCTGGTAATTGCTGCAGCGCGCGATGGCGGGGCGGCGGCGGACACGATCGTGCAGCGCTATTTCAGCACCCGCCGCTATGCCGGTGGCGGCGACCGGCGCGGTGTTCGGGCACTGGCGTTTGCGGCGATCCGCAGCCTGGGCGAGCGGCCCGAGACCGGGCGGGCCGCGCTCATCGGTCATCTGCGCGCGCATGAACCCGAGCTGCTGGCGCTGTTCGGATCGGGCGGCCATGCGCCGGCGGCACTCGAGCCGGGCGAGGCGGAAGCGGCCGCCGGGCTGGCGCCGGCGTGGCTGATGGAGAAGCTGGGCAGGCGGTTCGGCGAAGCGACCGAGGGCCAGGTGGCGGCCTTGCTTGAGCGGGCACCGCTCGACCTGCGCGTCAACCGGCTGAAGGGGACGCGGGAGGAGGTGCTGCCGATGCTCGAAGGGGCGGAGGGGCTCGACCTGCACGAGGATGCGCTGCGGATCGAGTCCGGGGTGAATGTCGAGGCGCTGGCGCCGTTTCAGGACGGGCTTGTGGAAGTGCAGGATGCCGGCTCGCAGCGCGCGTCGGCAGCGCTTGCGGTGCAGCCCGGCGAGACGGTGCTCGACTTGTGCGCGGGGGCCGGGGGCAAGACGCTGGCGCTGGCGGCAGCGATGGCCAATGAGGGACGGCTGGTGGCGAGCGACAGCGACCGTGGCCGGCTTTCTGCGATGCCGGCGCGGCTGGCGCGTGCCGGGGTGACGATCGTCGAGCCTCGGCTGCTCGATGGTGGCCGCGAGGCGGAGATGCTCGCCGACCTTGAAGGCGCATGCGATGCGGTGATGGTCGATGCGCCCTGCTCGGGAAGCGGCACCTGGCGGCGCAACCCGGAAGCGCGCTGGCGGCTGACCCCGGTGCGGCTGGCGCGACTGATCGAAGAGCAGGCGCGGCTGCTGGCGCTCGCGGCCACCATGGTCCGCCCCGGCGGCCGGCTGACCTATGTCGTCTGCTCGCTGCTGCCCGAGGAGGGCAGTGCACAAGTGGCGGCGTTGCTGGCGGCGCGGCCCGACTTCAAGGGCTTGGGCGAGGAAGTGCTGCTGACGCCGCAGCAGCATGGCTGCGACGGATTCAGCATTACAAGCGTGTTGCGAATCAGCTAGTCTCCGTGGCGGGGATTGGGAGACGCCTGAATGTTCAAACCAGTTTTGCTTCTGACGGTCGCGTTGATGACCGCAACCGCAGCACCTGCCGCCCTTCGTGACGATATTCTCAAACCGCAGTCGGTGCGTATGGCCGAAATCGGCCGTGCGGCGCTTGCCAAGGGCGAAGCGCAGGCGGCGATCGATGCCTTCGAGGCGGCGATCGCGTCCGATCCCAAGAATGTCGGCGCCTATAACGGGATTGCCATGGGCTATGAACGGCTCGGCCTGCCCGGCAAGGCTGTGAAATTCTACCGCGAGGCGCTGGCGCTCAACCCTTCCGATCTGTCGGCGCTCGAAGGCCAGGGCAAGGCGCTGATCGCGCGCGGCGCCACGGCGAGGGCGCAGATCAATCTCGCGCGCATCAAGGCACTGTGCAAGACCGAATGCGAGCCGGCCAGCCGGCTGCAGGCGGCGCTGAGCAACGCGACCACAGTCGCTGCGGCCGCACCGGCTCCGGACAAGCCGCAAGCCAACAACTGAGCTTGTCAGAGCAGCGCGGCGGCTGCGGCCCACGCGCTGACGGGGACCGTTTCGGCACGCGCCTCGGGCAATATCCCCTGCGCCTCGAGTGCTTCCAGCGCACCGGGCAGCCCGCGCAGGCTGGCGCGCAACATCTTGCGGCGTTGCCCGAATCCGGCGGCAGTGAGCGCCGACAGCTTTGCCGGTGTGGCGCTCGACATTGCGCTGGTCGGCACGAGATGGACGACTGCGGATTCGACTTTGGGAGCGGGAATGAAGGCGCGCGGTGGCACGGTGAAGGCGATCCTTGCCGTGGTGCGCCACTGGGCGAGCACCGACAGCCGGCCATAGGCGCTGCTGCCGGGGGCAGCGACGAGGCGCTGCGCCACTTCCTTCTGGAACATCAGGGTGAGGCTTGCCCACCAGGGCGGCCAGGCTTCGCTGCTGAGCCAGCCGGTGAGAAGGGCGGTGCCGATGTTGTAGGGCAGGTTGGCGACGATGTGCGCGCCCTCACCGGCGAGCGAGGCGGCATCGACGGTCATGGCATCGGCATCGACCACGCGCAGCCGGCCGCCGGCGGCTTCGGCGAGTTCGGCAAGTGCGGGAATGGCGCGATCGTCCCGCTCGACGGCCACGACATTGGCGCCGGCGCGGAGCAGCGCGCGAGTGAGGCCGCCGGGGCCGGGGCCGACCTCATAAACAGTGCGGCCTTCGAGCGGGCCGGGAACGCGGGCAATCCGATCGAGCAGATTGCCGTCGAACAGGAAGTTCTGGCCGAGCGATTTCTTCGCATTGAGGCCGTGCCGCGCGATAACCTCGCGCAGCGGCGGCAGCGTGTCGAGGCTCAAGCCGCGGCTGCCGCAGCGTTGGCGGCGAGCAGCCGGCGCGCGGCGCATTCGCCAGCGAGACGGATGGCGGCAATCATGGCGCCCGGGGTGGCCTGGCCAGTGCCGGCAATGGAGAATGCAGTGCCGTGATCGGGCGAGGTGCGGACGATCGGCAGGCCGAGCGTCGTGTTGACCCCATCGTCGAAGTGCAGCGTCTTGATCGGGATGAGCGCCTGGTCGTGATACATGCAAAGGGCTGCATCATAATGCTGGCGCGCGGCGGCGTGGAACATGGTGTCCGCCGCCAGCGGCCCGACGATGTTCATGCCCCCGGCCTGCAGCTCGGCGACGGCAGGAATGATGATCTCGGCTTCCTCGCGGCCGATGGTGGCGTTCTCCCCGGCATGGGGGTTGAGGCCGGCAACGACGAGGCGCGGATGCTCGATGCCGAAATCGCGCTGGAGTGCGCGGCACAGCACGCGCGCACGGGTGATGATCAGCTCCTTGCAGATGAGGCGTGGCACATCGGCAAGCGGCACGTGCACGGTCAAGGGAACGGTGCGCAGGCTGGGGCCAGCGAGCATCATCACTGCCCGTGCCGCCGCCACGCCGCAGCGTTCGGCGACGAATTCGGTCTGCCCCGGATAGGTGAAGCCGATCTGGTAGAGCTGCGCCTTGCTCACTGGGCCGGTGACGAGTGCCGAGGCCATGGCGGTGCGGGTGAGGCCGACGCCAAGTTCCAGACTGTCCAGCGCGCAGCGCGCGCCGGCGAGGTTGGGGTGGCCGGGAACGAGATCGCCGGGATCATCGACCTGCACCAGCGGCAGGGCGCGAGGGAATACGGAGAGGGCATCGCGGGGGTCTTCAAGGGTCTCGACGGGGCCGGACCAGACCGCAGCAAGGGCTCGGCGGTCCCCGATGGCGAAGAACGGCGGCAGGTGTTGCGCCTGGCGCGCATCCCAGGCCTTGGCGAGCACTTCCGGGCCGATGCCCGCCGGATCACCGAGCGATACGGCGATCGGAAAGGGCAGCGTCACACCCGGCATCAGCGATAATCGACGATGGCATCCCGCCGCAGATCGCGCAGGTAGCGCCGGGCGCGCATGTTGACGCGCTCCTCGTTGAGCTGGGCATAGATCTGGTCGAAATTGGGCGCTGCCGCCTGGACGGCGCTGTCGTCGCGGCCGCAGAGCACCAGCACGCGCAGGCCCTCCTGCAGGCTGCCGAACGGCGGGGTGGCCTGGCCGATCGACAAATTGCCCATGATCTCGCGCAGCGCCTCGGGCAGGTCCTTGAGCTTGATGGCATCGTTGGTCGCCACTTCCGCCCCCAGACCGCGCGCCACTTCATCGGCGCGGCCGCAGCCGCCCATGGCCTGGGTGGCGGTCTGCAACTTCGTGACCAGCGCGCGCGCATCGTCCTGGCTGGTGGTGGCGGCGAGTGGCAGCGAAATCTGCTTCAGCGACAGCAGCGCCTCGTTGGGGTCGGCGGCAAGCACCTGGCGCTTTTCGAGCAGCGCCATGATGGCGACGCCGCCGGGAACGCTGATCGGGTCCGACACGGCGGTGGCGGGGTTGCCCGGCGCCAGCGTGGTGACGACCGCGGCAACATTGTCGTTGAGCTGCTCGGCGCGGACCCAGCCGAGATCGCCGCCCACCCCGGCGGTGGAGGCTTCGGAAAACTGCCGGGCATAGGCCACGAACGAGGCGCCGGCGCGCACCTGCTGCACGATGCGCGTGGCATCGGCCATCACCTGCGGCGCGCTCTCGGGGGTGGCGGAGAGGAAGATCTCGCCCACATGGAACTCGTCCTTGCCCTTGGCGGCGTTAAGCCTGTCGATGAGCAGCTGCACCTCGTCATCACCGACATTGACCATCGGCTCGACCTTGCGGCGCAGCACGCGCGACCAGGCGAGCTCGCCCTTGATCTGCGCCTTGATCGACATCGGCGACGAGCCGGCATCGCGAAGATACTTCTCGAACTCGGGCGGGGTGCGCTTGAAATTCTGCGCCACCCGCGAATAGGCGCCCTCGATCTCGGCATCGGCGATGCGGATATCGTTCGACACGGCTTCCTGCACCTGCAGCTTCTCGTCGATGAGGTTGCGCAGCACCTGCAATCGCAACCGCGGGCGCTCGGCCTCGTCGACCCGGCCACCATTGGCGGCGATCACCAGCGCCAGTCGCTGGTCGATATCGGTGTCGGTGATCACGTCGCCGTTGACGATCGCCTGGGCCTTGCGAAGCATCGGATCCGATTCCGCGAGCACAGAAATTTCGGCGAGATCGGAGAAATCGATCCCCGCGACGGGTGCGTCGGCAAGCTGGGCCGGTGCTGCCGCCGGGACTGCGAACAGGCCGGCGAGCCCGATCGACATGGCAACGGCAGACACGGAAGGACGAAACTTTGGCATCGGGTCGGAGTTCCTCTCAGCGTCGCTCTAGCGCAACCGCAGCAAACGCGCAAAGCGGGCGATAGTGTTGTCTCGCTGAATTGCGCCTTAAGGCTAACGGCCCAATGTCTTGAACGACAAGGTGAGCTGGAAAGTGTTGCCGGCGCGGAAGTCGCGGTCCGAAATCAGGTCCCGCCGCCAGGACAGGCCGAAGCGGAAGCATTCATCCTCATATTCGGCACCGATGCGGTGGCGGATGAAGCTGAAGCCGTCTCCGACCGCCGCCGGATTGTCGCGCTTCGTGGTGAGATCGACCACCGCCGAGCCATAGAGCGACCAGAAGCGCGCGAATGCCACGCGGCCGCCGGCGCGCAGCTCCGACCGATCCTCCAGGTCTTCGAGCGCAACCTGGCGGTTGAGCCGCAGATAGCCGATGGTGGCGTAGGTGCGCTGGTTGCCGATGGCGACATCGATTTCGTTGCGGCGCACGGAAAAGCTGTTGCGATCGAGCCGGAAGCGGTGGGTGATTTCGAAAAGCCCGCCGAGCTTGAGGTTGGTGCGGCCGACGAAATCCGAAAGCCGGTCGTCGAGACCGGTGCCGGGCGGAAAATCACCCGCGCGGCCGAGCTGGTCGGTGGCGAAGGTCCAGCTCTGGCCGATTTCGGAGCGCAGCGCCACGCCGGGGCGGTCGAGCGTGTAGCCCACGCCATAGGTGACTCGCGAACCGCCCTCGAACTGGTCATAGCCGGGGAAGCGGTTGAGCTCGAACAGGCTGATGTCCTCCAGCTCGATGGCGCGGCTGTCCTCATTGGGGAAGCCGGCGTTGTTCTGGTTGGGCTTGAGCACGAATTGCACGCGCGGCGTGACCGTCTGGGTGCCGCCGAAGGCATTGCCGGCAAAGGGCCATTCGACATCGACCGCGGCCACGGGGATGGCGCGGGTGTTGATGCCTGCGTCCCCGGCATAGGCAGGCAGCGTCGCCAGTTGCGGGTCCATGACATTGTAGATGTCCCCGCGCATCAAGGCGGTGCCGGTGATGCGATGGCCGAGCGATGTGAAGATGCTGCGATCCCAGCGGACGAAGGCGAGGGCGCGCTGGATCGACTGGCCATCGGTGCGGGTGAGCGCCAGCGAATTGGCGCCGACATGCATCCGCCCGCCGAGCACCGGATCGGACGGCCGCCAATCATATTCGATGACCGGCAGCACGAAGGGCATTTCGCCGGCGGTGTCGGTGACGCGAAGGCCCTGGAAGGCGAGGGCGGAAACCGAGAAATAGCTGTCGGTGCCGAAGCGCTCGAGCGCGTAGCTCGAGCGCAGCGTATCGTCGAAATCGAGATCGTAGCGGCGGTTGAAGGTATCGTCGGTGGTGAGGCGCACCGAGAAGGTGGAGCGCCAGCTGCTGCTGTGCTGGAACCGGCCCTTGACGCCGAGATAGCCGCGGAAACGGTCCCCGCGATCGACCTCGGTGACGTTGTCGGCAGCGAATTCGGTGAGCCGGGCGTAGGTGAAGAAGCCATCGACCTGCACCGGACCGCCGCCGAACAGCCGCCGTGCCTGCACCTGCATGGCCGGTGCCGCAGCGCTGTAGAGCCAGGGGGTGATGGTGACATCGCGGTCCGGCGCCAGCGCCAGATGGAAGGGCAGCCCGAGCCCGAGCCCAAGCTGCCGCTGGAACTTGATGTTGGGCATGAGCAGCCCGGTCACGCGCTCGGCCTCGCCATCGGGATGCGAGAAATTGGGCAGGTAGAAGATCGGGATGCCGAACATCTCCAGCCGGGCGTTCTTGTAGCTGATGCGGTGCCGCTCGGTGTCGTAGCGCACCTGGGTGGCGAGCAGCTTCCAGACCGGCTCCTGCGGGCAGCCTTCGGCATCGGTGACGGCGCAGGGCGAATAAACCGCCCGGCGCAGCGTGATGAGCCGGCCATTGCGCGATCCCCCGCGCGCCGCGAGCCGACCACCGTCGTTGAGGACCAGCAGCAGGTTCTCGATGGCGCCATCGCGCAGCGAATCGGTAAGGTCGAGGCTTTCGGCAAACAGCTGGTTGCCTTCGGGATCGATGCTGACGACGTTGCCGCGGGCCGCGACGGCGCCGGTGGCGCGATCATATTCGATGCGTTCGGCGGTCAGCCGCCAGGCATCGCGTCGCAGCTCGACGGCGCCGGCGGCGGTGATGATGTTGCCGGTTTCATCGACCTCCATCTGGTCGGCGGCAAATTCGATGATGTCGCCCGGGGCGATCACATCGCCCCCATCTCTGGGTTGTGCGATCACATCGCCCCCATCTCTGGGTTGTGCGATCACATCGCCCCCATCTCTGGGTTGCGCGATCACATCGCCCCCATCTCTGGGTTGCGCGATGATATTGTCGTCAACGCCGGGTTGCGCGGTCGGCGCTTCGGGCACGGGGCGCACCTCCTGGGCCTGCAGCGAAACAGGCAGGGCAAGCACGACCGACGCCAGCAGGGCGGGACGCAACGAACACAAGCGGGGCGAGGGGCGAACGTCCACGCCGCGAGCCTTAGCGAGGGCTGCGGCGTGCGTCCACCACCGCTGTGCTGTGGCCATTTGCGGTTGGACAGGCGGCGGATGGGCGGCATAAGCCCATGGACAGGCTTTGACACGAGGATGATGTTCCAGTGACCACCGAAAACACGATCGAGATCGGCTTTGCGTCCAGCGCAGCCCCACAGGCGCATGTCGTGCTGGTCAACGCGGCCGACATGAAGGCTGCGGCACTCACCGGTCCTGCGGGCGCGATCGATGCCGCTGGCGGCGGCGCCCTGCTGCGGGCGTTGACGAGCGGACGTTTCGAAGGCGAGGCTGCGGCGCTGGTGGAAATCCTGGCTCCGGCCGGGGTCGATGCCGCCCGGTTGCTCGTGGCGGGCACGGGCCCCGCGGACAAGGCGGATGCGGCGGTGTTCGAGAAGATCGGCGCGGCGATCGTCGGGCGCTTCATCACCAGTGGCGTCGAGCGGGTGCGGATCGACATGGCGGGCGTGGTGGGCGCCATCCCGCTGGCCGAAGCGGCTGCGCATGTGGCGATGGGTGCCAAGCTGCGCGGCTGGCGCTTCGACAAGTATCGCACGACGGTGAAGCCCAAGGCCAAGCCGACGCTTGGCGCGATCGAGATTGTGGGTGCCGAAGGCGCCGAGGCGTTCTTCGCACCGCTGGCCGGCATTGCCGATGGCGTGGCGCGCACCCGGGCGCTGGTGAGCGAGCCGGCGAACATCATCTACCCCGAGAGCTTCGTCGAGCACTCGATGGACCTGGCCGAACTGGGCGTGGAGCTGACCGTGCTCGACGAGGCCGAGATGGCGGCGCTCGGCATGGGCGCGCTGCTCGGCGTGGCGCAGGGGTCGGTGCGCAAGCCGCGAATCCTGGCGATGCGCTGGAACGGGCTGGAGGGGGATTCGACCCCCGTGGTTCTGATCGGCAAGGGCGTGACCTTCGACACCGGCGGCATTTCGATCAAGCCCGCTGGCGGCATGGAGGACATGAAGTGGGACATGGGGGGTGCCGGGACCGTGACCGGTGCCATGCACGCCCTGGCAGCGCGCAAGGCGCGGGCGCATGTGGTGGGCATCGTCGGGCTTGTCGAGAACATGCCCGACGGCAATGCCCAGCGCCCCGGCGATGTGGTGCGCACGATGGACGGGCAGACCGTCGAGGTGATCAACACCGATGCCGAAGGCCGGCTGGTGCTGTGCGACGTGATCGCCTGGGCACAATCGGTGTACAAGCCCGAGGTGATCGTCGACCTGGCGACGCTGACCGGGGCAATCATCGTCAGCCTGGGCACCGAATATGCCGGGCTCTTCTCGAACGACGACGGGCTGGCGGCGCAGCTGACCGCGGCGGGCACTGCGGTGGGCGACAAGCTGTGGCGGATGCCGCTCGGCGAGCCCTATGACAAGGCGATCAACAGCGACATTGCCGACATGAAGAATGTGGGGCCGCGCGAGGGCGGGTCGATCACGGCCGCACAGTTCATCAAGCGCTTCATCAAGCCGGGGGTGAAATGGGCGCATCTCGATGTGGCGGGCGTGGTGTGGACCTCCAAGGCGCTGCCGCTGGTGGACAAGGGCGCCACCGGCTTCGGCGTGCGGTTGCTCGATCGCTTCGTGGCGGACAATTTCGAGACGCGTGACTGATCGATGATCATCGGCTTCTACCAGCTGCTCACCCGGCCGGTGGAGGCGGTGCTGCCGCAGCTTGTGGTCAAGGCGCTCGAGGCCGGCCATCGGCTGCTGGTGCGCAGCGATGATGCCGCGCTGCTGGCGAGGCTCGATGCCTTGCTGTGGGACTTTGCGCCTGCCAGCTTCGTGCCGCACGGGCGTGTCGATGCGCTGGCCCCCGAGCGGGTGGCGAGCCAGCCGGTGCTGCTCGGAGCGGAATGGCCGGCGGCGAATGGCGCCGACTTTCTGATGCAGATCGGCGATGATCTCCCCGATGCGCTTGACGGGCTCAAGCGAGCGGCGTTCCTGTTCGGCGAAAACGAGCTGGAGACGGCGCGGGCGCGTTGGCGAACGGTGAAGGCGCTTGCCGGCATGGAGCCCGCCTATTGGCGCGAAGGCAGCGGTGGGCGGTTCGAGAAGGTTGCCTGAACGCGCAACTTTGCCTAAAGCGCCCGCAATCCCCACTCAGACGACAGGACATTCCCATGGCGGTCACCCGCACCTTTTCGATCATCAAGCCAGATGCCACGCGCCGCAACATCACCGGCAAGGTGAATGCCATGATCGAGGGTGCCGGCCTGCGCATCGTGGCGCAGAAGCGCCTGCAGCTGACCCAGGCACAGGCCGAAGGCTTTTATGCCGTCCATAGCGAGCGCGGCTTCTTCGGCGAGCTGGTTGCGTTCATGATTTCTGGCCCGGTGGTGGTGCAGGTGCTCGAGGGCGAGGATGCGGTTCCTGCCTATCGCGCCATCATGGGCGCCACCAACCCCGCCAATGCCGATGCCGGCACCATCCGCAAGGAACTGGCCGAGTCGATCGAAGCCAACACCGTGCACGGTTCGGATTCGGACGAGAATGCCGCAATCGAGATCGCCTATTTCTTCGCGCCGACCGAAATCGCTGCCTGAAGTTTCGCGCAAAGCGAATTGAAAAGCCTTGGGTAGCGCCGGGGCTTTTTTATTGGCCGGTGACGAGCCGCAGCAGCCGGCGCGGGGCAGAGGCCTGCCAGCTGCGCTCCAGCCAGCGGCCGATCATCTCCCAATCGGTGGCGGCATCAAGGCGGATGCCGATCCAGCCGGCGGGACCGAAATAGGCAGGGCGGAAATAGAGCTCGGGGTCCTGCTCGATGAGCATCGCCTGCTCCTCGACGCCGCTGGCCTTGACGAGCAGCGCGGTGATGCCGTTGCCGTGATGGTTTTCAGAGAAATAGGCGAAGAACTTGCCGCCCTGGACGAAGAAGCCGGGGGCGCCATGCGAGAGCTTTTCGGCCGCTTCGGGGAGGGCCAGCGCAAGTGCGCGAAGCCGCGGCAGGGGCTCCGACACGCTGCGGAATTGGTTTGCGATCACGCGCGGATAGAGCTGATGCTCGGCGATGAGGATGCGCGCGGCGAGGCTTTCGGGTGTGTCGCCCGGGAGCACCGCGACGCGCGCCTGGCCCAGGATCGGACCGCCATCGAGTTCGGCGGTGACGAGGTGGACGGTGCAGCCCGACATCGTCTCGCCCGCTGCCAGCACGGCTTCATGGACGTGGAGACCCTTGTGGGCGGGGAGAAGCGAGGGGTGGATGTTGAAGCAGCGGCCGGCCCAGCGCTCGACGAAGCCGGGCGACAGCAGCCGCATGTAGCCGGCGAGCGCCACATGGGTGACGCCGTGGCGATGGAGTTCGGCTTCGATGATGGCGTCGAAGGCGGCGCGGCCAAGCCCTTGATGTGATTGGCCGAAGGTGGCGATGCCCTCGGCGGCGGCCATGGCGAGACCGGGGGCCTGGGGATCATTGGCGGCGACGAGCACGATCTCGTAGGGGCAATCGGCCATGAGGCGCGACGCGTGGAGCAGGGCGGCCATGTTCGAGCCGCGCCCCGAGATGAGCACGCCGAGGCGCGCTTCAGCCATCGTGTGACGCCGTCCAGCCGGTGTCGCTGCCCCAGAGGCCAGCGGCGCCGATGACATCGCAGCCCTTGGTACCGGCTTCGATGCGGCCGAGCGGCACGGCGCCGAGATCGGCAGCGAGCGCATCGGCTTCGGACGCGGCGACCGTGAGGACCATGCCGAAGCCGCAGTTGAAGGTGCGTGCCATTTCTGCCGGCTCGACGTTGCCGGTGGTGCGGAGCCAATCGAACAGCGGCGGCAGCGGCTGTGCATCGATGATGGCACGCAGCCCGGCGGGGAGGACGCGGGGCACATTTTCGAGAAAGCCGCCGCCGGTGATGTGGGCAAGGGCATGGATGCGGCCGGCGCGGATGGCGGGCAGAAGGGTGCGCACATAGATGGCGGTAGGGGTGAGCAAGGCTGACCCGAGGCTGGTTTCGGGGGCGAAGGGGGCAGAGTCGGCGAGCGCCACCCCGGAACGTTCGATGATGCGGCGGATGAGCGAAAAGCCGTTGGAATGGGCGCCTGTCGATGGCAGGCCGAGCAGCACATCACCGGCGGCAACGGCATCGCCGGTCAATTGCTCGCCGCGCTCGACTGCGCCGACACTGAAGCCGGCAAGGTCATAATCGCCGGGCGCATACATGCCGGGCATTTCTGCTGTCTCGCCGCCGATGAGCGCGCAATGTGCCTGGCGACAGCCCTCGGCGATTCCGGCGATGACGGCCTGTGCCACGCCCGACTCGAGCTTCCCCGTGGCGAAATAATCGAGGAAGAACAGCGGCTCGGCGCCCTGCACGATGAGATCGTTGACGCACATCGCCACCAGGTCGATGCCCACGGTCGCGTGGTTGCCGCTGTCGATGGCGAGCTTGAGCTTGGTGCCCACGCCGTCGTTGGCGGCGACCAGCAGCGGATCGCGGTAGCCGGCAGCGCGCGGATCGAAAAAGCCGCCGAAGCCGCCCAACTCGGCATCGGCACCCGGCCGGGCAGTGCTGCGCGCCAGCGGGGCGATGGCGCGGACGAGCGCATTGCCGGCCGCGATCGACACGCCGGCGTCGGCGTAGGTAAGGGGTGGTCGTTCGGGCGCGGTCATGGCGATTGCCTTAGCGTCTCGGGCGGCTAACGCAACAAGACCGGCCATGGGGGCGGCAATCGCCCCTTGGCAGGGGGCTGCGGAGTTGTCAGAACGCTGGCGTGTTCCGCATTCTCCTCATTGTCTCTGCCCTGGTGGCGCTGCCGGCGCAGGCGCAGCAGCCTCCGCGGCGCACGGCGCCGGCAGCGGCTGCAGCGGCGGGCAGCGCCTATGCGGTGGGCGGCATCAAGGTGGACGTGGCAGCGAAGGACCCCGAGAGCGCGCGCTTTGCCGCCTTTCGCATCGCGCAGCGCCAGGCCTGGCCGCAGCTCTGGTCGCGGCTGACCGGCAACCCGGTGGGTGCGGCGCCCAAGCTTTCCGATGGCCAGCTCGATTCGGTCGTGGCGGGGATCGAGAGCCAGGGCGAGCGCTTTTCCACCACGCGCTACATCGCGACGCTCGGCGTGGTGTTCGACCGATCGCGCGTGACCGATTTTATCGGCACGGCAGGCGGTGCGGTGCAATCCCCGCCGATGCTCTTGCTGCCGGTGTGGATCGACGGCGGGGTGTCGATCATCCATCAGGTGCGGACGCCCTGGCTGGCGGCCTGGGGCCGATTCCGCGAGAATGTGACGCCGATCGACTATGTGCTCGCACCGGGCGGAGCGGTGGACAATGTCCTGCTCACCCCCGGCCAGCTGGTGCGTCCGGTGCGATCGTCGTGGCGGACGATCCTGACGCGGCATGACACGGTCGACGTGCTTGTTGCCGAGGCGCGGGTGCGGCGGACATGGCCGGGCGGGCCGATCGCGGTGCGGTTTGCGGCCCGGCATGGACCCGACGCCGAGCAGCTCGGCAGCTTCGAATTGCGCGCCGATGGCGAGGATGGGCTCAATGCGATGCTCGATGAGGGCGTGCGCCGGATCGATGCGCTTTATTCGACCGCGCTGCAGACCGGGCGACTGCGAGCCGAGGCGGGTCTGGCGGTCGATCTCGAGCCGATCATCGCACAGGCCCCCTTCCTCGATGGCTCGATGATGGCGGGCGCGCTTTCCAATGATGCCGTGATCAACGGTACCGAGATTGCGGTCATCACGCCTGATGCCGCCGCACTCGCGGCCTTCGAGACGCTGCTGCGCCAGACCGAGGGCGTGACGGCGGTGACTGCAACCAGCCTTTCGCTGGGCGGCACCTCGCGGCTGCTGGTGAGCCATTTCGGCACGCTGGAGATGCTGCAGGAGGCGCTGGCGGCGCGCGGGCTGGGTTTGAGCATCGAAGGCGGGCGAACCGTGCTGCGGCGCTTGCCGGGCGGCGTGCCGCCGCCGACCGCTCCCGGGCCGACGGAACCCGGCGTGCCCGCATCGCCGGGTGCGCCGGCACCCGCAGCGCCATCGCCTGCCCAGACGCCGCGCCCGGCGCCACGGGCGCCCGATCCTGGAGCACCGCGTGCTCCCGATCCTGCGGCGCGGGCGCCGGTCGACCTGCTGCCGCGCCCGCAGCCATGAGCGAATTGCCGCCCGTCCCGCCGGTCCCGGAGCAGCTGCCTGTTCTGCCGCCGGGCCAGCCGTTCCCGTCGCGGCGGCGGTCGGCACGGGGTTTGAGCATTGCCGACCGGTTGAGCCTGCCGCGCATCCATTGGGGCTGGCTGGTGCTGCTCATCGGGCTTGGCGCGCTTGCCTGGGCATCGCGCTCGGTGGCGGGTCCGTTCATTGCCGGCTTCATCCTCGCCTATCTGCTCGATCCGGCGGCCACGCGGCTGCAGCGCACAGGGCTGGGGCGCGGCACAGCTTCGGCGATTGCCCTGGTGGTGGCGGTGGCGCTGCTCGCCGGGCTGGTGCTGGCGAGCGCGCCGATCATCCAGGAGCAGATCGCGCAGCTCATCGTGCGTGCACCCGGCATCATCGACAGCGCAGTGCCGCTGGCCGAAGACCTGATGCGACGCACCGCTTCGCAGATCGACGTCAAGGGATTGCTCGAGACGATGGCCGGGCGAGCATTGGGCTGGCTGACCGATTCGGCCGGGTCGATCATCGCCGGCGGGCTCGGGCTGGTGAGTGTGGTCAACTTCCTGATCGTGACGCCGATCGTGGCCTTTTACCTTCTGCGTGACTGGCCGGGCATCGTGGGAGCGGTGGAAAGCTGGTGGCCTCGCCGCCAGCTGCCGGCGTTCCGGCAGGTGATGAAGGACAGTGACGCAGCACTTGGCGGCTTCCTGCGCGGGCAATTGATCGTCTGCCTCGTGCTGGCGGTCTTTTATGCGGTGGGCTGGAGCCTTGTCGGCCTCGATCATGCGATCGTGCTCGGCATTCTCGCCGGTGTCCTTGCCTTCGTGCCGTTTCTCGGTGTCATCGTGGCGGTGGTGCTGAGCTTGCTGGTGGCGCTGGGGCAGTTCGGGCTGGATTGGCTGCAGCTGCTGCTGGTGTTCGGGGTGTTCCAGATCGGCCAGATCGTCGAAAGTGCGTTCCTCACCCCCAAGCTGATCGGGGACCGGATCGGCCTGCACCCGGTCTGGGTGCTGTTCGCGGTTTTTGCCGGCGGTGCCGTGGCCGGGATCGCCGGGGTGTTCATGGCGGTGCCGGTGGCGGCCGTGCTCGGCGTGGTCGTGCGCGCCATGCTCGCCAATTACCGGCAGAGCAATTTCTACGGGCAGGACCGGCCATGATGGCTGTTGAGGAACAGCCGGCGCTGCCGCTGAATTTTGCACCGCGGCTGGGGGAGGCGGATTTCATCGTGTCGGATGCCAATCGCGCGGCATTCGAATGGCTGGCGCGGCCCGAGGCCTGGCCGATGCCGCGCGTGGTGCTGGTGGGGCCGGAAGGATCGGGCAAGACGCATCTGGCCGGGCTGGTGGCGGCGCGCACCGGCGCCCGGGTGATCGACGACGCCGATCGCGGCCCCGATGCCGAGGCGCTGTTCCACGCCTGGAACGCCGCCAGCGCCGACCGGCCGCTGCTGCTCACCGCGCGCACGCCGCCACGGCAATGGCCGCATCGACTGCCCGACCTCGCCTCGCGGCTGGCGGCGACGCCGCTCGTGTCGCTGGCCGAGCCCGATGACACGCTGCTGGCGGCCGTGCTCGAAAAGCGCTTTGCCGATCGCGGGCTGCGGGTGGCGGACGAGGTGATCCAGTGGCTGGCGCTGCGGATCGAGCGCAGCTTTGCGGCGGCAGGACAGGCCGTGGCGATGCTCGACGCAGCCGCACTGGCCGATCGCCGCGAGATCACCGTGCCGCTGGCGCGCACCGTTTTCGATGCGCAATTGAGTCTTGAGTGGTGAGCGCTGTCATCGACCTGACACCTCGCCTGCGCTAGGACTGCGGCATGTCCACACGCGCCCGCTCCAATCCTCGCGAAGCCCGCCGCAGCGTTCCTGTCGGCCATGCCGGGGCCGAGCGCTATTTCAACCGCGAGCTTTCCTGGCTGGCGTTCAACGATCGGGTGCTGGAAGAGGCGACCAACACCGCGCATCCGCTGCTCGAGCGGCTGCGCTTCCTGTCGATCTCGGGCAATAACCTCGATGAATTCTACATGGTGCGCGTTGCCGGCCTGCGCGGGCAGGTGGGCGCCGGGATCGAGACGCTCAGCCCCGAGGGCCTGACGCCGGCCCAGCAATTGGCCGAGATTGCCGTCCATGCCGACACGCTGATGCGCACCCAGCAGACGGTGTGGGTGGGGCTTGTGAAGGAACTCGCGCGCGCCGATTATCATGTGATCGGCGCCGAAGACCTGACCGCGACCGAGCGCAGCTGGCTCGAGCGGCATTTTCTCGAACAGATTTTCCCGGTGCTCACGCCGCAGGCGATCGACCCGGCGCATCCGTTTCCGTTCATTCCCAACAAGGGATTCTCGCTCATCCTCGAGCTGCGCCGGCTTTCGGACGATGAGGAGCTGCGCGCGCTGCTGATGCTCCCCGCCATGCTGCCGCGCTTCATCCGGCTGCCGGGCGCCACCATCCGCACGATCAGCCTCGAGAACACCATCCGCGCTTTCTTCGACCAGCTGTTTCCGGGCTATGCGATGGTCGGGCATGGCGCCTTCAGGGTGATTCGCGACAGCGACATCGAGGTGGAGGAAGAGGCCGAGGACCTTGTCCGCTACTTCCAGTCAGCGCTGCAGCGGCGGCGGCGCGGCGAGGTGATTCGCCTCAAGATCGAGGCGAGCACGCCCAAGGGTCTGCATGCATTGGTGCAGGGCGCGCTGGGCGTCGGCCCGCGCGACACCACCGTGGTCGAGGGCATATTGGGCGCAGCCGATCTGGCGCAGCTGGTCGATGAGGACCGGCCCGACCTGAAGTTCGAACCCTATAGTCCACGCTTTCCCGAGCGCATCCGCGAACATGGCGGGGATTGTTTTGCCGCAATTCGCGCCAAGGACATCATCGTTCATCACCCCTATGAGAGTTTCGAGGTGGTGCTGGCCTTCTTGCGGCAGGCGGCGGCCGACCCCGACGTGATCGCGATCAAGCAGACGCTCTACCGCGCCGGCAAGAATTCGCCGATCGTGCGCACGCTGATCGAAGCTGCTGAAGCGGGCAAGAGCGTGACCGCGGTCGTCGAGCTCAAGGCGCGCTTCGACGAAGAGCAGAATCTGGTTTGGGCGGCCGAGCTCGAGCGCGCCGGGGTGCAGGTTGTCTATGGCTTTGTCGAATGGAAGACGCACGCCAAGCTGAGCATGGTGGTGCGGCGCGAGGGGCGCGACATCCGCACCTATGTGCATTTCGGAACCGGCAACTACCATCCCGTCACCGCGCGCATCTACACCGACCTCAGCTTCTTCACCGCCGATCCGGTGCTGGCACGCGATGCGGCGCAGGTGCTCAACTACATCACCGGCTATGTGCAGCCCACCCGGCTCGCCAAGATCGGCATGGCGCCGCTGACGATGCGCGCGATGCTCTATGCGCTGATCGATGTGGAGATCGAGAACGCGCGCGCCGGCAAGCCTGCCGCCATCTGGGTGAAGCTCAACAGCCTTGTCGATACCGGGATCATCGACAAGCTGTACGAGGCGAGCGGGGCAGGGGTCGAGATCGAGCTGATCATCCGCGGCATCTGCTGCCTGCGTCCGGGCGTGCCGGGGCTTTCGGACAATATCCATGTCCGCTCGGTGATCGGGCGGTTTCTGGAGCACAGCCGGATCATCGTCACCGCCAATGGCGAGGAGCTGCCGTCGCGCCAGGCGAAGGTGTATATCTCGTCGGCGGACTGGATGCCGCGCAACCTCGATCGCCGCGTGGAAGTGATGGTGCCGATCGAGAACCCCACCGTCCATGCGCAGGTGCTCGACCAAGTGATGGTTGCGAACCTGAAAGACACCGAGCAGAGCTGGCAACTGCTTGCCGATGGCAGCTACAAGCGGCTGCGCAACGCCCGGAACAATCTCTCCGAGCCGCCGTTCAACCTGCATCGCTATTTCATGACCAATCCGTCGCTGTCCGGCCGGGGTGCTGCATTGCGCTCGGCGGGCGGGGTGCCACGGCTGGTGCTCGAGGATGAAGAAGACGATGCAACCAGCTGATCTGCATGGCCAGCTCCGATTGATTGATGACTTTTCTGCCTTGCCTGCCGCCGATCGGGCAACGGCGCCGGTCGGCATCATCGACATTGGCTCCAATTCGGTGCGTCTGGTGGTCTATCAGGGGCTTGGCCGGGTACCTTCGACGATGTTCAACGAGAAGGTGATGGCCGGCCTCGGCCGCGGGCTGTCGGCCAATGGCAAGCTCGGCAAGGGGGCGATGGACAATGCGGTCGCGGCGCTCGTCCGCTTCCAGGCGCTCACCGATGCGATGCAACTCGGCTCGCTGCGCGTTGTCGCCACCGCGGCGGTGCGCGAGGCGAGCAACGCCGACGCCTTTGTGGCGCGGGTGCGTGCCGAATGCGGGCTGGAGATCGAAACCATCAGCGGCGCCGAAGAGGCGAGAGGGGCAGCGCTCGGCGTCATTTCGGGCATTCCGCATGCCGATGGCGTGGTGGGGGACCTTGGCGGCGGCTCGCTCGAACTTATCCGCGTGGCCGACGGCAAAGCGCATGAGCAACTGTCCTTGCCCATCGGTGCGCTGCGGCTGGAGGCAGTGCGCAAGCAGGGTGGACGGGCGCTGGCGCCCTTCATCAAGAAGGCGCTCGACAAGGTCGGATGGGCGGCGGCGGGGCGGGGCAAGCCCTTTTACATGGTCGGCGGATCGTGGCGGGCGCTCGCGCACCTGCACATGCACATGACCGACCATGCCCTGCCGATCGTCCATCAATATGAGATGCCCGCGACAGCGCCGGCATCGCTGGTGCGCAGCCTCGCGCGGATCGCGCCGGCGCAGCTGAAGGCCGTGCCCAATATCGCGAGCTCGCGCCTGCCGTCGCTGCCGGGGGCGGCGATGCTGCTCGCGGCGACGATCAAGCGCCTTGGCAGTTCAAGCGTGGTCGCGTCGGGCTTCGGCCTTCGCGAGGGGCTGTTGTTCGACCAGTTGCCGCCGGAGGAGCAGGCGCTCGATCCGCTCCTTGTGGGTGCGCGGGCCGAAGGTGCCCGGGAGGGCCGCTTTCCCGAGCATGGCGACATGCTGTTCGACTGGATGGATGGGCTTTTCGGTGACCAAGAGCCCGCCGACCAGCGGCGGTTGCGGCTCGTCGCGTGTCTGCTGTCGGACATCGCCTGGCGCACGCACCCGGATTATCGTTCGCAGCGTGCCGCCGAGGCCGCGTTGCACGGCAACTGGGTGGCGATCACCACTGTCGAGAGGGCCGCTCTGGCCTGCGCGCTGCATTTTTGCCTGGGCGGTTCGGCGGATGCGCCGCTCCTGGATTTGCTGGGGCGTCTGGCGCCACCCGATTATCTGTTGACGGCGCGGTGCTGGGGTCTGGCGTTGCGGCTCGGGCAGCGACTGGCCGGCGGCACGGTGCCGGCGTTGGCAAACAGCATGCTGACGCGCTCGCCCGACGACGGCGCGATCGTGCTGGCGCTGCATGTTCGAGCGCTTGCCGGCGACGCGGTCCAGCGTCGTCTGAAAACCTTGTCAGGTGTCATGCAGCGCGAATCCAGGATCGAATTTCGCGACTGAGATCGTGGTTGCTGCCGAAAAAGCGAGCGGCGAACGGCGGGGCCAGCCCGGCCGCTCGCCGCCCCTCGTGTCAGGCCAGGGCCACCGCAGCCGTCCGCCGGCGATAGCGCATTGCGCCGCCGATCAACCCGGAGCCGATGATCATCATCGCCCAGCTTGCCGGCTCGGGCACTTCGCCCACGGCGGTAGCGCTCGCGGAGACAAAGTTCGATGAGCCGAACGCGCCGAAGGTGTTGACCCGGTAGCGACCGTTCGAGCTTTGCTGGAAGAACCTGACATCGATACCCGATTCAGTGAAGAATCGAATGCCGGATCCATCGAGGAAACCGTCTCCGCTCGTGAAGAAATTGCCGAAGTTGCCAGTGACCGGGGCAATGGCGGAGCCATTCACGAAACCGGTAATTCCGGTGATCGCGAAGGCGGATCGCCCGCCGACGGACATTTCCTCGCCCGACGTCGTGAAGATGCCGCTGCCCGATACGGGTCGCCCGAACAAAGTCTGCTCGGGCGAGAAGTCGAAAGTGAACTGGGCCGCAGCTGCCGGACAGGCAATGACGACAGCCGCCACAGCGGCCAAGATCGAAAAATTACGCATCGCAACTCCTTACATGAGCACAGCAGGCGCCCACGCAAGAGACGGTTAACCATGGCCTACGGATGCGGTGTGCCACAAATAAAAATAACGGGTTGCCGTTGGTGACGCTGCCTTCAAGGCTCCAGGACGATCTCGCTCATCATCAGCTTGCCGTTCTTGACGGCAAAGCCGAGACGCCCTTCGACCAGCGCCAGCGCATCGGCGCCGAAGATGCCATGACGCCAGCCTGTCAGTATCGGAAGCCCGTCGCGCACACCGGCAGCAAGAGCATCGAGTTCGTCGCCGCGCACGATAAGCCGCGGCGCGACACCCGCTTCCTTGGAGCGGATCTTGAGGAGCAGCTTGAGCAGATCCGCAACCAATGCGCCATCGGTGCTGAGACCCGGCCGCTGTGGCTCGCGCGCCGGCATTTCATCCGGCGAGAGCGGCGCAGCATCGACAAGCGACCGCATCAGCCGGTCCCCGATGCCGTTGTTGGCCCAGGCGGCACTGAGGCCACGCACACGGGCCAGATCGGCCTGGGCGCGCGGCGGGCTCGCGGCAATGTCACCCAGCGTCTCGTCCTTGACGATGCGACCGCGCGGCACATCCTTGTCGCGCGCCTCGAGCTCGCGCCAGCGGGCGAGCGCCTTCAGCCGCCCGAGCACATCGGCCTTGCGGCTCGGCAGCCGCAGCCGCGTCCACGCCTTGTCGGGATCATTGGCATAGGTGGCGGGGTCGGCGGCGCGTGCCATCTCGTCGTCGAGCCAGCCGCCGCGCCCGGTCTTGCGCAGCTTTTCCAGCATCTTGGGGAAGAGCGTGGCGAGGTGCGTCACATCGCCGATCGCATAATCCAGCTGGCGATCGTTGAGCGGCCGCCGCGCCCAATCGGTGAAGCGGGCACCCTTGTCGACCTGGATGCCGAGATAGGCGGCAACAAGGTTGGTGTAGCCCACTTGCTCGCCGAGCCCCAATGCCATGGCGGCGATCTGCGTGTCGAACAGCGGGGCAGGGGTGGTGCCGGTGAGGTTGTAGATAATCTCGAGATCCTGCCCGCCGGCGTGGAAGACCTTGAGCACCTCTTCGCGGACAAGCAGCTTGAGGAGGGGTTCGAGATCGATCCCCGGCGCCTTCGGATCGATCGCGCACGCCTCTTCGGACGTGCCGAGCTGCACGAGGCAGAGATCGGGAAAATAAGTGGTTTCGCGCATGAACTCGGTGTCCACGCAGACAAAGTCTGCGGTGGCCATTCGGGTGCAGATGGCGGCTAGGGTCTCGGTGGATGTCACCAAAGGGTGGATTCGCATGGCATCGCATAGCGCGCCTGCGCGCGCTTGACAAAGTGCTGGCCAGCGTGTGTCACCCGCCACTCGATTTCCCCACTCATCTGTTGCCCGGAATCCGCAAAAATGCATGCTTATCGCTCCCATAACTGCGCTGCCCTCCGAGCGTCGGACGTCGGCCAGACGGTCCGCCTCTCGGGCTGGGTCCACAAGAAACGCGATCATGGCGGGGTGCTGTTCATCGATCTGCGCGATCATTTCGGGCTGACGCAGATCGTCGCCAACCCGTCGTCCCCGGCGTTTCCGCTGCTTGACCGGCTTCGCCTCGAATCGGTGGTGACCGTCACCGGCGAAGTCGTGGCGCGCGGCGAGGGGGCGGTGAACCCCAACCTTGCCACCGGCGAGGTCGAGGTGCGCGCCGGCGAGGTGATCGTGCAGTCGGCTGCCGCCGAGCTGCCGATGCCGGTGGGGATCGATGCCGAATACCCTGAGGAAATCCGGCTCAAGTATCGCTATCTCGATCTGCGCCGCGAGCGGCTGCACGCCAACATCATGCTGCGCTCGGGCGTCATCGCATCGCTGCGGCAGCGGATGATCGGGCAGGGCTTCACCGAGTTCCAGACGCCGATCCTCACCGCCAGCAGTCCGGAGGGTGCGCGCGATTTCCTGGTGCCGAGCCGGCTGCATCCGGGCAAATTCTACGCGCTGCCGCAGGCGCCGCAAATGTTCAAGCAGCTGCTGATGGTGGCGGGGTTCGATCGCTATTTCCAGATCGCCCCCTGTTTCCGCGACGAGGATGCCCGTGCAGACCGGTCACCCGGCGAATTCTACCAGCTCGATTTCGAGATGAGCTTCGTGACGCAGGACGATGTTTTTGCAGCGATAGAGCCGGTGCTGGCGGGCGTGTTCGAGGAATTTGCGGGCTTTGGCGGTCGCACGCCCTGGGCGGTGACCAAGGGCGCCTTTCCGCGCATCCCCTATGCGGAGTCCATGCTCAGATATGGCAATGACAAGCCCGATTTGCGCAACCCGCTCGTCATCCAGGATGTGAGCGAACATTTCCGCGGCAGCGGCTTCGGGCTGTTCGCCAAGCTCGTCGACCAGGGGCTTGCCGTGCGCGCCATTCCTGCACCCGGCACCGCAGAGAAGAGCCGCAAGTTCTTCGACGACATGAACGAATGGGCGCGCAGCGAAGGGCATGCCGGGCTCGGCTATGTGACGCGCAAGGCCGGCGAATTCGGCGGGCCCATCGCCAAGAACCATGGCGAGGCGGGCATGCTCGCGCTGTATGAGACGCTCGGGCTCGGGCCGGACGATGGCTGCTTCTTCGCCGCCGGCAAGGCTTCGGCGGCTGCAAAGCTCGCGGGCCAGGCGCGCACCCGGGTGGGCGAACAGCTCGGGCTGATCGAGCAGAACACCTACAAGCTGTGCTGGATCGTCGATTTCCCCATGTTCGAGGCCGATGAGGAGACCGGCAAGGTCGATTTCAGCCACAACCCGTTCAGCATGCCGCAGGGCGAGCTGGAGGCGCTGGAGACGATGAACCCGCTCGACATTCTGGCGTATCAGTATGACATCGTGTGCAACGGCGTCGAATTGTCCTCGGGCGCCATCCGCAACCACAAGCCCGAGATCATGTACAAGGCCTTCGAGGTTGCCGGTTACACCAGGGCGCAGGTCGACGAGAACTTCAGCGGCATGATCAACGCCTTCAAGTTCGGTGCTCCCCCGCACGGCGGCTCGGCACCCGGCGTTGACCGGATCGTGATGCTGCTGGCGGACGAGCCCAATATCCGCGAGGTGGTGCTCTTCCCGATGAACCAGCGCGCCGAGGACCTGATGATGAACGCGCCGGGCACGGTGTCGATCAAGCAACTCCGCGAACTGCATATAAGGACGGTAGATTGAGCATCCGGCTGGAAGATCTCGAAGGCGGCGAGGAGATCGATCATAAGGACTATGAGGATCAGCTGGAAAAGCTGCAGCACCGCTTGGAGCTGATCCAGGCCGCGTATATCAACCAGGGCCGCAAGGCGGCGATCGCGGTCGAGGGCTGGGACGCCGCCGGCAAGGGCGGGCTGATCAAGCGCATCGTCGGCCCGCTCGATCCGCGCTACACGAAGGTCTGGTCGATCGCGGCGCCGTCACCGCTCGAGCTTTCACACCATTATCTGTGGCGCTTCTGGCAGCGACTGCCCGCCAAGCGCGAAATCGCCCTCTTCGACCGCAGCTGGTATGGGCGGGTGCTGGTCGAGCGCGTCGATGGGCTGGCGGAGGAAGCGGTGTGGAAGCGCGCCTATGACGAGATCAACGCCTTCGAGGCGCTGCTTGCCGCAGATGGGACGCGCATCATCAAGCTGTTCGTCCATGTGACGCAGGAAGAGCAGGACAAACGACTTCTGGAGCGCCTCCAGACGCCGTGGAAGCGCTGGAAGACCGGGCTCGATGATTATCACAATCGCAGCCAGCGGGTGAGCTACATGGCCGCCTATCACGACATGTTCGACCGCTGCTCGACCGAGGTCGCCCCCTGGACGGTGATCGATGGCACCGACAAGAAGACGGCTCGGATCAAGGGATTGGAAGCGATTGTTGCAGCACTTTCGCAGGATGTCGACCTGCGCTATCCCGAGGTGCCGGAAGAGGTGCTGCGCGTGGCGGAGGAAGCACTCGGCAAGGACGCCGTCCGCTCAACCGGGGCTTGATTTGCCCAGCCAGCGGCTCAGCGGCGCATTGCCCTGCGACGTGCCGAACTGCTGGTCATAGACCACGGCATTTTCGAGCACCCGCTGCACATAGTTGCGCGTTTCCGAGATCGGAATGCTCTCGATCCAGTCGATCATGTCCACGCCCGGCATCCGCGGATCGCCATTCAAGGTGATGAACCGCCGCGCATTGCCCGGCCCGGCGTTGTACGCCGCCACTGCCAGCACGTCGCTGCCGAAATTCTCGCGCATCCGCGAAAAATAGGCGCTGCCGAGCGTGACATTGTAGATGGGATCGGTGTCGAGCCGCTCGGTGGAAACCGGCATGCCGATCTTCCCGGCGGTCTCGGCGGCGGTCGTCGGCAGCAACTGCATCAGCCCGCGGGCATTGGCCGGCGAGCGGGCGGTGCGATCGAACTGGCTCTCCTGCCGGGTGATGGCATGGATGATCGTGCGGCGCGGGATGAGCACGTCGGGCAGCGTCAGCACCGGCCAGGAAGCCTCGAACAGCGGGATGCCATCGGCATAGGGGACCACCGCCGATCCCATGCCGCGCAGCCACTTGCCGACAAGCACGCCGAGATCGAGCCGGTTCAGCGGCGTGGCCAGCCCGGCCACGAGCGCATGCTCCTCCGGCGTTTCCGCCTTCGCCACCAGCGTGCGCAGGAAGATCGACTGGCGCTCGCGGTCCCCGAGGGCCGTCAGGGCCTCCAGCGCGCGCACCAGGGGCTCGGCGCGGAAGGTGCTCACCTGGTCGGGCGCCAGCAGCGGCGGCGGCGCCTTGCGCAGTTGCGGTGCGCGGCCAAGCGCCTCGGCGGCAAGCTGGCCGTAGAAGTAATCGCCGTGCAGCGCCGCCTGCTCATAGGCCTGGCGGGCGCCATTGGTGTCCCCGGCGGCCGCGAGTGCGCGCCCGGTCCAATAGTCGCCGCGGGACTGGGTGACCGGGGTGAGCGCTGCGGCGCGCACGGCACGGAAATGCGGGGCTGCATCGGCAGGCCGCCCCAGCTTGCGCAGCGCCAGCCAGCCGGCAAGCCATTCCAGCTCCACCAGTGCCTGGCGTTCGCCGAGCGGCCGCGCTGCAAGGTCGGTCCCCGGCACATGGCTGGCATGGCTGGCCATGATCGCATAGGCGCGCCCGGGATCGCCGGCACGCCAGGCGGCCCGGCCGAAATCGAGCTGCGTCGCCAGCCATTGCTGGGGATCGAAAACGCCGCCCGGCGCCGGCCGGAAGTCGGCGAGCAGCGCATTCGCTTCGGCCAGCCGGCCGCGCTTGCGCAGCCATAGTGCCTCGTCGCGCACCAGCCCGGCTTCGCGGCGCAAGCTGGCAGGCACGCCGCCGAGCCGTGCCGGGGCATCGGCGGAGTCGCCTCGGAGCGCGATCCGCGCCAGCAGCCATAGCCGCCGGTCCATGTCGAGCCGCGGCAGCAGCCGCCCGGCGGCGGTGATCTGGCCGTTCCAGAGCAGCCGCTCGGCGCGGCCCAGATGGTCCTGCGGGCGAAGTGCTGCTTCGAAGCCCTCGATCAGCGCCCGCTCGGTCTCGATGTCGAGCCCGGCCGAATCCCACGCATCGCGCGCGGTCTCGTTGGCGGCTTCGCGCTGGCCGGTGGCAAGCTGGGCTTCCGCCAGCCGCAACTTGGCCGCTGCCGACAGCGGCGGGAAACGCTCGAAGAAGCGGATACGCTCGAGTGCCGGCACATCGGCGGTGATCGCCTTTTCCGCCAGACGGCGCAATAGGAGGTTCTGTGGAAAATCAGGATGCTGCAGCATGAAATTGCTGTATTCCCTGAAGCTGCCGCGATAGCTTTCGCGCCTCAGCCGGTCCCATTGCACCACGGTTTCCAGGATCGGCACCGCGGCAGCGCTGGTCAACGGGCTGGCCGACATGCCGCTGAAGCGGCTGGCGGCATTGTCGGCAAGCCGGGCCTTGTAGAGCGCGGCACTTGCCTCGGAAATCTGTGCCTGGGTGGCCACCGGGGCCAGCAGGGCGGCGACAACAAGCCCCGATTTCACAACGACGCTGGACATTGGCAGCTTCAACTCCATATCACGCAACCGAAACAATGGTGCGTTGCCCCCTCTTAGGCCGGGGATGGCCGCCAGTGAAGGCTTGGCATTCATGACACTCGATCTCTCCCGCCTGCGCGGATCCCTGCGCGGATCAATGCCCGCCCTTGTGACGCCATTCCGCGATGGCGCCGTGGACACGGAAGCACTGGACAAGTTCATCGAATGGCAGATTGCCGAAGGCAGCCGTGCGTTGGTGCCGGTGGGAACGACCGGGGAATCGCCCACACTCAGCCATGCCGAGCATTATGCCGTCATCACCCGCACCGTGCAGGTGGCGGCGGGCCGGGTGCCGGTGATCGCCGGCTGCGGGTCCAACGACACCGCCACCGCCAGGGCGCATCTGGCGCATGCCGAAGCTGCGGGGGCGGATGCAGCCCTGCTGGTGGTGCCCTATTACAACAAGCCGAGCCAGGCCGGGCTCGTCGCGCATTTCACAGCGCTTGCGAACGCGACCACGCTGCCGATCATCCTCTACAATATTCCCGGCCGCTCGGTCGCCGATCTCGGCACCGCTGCCATGGCCGAACTGGCGAAGTTGCCCAACATTGTGGGCGTGAAGGACGCGACGGGAAACCTCGGCCGCGTCTCGGCGCAGCGCGCGGCGTGCGGGGCGGATTTCATCCAGCTTTCGGGCAATGACGACATGGCGCTCGGGTTCAACGCGCTCGGCGGTGTGGGGGCCATCTCGGTGACGGCCAATGTGGCACCAAGGCTTTGTGCCGACATGCAGGCGGCGATGCTGGCGGGCGATTATGCGAAGGCGCTGGCGATCAACGACCGGCTCTGGCCGCTGCATGATGCGCTGTTCTCGGATGCCAGCCCCGGGCCGACGAAATATGCGCTGGCGCGGCTCGGGCACATGACCGGCGATGTGCGGCTGCCGATCCTGCCGCCGTCGCAGGCTTCGCGCGCGGCGGTCGATGCGGCCCTTGCCCATGCCGGGCTCGTCTGATGGCACGGCCCAAGGGCAATGTCGGCATCAAGGTCAAGACGGTCGCCGAGAACCGGCGGGCGCGCTTCGAGTATTTCATCGAGGACGTCGTCGAGGCGGGCATCGCGCTGGCCGGCACCGAGGTAAAAGCGCTACGCGGCGGCCAGGGGTCGATTGCCGAGGCCTATGCCGAGGTGAAGGACGGACAGATGTGGCTGGTGAACGCCAACATCCCTGAATTCAGCCATGGCAACCGCTTCAACCATGAACCCAAGCGGCCGCGCAAGCTGCTGCTGCACGGCCGCGAGATCGCGCGCATGGGCAGTGCCGTGGCGCGGCAGGGGATGACGATCGTGCCGCTGTCGGTGTATTTCAACGACAAGGGCCGTGCCAAGGTCGAGATTGCGCTGGGCAAGGGCAAGAAGCTCCATGACAAGCGCGAGACGATCAAGGAACGCGACTGGAAGCGCGATGCGGCACGGCTGATGAGGGACCGGGGTTGATGAGCGAAGAGGACGGTTTCCGCGACAAGCTGGTTTCGGTCAAACAGGCCTGGGCCAAGGCCGGGCGGCTGCTCACCGGCGCGCCAGATGAGGCGCGCAGCCAGCGGCTGCCGCCGGGGCAGCGGCTGGTGACCAACTGGCCGGTGCTCGATCTGGGGGTGCAGCCGGCCATCGCTCGCGACGCGTGGCGGCTCAAGGTCGATGGCGCGGTGGTCAACCCCATCGAATGGGATTGGGAGGCGTTCTCCGCCCAGCCGCCGTTCGAGGATGTGTCCGACATCCATTGCGTCACCCAATGGTCGCGCTTCGACAACCGCTGGAACGGCGTGTCGACGCAGCATCTGCTGTCGGTGGTGCAGCCGCTGCCGGGCGCTACCCATCTCGTTCTGCACGGCGCCGATGGCTACACCACCAACATGACGCTGGAGAATTTCGCCGGCGAGGATTGCCTGCTGGCGCACAGCCATGATGGCGTGCCGCTCAGCCGCGAGCATGGCGGGCCGGTGCGGCTCGTCATCCCGCAATGGTATTTCTGGAAATCGGCGAAATGGCTGGTGCGGATCGAAGTGCGGTCTTCGGATGCCCCCGGCTTCTGGGAAGTGCGCGGCTATCACAATGAGGGCGACCCCTGGGCCGAGCAGCGCTACAGCTGAACTGATGGACGAAAACGCCTTTCTCCCCGGCTCCGTTTCGTTCGGCTGGCCGGCTCCCTATGCAGAGGGGCTGCTCAACCCCTGGGTGGGGCAGTTGATGAAGGGCCTGCCGCTCGCAGTGGCGGTGCTCAACGAGAAAGGCCGCATCATCGGTGGCAATGATGCCCTTTCGGCGACCATCGGACCCGATGCCGTGCGCGGAACCGACCCGGCCGATCTCGTCGTGCCCGAGGATCGCGAGCTGCTGTCCGATACGATCAAGCAGGTGATCCGCAATCTCGCCGGCACCTGCGATGTGCGAGTGGCGTTTCTGGATCGCCCGGATGAACGGCAGATCGTCACCGTGGCGCCGGTGCCGCCGGGCATGGGCGTGGCGGCGATGATGGCGACGCGTGATGTGCGCGAGCAGCGGCGGCTGGAGAAGCAGGTGCAGGCGGCGACGCGGATGCAGGCGGTGGGCCAGCTTGCCGGCGGAATCGCGCATGATTTCAACAATCTGTTGACCGCCGTTCTGGCGCTTTCCGAGCAGATGATGGAGCGCAACAGTGTCCACAGTCTCGATCATGAGGCGGCAGCCGAGATCCGCCGCAATGGCAAACGGGCGGCGGCACTCGTGGCGCAACTGCTGGCGTTCGCCCGGCGGCAGCCGCAGCGGCCGCAGTTGCTCGATCTCTCCGAGCTTCTGCAGGGCCTGACGCCCTTGTTGATGCAGCTCGTCGGCAAGGGGGTACGGCTCGAGATCGTCGACGCGGGGTTGAAATCAACGGTGCGTGCCGATCCTGGCCAGATCGAGCAGGTGATCGTCAACCTCGCCGTCAACGCGCGTGATGCGATGGAAGGGCAAGGCGAAATCGAGATTGCGCTTGCCGATGTGCCGGCGGCCAAGGTCGATGGCCTCGGGTATCCGATCATGCCCGCCATCGACCATGTGATGATCGAAGTGCGCGACACCGGGTCCGGGATTCCGGCGGCGATCGCCGGCAAGATCTTCGAGCCGTTCTTCACCACGAAAAAGCTGGGGGAGGGAACCGGGCTGGGGCTTTCCACCGTTTATGGCATCGTCAAGCAGAGCGGCGGCTTCATCTTCACCCGCCCGCGCCCGCGCCCGAGCGGCGGGACGGCGTTCAGCGTGTATCTTCCGGCGTCGGCGCAGGTTGCAGCGCCCGTGCCGCCACCCGAGACCGTCATCGCGCCGCCCTCGCTCACCGGCAAGCGGCTGCTGCTTGTGGAAGACGAGGAGGGGGTTCGCCAGGTGCTCAGCCGCGGCCTGCGCGCGCGCGGACTGCTGGTGCGCGCGGTGGGCGATGCCGCGACGGCGCTCGAGGCGCTCGCGTCCGGCGATGCCTTCGATGCGCTGCTGTCGGATGTCATGATGCCCGGCATCGACGGCGTCGAACTCGCCGCCCGGGTTCGCGCGGCGCGGCCGAAAATGGCGGTGCTGCTGATGTCGGGCTTTGCCGAGCCGCCGCTCCACCGTGCTGCCGAAACTGCGGGAATCGGCTTCATTGCCAAGCCGTTTTCGCTGGCGGAACTGATGCAGGCACTGAGCGACGAGCTGACCGCCAGCGTCGGCTGAAAGAGTTTCGTTCCTCTCTTGTTCCTTAAGAACATCTGGGGTACAAAGGCCTGCATTGACGGGTTTGTACAGTCGTTTACGAAGGAGCGAGGGTCATGGCAGCCAATCTCAAGGTGGTGGACGGCAAAATGGGTGGAACGGATCGGGCCAAGGCTCTGGAAGCAGCGCTCGCGCAGATTGATCGGGCCTTCGGCAAGGGCTCGGTGATGAAGCTCGGGCAGCGCGATGCGATGGAAATAGAAGCGATTTCCACGGGTTCGCTCGGGCTGGATATCGCACTCGGCATCGGTGGACTGCCGCGCGGCCGGGTTATCGAGATCTATGGTCCCGAAAGCTCGGGCAAGACCACATTGGCGCTGCACGCCATCGCCGAAGCGCAGAAGAACGGCGGCACTGCAGCCTTTGTCGACGCCGAACATGCGCTCGATCCGGGCTATGCCAAGAAGCTCGGCGTCAACATCGATGAGCTGATCGTCTCGCAGCCCGATACCGGGGAGCAGGCGCTGGAAATCGTCGACACGCTGGTGCGTTCGAACGCCGTCGACGTGCTCGTGGTCGATTCGGTTGCGGCCCTGGTGCCGCGCGCCGAGATCGAGGGCGAGATGGGGGATAGCCATGTCGGCCTGCAGGCGCGGTTGATGAGCCAGTCGCTGCGCAAGCTCACCGGCTCGATCAGCCGCTCGCGCTGCATGGTGATCTTCATCAACCAGCTGCGCATGAAGATCGGCGTGATGTACGGCAACCCCGAGACGACGACCGGCGGCAATGCGCTGAAATTCTACGCCTCGGTCCGTCTCGACATCCGCCGTACCGGCCAGATCAAGGATCGGGACGAGGTTGTGGGCAACACCACCAAGGTCAAGGTGGTGAAGAACAAGGTTGCCCCGCCGTTCAAGCAGGTCGAGTTCGACATCATGTACGGCCAGGGCATTTCCAAGCTCGGCGAGATTCTCGATCTCGGCGTCAAGGCGGGGGTGGTCGAGAAGTCGGGTGCCTGGTTTAGCCATGATTCGGTGCGGATCGGGCAGGGCCGGGAGAATTCGAAGAAATACCTCAAGGAAAATCCCGAGATCGCCGACAAGATCGAGAAGATCATCCGCGCCAATGCCGCCGGCATTTCCGACGCGCTGATGGCCGGCCCCGAGGATGATGGCGACAGCGCCGAAGAGATGTGATGTTCTGGGCGGCGTGATATCCACGCCGTCCTCTTGCGAGCGTGGTGGAACGGAGGACCTGTGACACCCGATCGAAGCCGGCCGCGCGCCACCCATTATGATCTTGTGGTGATCGGCGCCGGCGCCGGCGGGCTGGTTACGTCGGGCGGCGCTGCTCAGCTCGGGGCGCGTGTCCTGCTCATCGAGCAGCACCGGCTCGGCGGCGAATGCCTGTGGACGGGATGTGTGCCCTCCAAGGCCGTCATCCACGCCGCACAGCTGGCGCGCAACGGTGGTGGCCAGCGCTGGGCGGAGGCGCGCGCGAACCTCGATCAGGCGATCACCACGATCGAGCCGCATGATTCGCCCGAGCGTTTCGAGGATTTCGGAGTCGAAGTCGTCATCGGGCGGGCGAGCTTCACCGGACCCGATGCCATCGAGATCGGCGGCCAGCGTGTGACAGCACGGCGGTTCGTCATCGCCACCGGCTCCGACCCGGCGATCCCGCCGATCAACGGCCTCGGCGAACTGCCGTTTTTCACCAACGACACTATCTTCGATCTCGACGAACAGCCCGAGCATCTCCTGATCATCGGCGGCGGCGTGATCGGCTGTGAGCTGTCACAGTCCTTTGCACGGCTCGGCTCCCTGGTAACATTGATCAGCAACTCGGCACTTTTGCCTCGGGAAGATCCCGAGGCTGTGGCCGTGGTCCGCGCGCAGCTCATCGCCGATGGGGTGACGATCATCGAGAACGCCGAGGTTGCTTCTGCTGGCGGCGAGCCGGGCGCCATCCGCTTGACGCTCGCCGATGGCCGCACTGCCGAAGGGTCGCACCTGCTCATCGGTACCGGCCGCGCCCCGCGCATCACCGGCTATGGCCTTGAAGCCGCCGGCGTCGAAACCGGCAAGGGCGGGATCGTCACCGATGCCTGGTTGCGCACCAGCAACAAGCGCATCTACGCGATCGGCGATTGCCGCGACGGCCCGCGCCTCACCCATGCCGCCGACCAGGATGCGCGCACGGTCATCCAGAATGCGCTGTTTCCGTTTCGCAAGCGCAAGGATTATTCCGCCCTTCCGGCCGCCGTCTTCACCGATCCCGAGCTGGCCCAGGTCGGCCTCACCGAGCCGGCAGCGCGCGCGCTGCACTCCGACATCAAGGTGTTCCGCCAGGATTTCGATCACAATGACCGCTCGGTCACCGAGGCCGACATGCGCGGCTTCGTGAAGATCATCGTCCTGGGAAAGCGCGTGCTCGGCGTCACCATCGTCGGCGCCCATGCAGGCGAGCTGCTGGCGCTGGCCAGCTTCGCCGTCAGCGGCAAGCTCGGCCTGTCCGACCTCGCCAACCAGACGTTCGCCTATCCCACGCTCGCCGAGGCACTCCGCCAGGCTGCCGAGCAACCCGGGCAGGCGGCGTTGTTCTCGCCCTTCATGCGCAAGCTGACTGCGCTCTTCCAGCGGCTGCCCTGAGCCGCTAAGCCGCCATGCAATCAGGGGAACCGGCGATGAACGAAGCAATGCGCGACTATTGGAACGCCGATGCGGGCCACACCTGGGCCGAGATGCAAGCCAGGCTCGACCTGTCGCTCTCGCCGGTGACCGCGGCACTGCTCAGCCTCGCCGCCCCGATGGTCGGGGACCGTGTGCTCGATATCGGCTGCGGCTCGGGCGAAACCGCGCTGGCGCTGGCGACCGTGGTGGGCGAGGGCGGCGATGTGCTCGGCGTCGATATCTCGCGGCCATTGCTCGAAGTCGCCGAAGCTCGCGCCGAGGCGCTCGACAGCGACGCGCAGTTCATCGAGGCCGATGCCGCGACGCTCGCAGGGCAGGGGGACCGCGACCTCGTCATCTCACGCTTCGGGGTGATGTTCTTCGATGATCCGGCCGCTGCTTTCGCAAACATCCGCACCCATGCCCGCCCCGAGGGCCGGCTGCGCTTCGCCTGCTGGCGCACCCCGGCCGACAATGGCTGGGCCGGCGTGCCGCTGAAAGCCGTGGTGCCGCTGCTGCCACCGTCCGCACCCGCCGATCCGCTCGCCCCCGGCCCCTTCGCCTTCGCCGATCCCGATCGGCTTGTGGGCATCCTCGAAACCGCCGGATGGCAGGACATCGATCTGCAGCGCTTCGATTTCGACATGCTGCTCGGGCAAGGCGATGATCCGCTGGCCGCCGCCATCGAATTCAGCATGCGCGTCGGCCCGGCAGCCCGCGTGGTGCGCGAAGGCGATGCCGGGGTTCGCGCCGCTGCCGAAGCCGCCTTGCGTGCGGCTTATGCGCCCTATGCTGCCGATGGCCGGGTGGCGTTGCCGGGCTCGGTCTGGCTCGTGAGTGCGCACGCTTGAGTGGCGCGCGGCAAAGCCTTAAGCGATAGCCCATGATTTCAACCAACGACATCCGCCGCAGCTTTCTCGAGCATTTCGGCAAGGCGGGCCACCGCATCGTTCCGTCCGCACCGCTGGTGCCGCAGAACGACCCGACGCTGATGTTCGTCAACGCCGGCATGGTGCCGTTCAAGAACGTCTTCACCGGGCTGGAGAGCCGCCCCTACACAACCGCCACCTCGTCGCAGAAGTGCGTGCGCGCTGGCGGCAAGCACAATGATCTCGACAATGTGGGCTATACTGCGCGCCACCATACCTTCTTCGAAATGCTCGGCAATTTCTCGTTCGGCGATTACTTCAAGGATGTCGCGATCGAGCATGCCTGGTCGCTGCTCACCCGCGAATGGGGGCTGCCCAAGGACAAGCTGCTCGTCACCGTCTATCACACCGATGACGAGGCGGCGTCGCTGTGGAAGCGCATCGCAGGCATCTCCGATGACCGGATCATCCGCATCGCCACTTCGGACAATTTCTGGTCGATGGGGGACACCGGGCCGTGCGGGCCATGTTCCGAGATCTTCTTCGATCATGGCGACCATATCCCCGGTGGCCCACCGGGAAGCCCGGACGAGGATGGCGACCGCTTCATCGAGATCTGGAACCTCGTGTTCATGCAATATGAGCAGGTGGACAAGGAGACGCGGCTCGAGCTGCCAAAGCCTTCCATCGATACCGGCATGGGCCTCGAGCGCGTCGCCGCCGTGCTGCAGGGCGTCCATGACAATTACGATACCGACACCTTCAAGGCGTTGATCGCCGCGAGCGAGGAGCGCACCCGGCCATCGGACGATGCCACCCGCGCCTCGCACCGGGTGATCGCCGATCATCTGCGCTCGGCCGGCTTCCTGGTGGCCGATGGGGTGCTGCCCGCCAACGAAGGCCGTGGCTATGTGCTGCGCCGCATCATGCGGCGTGCCATGCGCCATGCGCATCTGCTCGGTGCACCCGAGCCGCTGATGCACAAGCTGGTGCCCGCCCTCATCGGCCAGATGGGTGCGGCCTACCCCGAGCTGGTGCGCGCGCAGCCGCTGATCGAGGAGACGCTGCTGCTCGAGGAAACCCGCTTCCGCCAGACGCTCGAGCGCGGTCTCGGGCTGCTCGACACCGCGGTGAAGGATCTCCCCACCGGCGGCACGCTGCCCGGCGACGTGGCGTTCAAGCTCTACGACACCTTCGGCTTCCCCTATGACCTGACCGAGGACGCGCTGCGTGCACAGGGGCTGACCGTCGATCGCACCGGCTTCGATACCGCCATGGCCGAGCAGAAGCGCGCCGCGCGCGCCGCCTGGGCGGGCTCGGGCGAAAAGGCGTCGGAGGCGGTGTGGTTCGACATTCTCGAAGCGCATGGCGCCACCGAGTTCACCGGCTACTCCGGCCACAGCGCGCAGGGTCAGGTGCTGGCGCTGGTGAAGGACGGCGAGCAGGTGGCATCGGCCGAAGCCGGCGACACCGTCACGATCATCACCAACCAGACGCCCTTCTACGGCGAATCCGGCGGCCAGATGGGCGATGCCGGAGTGATGCGCGGCGAGAGCGATCTCGTCGTGCTTGTCACCGATACCGGCAAGCCGCTCGGCAAGCTTCACGCGCACCGCAGCCGCATCGAGGCCGGTCGGATCGCGCTGGGAGACACGGTGCAGCTGACGGTCGATTCGGAGCGCCGCGGCCGGCTGCGTGCCAATCATTCGGCGACGCACCTGCTGCACGCCGCACTGCGCCACCGCCTCGGCGGCCATGTCACGCAAAAGGGCTCGCTGGTCGCCGCCGACCGGCTGCGCTTCGATTTCAGCCAGCCGCGCGCGCTGACCGCCGAGGACATCGCCGCGATCGAGGTGGAAGTGAACGCCCAGATCCGCGCCAACCGTCCGGTCTCGACCCGGCTGATGACTCCGGACGCCGCGATCGAAGCCGGTGCGCTGGCGCTGTTCGGCGAGAAATATGGCGAGGAAGTGCGGGTCCTCAGCATGGGTGGGACGGACGACGCCAATTATTCCACCGAGCTGTGCGGCGGCACGCACGTCAATGCGCTCGGCGACATCGCGCTGTTCAAGATCATCGCCGAAGGTGCGGTGGCGAGTGGCGTGCGGCGCATCGACGCGCTCACCGGCGAGGCGGCACGAATGGCGCTCGCCGAGCAGGAAGCACGGCTGAAGGCTGCGGCGACCACGCTCAAGGTTCGCCCCGATGAAGTGCCGGCGCGGATCGAAGCGCTTGTCGAGGAGCGCAAGCGGCTCGAACGCGAGCTTGCCGAAGCGAAAAAGGCGCTGGCGATGGCCGGCCCGGCGACCGGCGGCGGTGGTGCCGCGCCCGAAGCGGTGGGGGGCACGCAATTTCTCGGCCAGATCGTTGAGGGCCTCGAAGCCAAGGCGCTGCGCGGGCTGGTCGACGATGCCAAGGCTCGGTTGGGCTCGGGGGTGGCGGTGATGATCACCATCAACGAAGGCCGCGCCTCGGTGGCGGTGGGCGTGACCGACGATCTGGTCGGCAGCCGCTCGGCGGTCGATCTGGTGCGCATCGCCTCGGCAGCGCTTGGCGGCCAGGGCGGCGGCGGCCGTGCGGACTTTGCCCAGGCGGGAGGACCCGATGGCAGCAACGCCGCCGACGCGCTCGCGGCGGTGAAGGCAGCGCTGGCAGGCTGAGATGGCGGCGGGCTGGGACGCCTCGGCCGCGGCCTGGATCGCGCATATCGGCAGCGAGGGCGATTTCGGCCGGGTGCACATCCTCGATGCGCCGATGCTGGCGCGGGTGCGCGGGCGCGGCTTCCGCACCGGGCTCGATGTCGGCTGCGGCGAAGGCCGGTTCTGCCGGATGCTTGCTGCCGAGGGGATTGCCATGACCGGCGTCGATCCGGTTGCGGCGCTGGTCAAGCAGGCGCAAGCGCTCCATCCCGAGGGTCGCTACATTGCGGCGCCGGCAGAGACGATGGTGGTCGATGCCGGCGGCTTCGACCTGGTTGTGAGCTATCTTTCGCTCATCGATATGCCCGATCTCGATGCCGGCGTGGCGCGAATGGTGGCAGCGCTGAGGCCCGGCGGCACGTTGCTCATCGCCAATCTCAACAGCTTCAACACCGCCGGCATGCCCGCAAGCTGGCGCACCTCGCCGACCGGCGAGCGCTATTTCGCCATCGACCATTATCTTCAGGAGCGTGACGTACCGGCGGTGTGGAACGGCATCGATGTCGTCAACCATCACCGACCGATGATGCGCTACATGCAGGCGTTCCTCGGCCATGGGCTGCAACTCGTCCATTTCGACGAGCCGGCGCCCGGCGGCGGGCCGGCGGAAAAGGCCGACCGCTATCGGCGCGTCCCCTATTTCCACATCATGGAGTGGCAGCGGCCGGCCTGAGACGCTCAGCTCTTGCGGCTGCGCGCCGAACGGAAGCTCCGCCCCGGCCTGTCGCCCACCGCGCGCTGGATGCCGACGCGAAGCTCGGCGCGCTTCTCGTGGATCGAGGCAATGACCGGGCCCATCGGCACGCCGAGATCCACCAGCACGGCCTCGGCCAGTTGCAGCGAGCTTTCGACCGTTTCCGGCACGGCATCGGTGGCGCCCGAGCGATAAAGGCTCGACGCATGGTCGGCATCGCGGGCGCGCACCACCACGCACAATTCGGGGTGGCGCTCGCGGATCAGCCGCACCAGCGTGTCGAGCGTCTCGTTGGCATCGATCGTCAGCACCACGGCGCGCGCGTCGCCGAGGTTGAGCGCGTCGAGCAGATCCGGCCGGCGGGCATCGCCATAGATCACGCTCTTGCCGGCGCGGCCGAGGCGGATGACGGTATCCGGGTCGGAATCGACCGCAAGATAGGGCTGGCCGTGGGTATCGAGCATGGCGGCCACCAGCCGGCCCACGCGCCCGAAGCCGATGATGACGGTGCGGCCCGCCGAGGTCTCGGTGGGGGCGACATGGCCCTCGGGCGCGTCCGTCCCGAAGTAACGTTCCACCCGCTGGCCGAGCAGCCCCAGTAACGGCACGATGCTCAGCGAAAAGCCGATCACCAGCAGTGCCACCGCGGCGGTCTGGCCGGCGATGATGCCGAGCGTGGTGGCCGCACCGAACAGGATGAGGCTGGTCTCGGAAGGGCCGGCAAGCAGTAGCGCCACATGCCCCGCCACCCCACGGCTTCGCCGAGCCCGGCGCATCAGCGCATAGATGAGCCCGGCCTTCACCGTGCACACCGCGATCACGCCGCCGATGATGAGCAGCGGCTCGTCGAGCACCGCCGGCAGGTCGAGCCGCATGCCCACCCAGATCAGGAACACGCCGAGAAGGAGGCCCTGGAAGGGCAGGATGGCCGCCTCGATCTGCCGGCGATACTCGGTTTCCGCGAGCATGATGCCGGCGGTCAGCGTGCCGATGGCGGGGGAAAGGCCCGCCGCATGGGCAATCGAGCCCGATGCGATGAGGATGACCAGCGCCGCTGCCAGGAACAGTTCGGGCCGCCTTGTGCGCGCGGCTTGCAGCAACAGTGGCGGCAGCAGCAGCCGGCTGCCGAGGATGATGATGCCCAGCGCCAGCGCCGATACGGCGAGGCTTGCGGCAAACCCGTCCACTGCGGCGCCGGCCGAGAAGATGAGCAGGATCGGCGCCAGTGCGATATCCTGGAAAAGCAGGATGCCGAAGGCGGTGCGACCGGCCTGGGTGCCGAGCTTGCCGCTGCTGCTGAGGAGCTGCAGCCCCACTGCGGTCGACGACAAGGCAAGGCACAGCGCCAGCGCCACGGTGGTGGAAAGCCCAAGCAGGAACGGCGCCAGCAGCAGCGCGATCACGACCGTGCAGACCGCCATCTGTGCCGAGCCGAGGCCGAACACGATCCGACGCATCGTGCGGATCCGATCCGCCGAAAGCTCGAGCCCGAGCGCGAACAGCAGCAGCGCCACGCCCATTTCGGCCAGGGCAAACAGCGCATCGGAATTGGAAATGGTGAGCGGGGTCAGGAAGGGCAGGGCGCTCTTGAGGGCACCGAAACCGAATGGCCCCACCAAAATGCCGACAAGGATGAACCCGATCACCGGCGAGATGCGCAACGCCGCGAACGCCGGGATAACGAGCCCGGCTGCTCCGATCACCACTGCGATGTCGCTGAAATTTACCGAATCGAGCCCAGTTGCCATGGCCCACAGTTGCACGTCTGTGCGGATGCGTCAGTCCCGCAGGCGCAAACCGCGCCCGCCCCGGCCGAATCCGCTTAGCAACCCGATGGCCATTGCGTATCCACCCGCCACGGTCGGGGTGGCGATGAGGGATCGGCAGCCCTTTCACCTGTCTGGAGCGCGCCCATGCTGCAAATCACGAAGTCCGATGTCGTCGCGGCGCCGTTTCCCCATGTCGTCAAGCAGGACATCATCGATCCGTCGCTGTTCGCCGCCCTGCGCGCGGATTTTCCTGGTGTGAGCGTCTTCAAGGAACAGATTGCCACCAATGGGCTCGTCGGCAGCCGCACCGGTTCCGGGTTCGATATCTATCGTGGCGATCCCCATTTCACCGCGCTCACCGAGCGCTCGGCGGCGTGGAAGGAATTCGGCGACTATGTCAATTCCGAAGCCTTTGTTGACACCTTCCGGTCGGTGTTCGCCGATCATCTCGGGGATATCGGGCTGAAGGTCGATATCGGTGCGTCGCGGGTCGATCCGAGCTATGTCGAGCCGCGCGAGACGATGAAGGAACTGGCCTCGACACGCGACAAGATCGATGGCTTCGCCAACAAGGTCCTGTCACCGCTGCGCGGCCGCGCGCCGGTGGACCTGTTCACCCGGCTCGACATCCACAAGAGCACCGGCGGCTATGCCAAGCCCGCGCATTGCGACCGGCCGAACCGCCTCTGCTCGTTGATCGTCTATTTCACCGATCCCGATGAGGTCGGCATGTCCGGCGGCGATCTGTTTGTTTACAAGCACAAGCAGGACAAACCTGTGACCAGCTATGAGCGCCACCCGCGGCCCGAGAATGTCGACATTGTCGCGACGATCCGTCCCAAGCCCAATCTCGGGGTGTTCTTCCCCTGCCAGAACAACAGCTACCACGGCGTGAGCGCCATCACCTCGCAAGGTGCCGAACGCGATTTTCTCTACATAAACATTTCGGGCCGCAAGGCGAGCCTCTGGTAGTCGCGCGCCGAAAGTGCAGAAACAAGAACGCCTGCCCGTACCAACGGGCAGGCGTTTTGCTGTTCACCGCGCCGCATCAGGCCGAGATGGCGGCATCCAGATTGGCGCGGATCGCCTCGAAGAACTGCTCGGTGGTCATCCACGCCTGGTCGGGGCCGATCAGCAGCGCCAGGTCCTTGGTCATCGCACCCTGTTCCACCGTCTCGACGCACACGCGCTCGAGCGTTTCGGCAAAGGCGGTGACGGCGGGCGTGCCGTCGAGCTTGCCGCGATGCTTGAGCCCGCCGGTCCAGGCGAAGATCGAGGCGATCGGGTTGGTGCTGGTGGGCTTGCCTTCCTGATGCATGCGGTAGTGGCGCGTCACCGTGCCATGCGCCGCCTCGGCTTCCACGGTCCTGCCATCGGGGGTCATCAGGATCGAGGTCATCAGCCCCAGCGAGCCGAAGCCCTGCGCCACCATGTCCGACTGCACATCGCCGTCATAGTTCTTGCACGCCCAGATGAACTTGCCCGACCATTTCAGCGCCGAGGCGACCAGATCGTCGATCAGGCGATGCTCGTAGACAATGCCGGCCTTGCGATAGGCAGCCTTGAACTCGTCGATATAGATTTCCTCGAACAGATCCTTGAAGCGGCCATCATAGGCCTTGAGGATGGTGTTCTTGGTCGAGAGATAGACCGGCCAGTTGCGCACAAGGCCGTAGTTCAGGCAGGCGCGCGCAAAATCGCGGATGGAATCATCGAGGTTGTACATGCCCATCGCCACGCCGGCGGACGGGTATTCGAACACCTCATGCTCGATGCTCTGCGAGCCGTCCTGCGCTTCCCAGCGCATGATGAGCTTGCCGGGGCCGGGCACCAGGAAGTCGGTGGCGCGATACTGGTCGCCGAAGGCATGACGACCGATGACGATCGGATCGGTCCAGCCCGGCACGAGGCGCGGCACCGACTTGATGACGATCGGCTCGCGGAACACGACGCCGCCAAGGATGTTGCGGATGGTGCCGTTGGGCGATTTCCACATCCGCTTGAGACCGAATTCCTTCACCCGCGCCTCGTCGGGCGTGATCGTTGCGCATTTCACGCCCACGCCGAATTCGCGGATGGCGTTGGCCGATTCGACCGTCACCTTGTCGTTGGTGTCGTCGCGGTTCTCCACGCTCAGGTCGTAATAGCGCAGGTCGACATCGAGATAGGGCAGGATCAGCTGCTCGCGAATCCACTGCCAGATGATCCGCGTCATTTCGTCGCCATCGAGCTCGACAACGGGGTTCTCGACCTTGATGCGGCCCTTGTTGTTCGTAGCCATCCCGTTCCTCGCTTGCTCGTTTCCGTCCGTCTAGGGGGTGGCGGCGTGCAGGGTCAAGCTGGCAGGGCGTGTGGGTGCAAAAGAAGCCGGTCGAGTGCTGCAAGGCCGGGAAGCGGCTGTGCCAGGCGATCGAGGTCGGGCGGCGCGAAACCCTCAGCTGCGATATGGCCGAGCAGTGTCGTGAGCGGCGCCCAATAGCCATTGTCCCCCAGCAGCCAGATCGGCTTGTCGTGAATGCCCAGCTCGCGCCAGGTGAGGCTTTCGAACAGCTCGTCGAGGGTGCCGATGCTGCCGGGAATGGCCAGGATGGCATCGGCTCGGGCGTGCATCAGCGCCTTGCGCTCGTGCAGCGTCTCGACGACGAGCATCTCGGCAAGCCCGGCCTGGGCGATCTCGGACGTCATCAACAGCCGCGGGATGATCCCCACCACGCGCCCCCCCGCCGCCATCGACGCGCGCGCGGCGATGCCCATCAGCCCCACCGCACCGCCGCCATACACAAGCGTCACGCCGCGCACCGCGAGCAATGTGCCGAGCTCGGCGGCAAGTGCGGCGTGCGCCGGATCGTGGCCGGGGCGCGAGCCGCAGAAGAGGAGAAGGGACTGGATCATGCGCCGTCCATAGGCGAGCGTGGCGGCACTGTCAGCCGGGTTGCCGCCGCTGGGAGCCGGGGTGGAAGATTGCCCCTGTGCCACGTCACGGGTAAGGCAAGGGGCATGACCAGCAACACACCGTTCGATCCCGGCAAACCGGAAGCGCCCGAGGACACGTCCGGTCCCGCCATCACGCCGGTGCCGGCCCCCGTCGCCCAGCCCGTTCCGGCGCCGACCCCTGTGCCAGCGCCGACTCCCGTGCCGGCTGCGACGCCTGTGCCCGCCCCCACGCCGATCCCTGCCGCCGCACCCTCCACCGCGCCACGCGCCGCCAGCAAGGTCGACGCCGAAGAGCCCGGCCTGATCGAGGGCATCGCCGCCGAAATGGGGACTTCGCCGGCGCAGCCGCTGCCGCTGGTGCCGGGCGAGTCCGCGCAATACAAATTCCCGCCGATGCACCCCGAGGGACGCAAGTTCGTCGCCATTGCGGTCGGGCTGGTCCTGCTTGCCGGGCCGTTGCTCGGTTTCTCGACGCTCGCCTGGCTGCTCGCCGGCGTCACCATCTGGGTGGCGGCATTCTTCCGCGATCCGGTTCGTGTCACGCCGGTCTCGCCCGATGTGCTGGTGTCGCCCGCCGACGGGCTGGTGAGCCTGATCGTCAACTGCGCGCCGCCGCGGCAGCTGGCAGGCGAGGGAGGGCTCGGTGATGGCCCCGTCACCCGCATTTCGGTGTTCATGAGCGTGTTCGATGTGCACGTTAACCGATCGCCGGTGGGCGGCCGGCTGACGCGCGTCGCCTATGTGCCGGGCAAATTCCTCAATGCCGATCTCGACAAGGCGAGCGACGAGAATGAGCGGCAGTATTTCATCGTGGAAACGGCAAACGGCGAGCGGGTGGCCTTCACCCAGATCGCCGGGCTGGTGGCGCGGCGGATCATGCGCTTCGTCGAGGAGGGCGTGTCGCTCAAGGTCGGCGAGCGTGTCGGTCTCATCCGTTTCGGCAGCCGCGTCGATGTCTATCTGCCAGCCGGCTTCGTGCCCGATGTGCTGATCGGCCAGCGCGCCGTGGCCGGCGAGACGGTGCTCGCGAGCCGTCGTCCCGGTGCGATGCCGAGCGGCTCGGCACAATGATTCCGCCTTTGGACGGGCATTCGCAAGTCAAGCGCCGCAAGGGCATTCCCATGCGGGCCCTCATCCCCAATGCCGTCACTGTGCTGGCGCTGTGCTTCGGGCTCACCGCCGTGCGCTTCGGCATTGCCGGTGAATGGGAGAAGGCGGTCCTCGCCATCGTGGTGGCCGGGGTGCTCGACGGCATCGACGGCCGCATCGCGCGGCTTCTCAAGGGCAGTTCGCGCTTTGGAGCCGAGCTTGATTCGCTTTCGGACCTGACCGCCTTCGGGGTGGCGCCGGCGCTGATCGTCTATCTGTGGTCGCTCCAGCATGTGCCGGGGCTGGGCTGGGTGATCGCGCTTGCCCATGCCGTCACCTGCGCGCTGCGGCTGGCGCGTTTCAACGCGCAGATCGACGATGCACCACAGCCCCACAAGCGCGCCGGCTTCCTCACCGGCGTGCCGGCGCCCATCGGCGCGGGGCTGACCCTGGCACCGATGGCGATCAGCTTCTGGCTCGAGCCGATGTTCCTCGACGATCTGCAGATCCGCGCCGCCGTGGTGGCGGTGGTGGTCGTCATCGTCTCGGTGCTGATGGCATCGAGCGTGCCGACTTACAGCTGGGGATCGGTGCGCGTGCGGCCCAGTGCCCGCATCGCCGCGCTTGCCGGGGTGGGGCTGTTCGCCGGGAGCCTGTTCTCGGCGCCCTGGATGACGATCAGCCTGATGTGCATCGCCTATGCCGTGGCCGTGCCCTTCGCCTGGCGCAGCTATGCCCGCGCGGTGCGCCGCGCCGCGGCGGACCAGCCACCCGCCTGAGCCCGGCCTGGCGCCGGCCCACCGCGCACGGCCTGCAGCAGATCGGGCAACCGTGCACCGATCATCGACGTCAACAGCGCCAGAAGTCCCAGCAGCGCCATCATCACCAGCGTCGCGAAAATCAGGTTCATAACCGTGCCCCTTGCTCGTGTTCTTCCTCTGTTCCGTTCTTATGATCCCTCTTTGTTCCCTTTGTCAACCAGCCCCGACACGCTAGGGTGCTGAAAATAATTCGGGGAGATCAGGCAATGTTTGGCACGATGCAGGATTGGCCGCTTCTGGTCTGGCGGATCATCGATCATGCCGCCGCCTTCCACGGTGGCCGCGAAGTCGTGAGCCTCACCTGCGAAGGCCCGGTGGTGCGCAGCAACTGGGCCACCGTTCGCAGCCGCGCCAGAAAGGTGGCGGCTGCGCTCCGCCGCATGGGTGTGCAGCCCGGCGAGCGGGTGGCGACGCTGGCGTGGAACACCCATCGCCATGTCGAAAGCTGGTATGGCATTTCCGGCATGGGCGGCGTCGCGCACACGATCAACCCCCGGCTGTTCGAAGCGCAGATCGCCTATATCGCCAACCATGCCGAAGACCGGGTGCTGTTCTTCGACCTGACGATGCTGCCGCTGGTCGAGAAGCTGGCGCCCGAGTTCGCCACCATCGAACACTATGTGCTGCTCACCGATGCCGCCCATATGCCGGCAGCGTCGAGCCTCAACCTCCACTGCTACGAAGACCTGCTCGCCGCCGAATCCGACGACACGCCCTGGACCGATCTGCCCGAAACCGCTCCTGCCGGCCTCTGCTATACCAGCGGCACCACCGGCAACCCGAAGGGCGTGCAATATTCGCACCGCTCCAACGTCCTCCATGCGATGGCGGCGTGCATGACCGACACTTTCGGGATCGGCGCGCAGACTGCGGTGCTGCCGATCGCCCCCATGTTCCACGCCAACGCCTGGAGCATCCCCTACACCGCCGCCTGTGCCGGATCGAAACTGGTGCTCAACGGCCCGCATTTCGATGCGCCCACCTTGCAGAAGCTCATCATCGACGAGGGCGTCGACCTCGCCCTGGCGGTGCCCACAGTCTGGCTCTCGATGCTTCAGCATCTCGAAAAGACCGGCGGCAATCTCGGCCGCCTCAACCGCACCGGCATCGGCGGCTCGGCGGTGCCGCGCAGCATGATCGAGAGCTTCGACACGCTGCACGGCGTGCGGGTGATGCAGCTTTGGGGGATGACCGAAATGTCCCCGCTCGGCACCATCGGCTCGCCCACGCCCGAAATCGCTGCAAAGCCTTACGACGAGCAGCTCAGCTGGCGCATCAAGCAGGGCAGGGGCTTGTTCGGCGTCGAGATGAAGATCGTCGATGATGCCGGCGAAGGTCTGCCGCACGACGGCCGCACGTTCGGCCGCCTGCTGGTGCGCGGCCCCTGGGTGGTCGCCAGCTATTTCAAGGGCGACGGCGGCCAAGTGCTCGATGCCGATGGCTGGTTCGACACCGGCGATGTCGCCACCCTCGACGAGCACGGCTACATGCACATCGTCGACCGCTCGAAGGACGTCATCAAGTCCGGCGGCGAATGGATCTCCTCGATCGACCTCGAGAACACCGCCGTCGGCGCCCCCGGCGTCGCCGAAGCCGCGGTGATCGGCATCCACCACCCCAAATGGGACGAGCGGCCGCTGCTTCTGGTCCGCGCCAAGGAGGGGGCCACCCCGACAAGGGAAAGCGTGCTCGCATATCTCGATGGCAAGATCGCGAAGTGGTGGACACCCGATGACGTGCTGATCGTCGAGGAGCTGCCGCACACCGCCACCGGAAAGCTTCTCAAGACCGAGCTTCGCGAGCGCTACAAGGACTATCGACTGCCCACCGCCTGACGACGCAATTTGCGCTGGAACCAATAGCAGTCTAGGGCGGGAACCATGGCGCGCCCGCTCCTTTGTGCCGCCATGGCAGCCACGCTGCTTGCCGGCTGCGCAACGCGCCCCGAAACCCTGTCGTTCGATGATGTTCCGCTGGTCAGGACGGCGATCATCAGCGCCGTGGACGACAAGGGCGCCCCGCTCGACGATCCCACGCCTGTCCGCCAGGTCGGGGCCCGCCATGATGTGCTCGTGCTCTCGGGCGGTGGCTCGGTCGGCGCTTTCGGTGCCGGCGTCCTGGTCGGCTGGACCGAGGCCGGCACGCGGCCCAATTTCGACGTGGTGACCGGCATCTCCACCGGGGCGCTGATGGCGACGCTGGCCTTCCTCGGGTCATCGCGCGATGCCGACCTCATCCGCGCCTACACCTCGCTCACCAGCAAGGATATCTACAAGCGGCGCGGCGTGATCGGCTTCGCCCGCAAGGCCTCGGTCTTCGACCGCTCGCCGCTGGAGGCCATGATCGAGCAGATGGTCGATGACCGGCTGCTCGACCAGGTGGCCGCCGAGCACCGCAAGGGCCGCCGGCTGTTCGTCGGCACGACCGATCTCGACAATGGCGTGGCGACGGTGTGGGACATGGGCCGCATCGCGATTTCGTCCTCGCCGCAGCGCGCAGCACTTTATCGCAAGGTTCTCGCCGCATCGGCGGCAATTCCCGGCGCCTTCTCGCCGGTGTACATCAAGCAGGGCGACGGGCCGCCGACAATGCATGTCGATGGCGGCCTCAAGCAGGCCATGCTGTTCCGCAGCTACATGATCGACCCCAAGGGCTCGAACGAGAATGTCTGGGCGGTGGTCAACGGCCATGTCAGCTACACCGGCAACCGCACGCTGTCGGGCACCAACAGCGGCAGCATCCTCGGCCGCTCGGTATCGGAGATGCTCCGCACCATCACCTACCGCGAGGTCGAGCGCATCTACACGATGAGTCGCAACGCCGGGGTCAAGTTCAACGTCGCCTATCTGCGCGACGATGCCGTGGAGCCGAACCCGATCATCTTCGATCCGGTGTCGATGCAGTCGCTGTTCGACGAGGGCAAGGCGCTTGGCAAGACCGGGCGCTGGCAGCCGCTTCCGCCCCGGCTGGAAGCCCTAGAGCGGATGAAATAGCCCCTATTTCTCGCGCAGCCGCGGCATCAGCTCGACGAAATTGCACGGCCGGTGCCGGCTGTCGAGCTGGTCCTTCAAGATCCCGTCCCACCCGTCCTTCACCGCCCCCGTCGAGCCGGGCAGGCAGAAGATGTAGGTGCCCTGCGCCACGCCGGCACAGGCGCGTGACTGGACGGTGGAGGTGCCGATCGTCTGGAAGCTGAGCCAGCGGAACAGCTCGCCGAAGCCCGGAATATCCTTCTCCGCCACCTGCGCCAGCGCCTCCGGGGTCACATCACGCCCGGTCAGCCCGGTGCCGCCGGTGGTGATGATCGCGTCGATGGCCGGGTCGGCAATCCAGCCCCGCAGCCGCTCGACAAGCATCGGCACATCGTCCTTCTGGATCGCGCGCGCCGCCAGAGTGTGGCCGGCGCACGTCAGCCGCTCGACCAGCGTATCGCCCGACGTGTCCGACGACGCATCGCGGGTGTCCGACACGGTGAGGACGGCGATGTTCACCGCGCGGAACGTCCGGCTGGTGTCGATCGGCATCAGGCGCCCGATTCAACGAGGCCGGGAAGCTTTTCGGGCTCGGCCTGGCTCGGCAACACCTGCACCGGCCGCGGCAGGCGCTTGACCGCCGGCAGGCCCGGCATCCCCGGAAACTTCGGCCACAGCCCGCCGATCAGCGCATCGACGCTCGCCGGCGTCTCGCCATCGCGCAGCTGGTACATCCAGTAATTGCGCAGCACCACTTCGACATAATGGCGCGTTTCGCGGAACGGGATCGACGCGATGAAGAGCAGCGGGTCGCCGCGGTCATCGAGGCTGGCGTTCCAGCGCTGCACGCTGCCGGGGCCGGCATTATAGGCGGCGATCACCTTGGGGAGCAGCCCCTCGGTGTAGCTCATGTCGCGCAGTGCCTCCAGATAGGTCTGGCCCACCTCGATGTTGAACGCCGGGTCGGTGAGGCTGCCGATCACCGCCGAACTCCCTTCGGTGGCAGCCGCCGCCATCGCGGCGGACACTTCGCGCGCGGTGCCGGGCATCATCTGCATCACACCCTTCGCACCCGCCCGCGACGTGGCGGTGGTGATGAAGTTCGATTCCTGCAGCGCATGGGCAAACACCAGCCCGCGGTCGACACGCCAGCCGCGCGCCGGCTCCCAATCGGGTGCGGGGAAGCGCGCCGAGAGTGGCGGGTCGATCCCCACCGGCGGCCGCACCGCAAGGCTGTACTGCGTGGCGGGCAGGCTGAGCCGGGCAGCCAAGCGCAGCAGTGCCGAGTAATTGGCCTGGGGTGCGGTCAGCGCCAGATGCTTCAGCTCGCGGTCGGCAAGCCCGATCTGGCCGATCTCCACCAGTGCTGCGGCCCGCCGGGCGCCGGCGAAGTCACGCAAATGGTTCCAGTCAGCGGTGATGAAATCGGGTTCGGACCAGTCCTGCACCGGCGCCAGCCCGAGCGCGCGTCGCGCCAGCACGCCATAAAGGCTGTTGGGCGCCCGTGCGGCGGATTCGAGGCGCGGCGTCACCAGCTCGGGGTGGCCGGCGGCCAAGTGCGCGCGGCTCGCCCAATAGGCACCGGCCGCGGCCAGGTCCTCGGTACGCTCATAGCCCGCCATCCGCGTCGCCATCAGGTCGAAGGCTTCTGCTGCCGCATCATATTGCCCGAGCCGCCACGCCGCGAGCCCTGCGGTCCAGGCACCAAGGGCGGCCCATGGCCCCATGCCGCGCGCCGCCTGCAGCCCGAGGCGCAGCGCTGCCGGATTGTCGTTCTGGCCGTAATAGCTCCACGCCACCCGCTGCGCCCATTCGGCTCGCGCCCCGCTCGAAAGGCCGGCCTCGGCATTTGCCCAGGCCCGCTCGGCGTCGGCGTTCCGGTCCGCCGCAAGCAGCGGCTTCAGCGCATTGGCGGCACCGAAGTCGGTCTCGCCGGTCTCGGAGCGGAACGCCAGCGGTGGGTTTACGCTCATGTAGCGCAGCGGCCGCATGCTCGGCAGCACCGGGATTGGCCCGGCGTCGCCACGCATCTGGGCGGCAACACGCGCCACGCCCTGCGCCTGGGGCAGGTCACCATAGGTGTTCAGCCACTCGACAAGCTGGGCACGCGTGAACTTGCCGGCAACACCCTTGGGGCCACGCGCCGCGATGATCTGCGCGCGCGCAGTCTCGGTCAGCAGTCCCTTGCCGAGCGACGCCAGCGCGGCCTCTGCCTGTGCCAGCCGCCCGGCGTCGATATCGAGGAACAGCGAGCGCCAGACGGCGCGCTCGGCCGCGGTCAGCTGTGCCGGCACCGCGCGCTGGCGGGCGGTGATGCCGTCGCGAATTCCGGTCACGATCAGCGTGCCGTCTCCCGGCGGCGTCATCGTCTGGTCATTGGCGAGCGCTGCACTGCCCGAAAGCAGCGCGGCGGCGAAGAGAAGCTTGCGGATCATGCAGTGCCTTCGAGAAGCGCCTGCAGCCGCTGCAGATCGGCCCAGGCATCGGCTTTGAGCGCCGGCTGGCGCAGCAGCATGGCAGGCGGATAGGTGGTGAGCATCGGCACGCCCTCGAGCGCCAGCGCGCGGCCGCGCAGCGCTGCCAGCGGCGCATCGGGCACGGCAAGCTGGCCGGCTCGCTGGCCGAGCGCCAGGATGCAGCGTTGCGGCGCAAGCGCCAGCGAACGCCGCAGGAAAGGCAGGAAACTGTCGACCTCGTCGGCGCGCGCCGGCCGGTTGCCGGGGGTAGACCATGGCAGCAGCGCCGCGACCGACACCGTATCGAGTTCGATGCCGATGGCGGCGAGCATTGCAGCCAGCAGCCGGCGCTCGTCGCCATTGTCGGGCAACGGCACTTCGCCGAGCAGAAGCAGCGGCGCATTGTCTGCAACCGTCAGCAGCCGGGGTGGAGCGGCGCTGCGCCGGCCGAGCGGATGGTCGATTGCCACAAGGGCGGCATCCAGTGCTGCAAGGCTGTCGAGATCATCGAGCGCAAGGGCCGCGGGCGCGTGCTGAACCGGAGCCGGCGCCTGCAACGGTTCTGGCCGCACAGTCAGCGCCTCGGTGGCCGGCGTCGGTCGTTCGGCCAGCCAGTTGCGCGGGGTGGCGTCTACCACCGCATCCAGGCCGCAATCGACCAGCCAGCCAAGTGCCGATGCAGCCACAATGGCATTCGGCAGTTGTGGTGAGGCGGTTGCAGCCAACATTGCGCGCACTTCTGCGGCGGCAGCGCCTCTGGTCAAGCGACAATCGCTTCCGTATCTGACAGAGCATGGCAAAGCTGCGGCAGGATGTTGACCGTGGTCGGCGGTGGGGATGGATGAAAGGCAAGGCATGAGCGAACGTGAATCGATGCCCTATGATCTGGTGATCGTGGGCGGGGGCCCGGCAGGGCTGGCAGCCGCGATCAAGGCCAAGCAGGCAGCGACGGCAAAGGGCCTCGAACTTTCGGTCTGCATTCTCGAGAAAGGTTCCGAAGTCGGGGCGCATATCCTGTCGGGTGCCGTAGTCGATCCACGGGCTCTCGACGAATTGCTCCCCGAGTGGCGGACGATGGACAGCCCGATGACCGTGGAGGTGAGCGAGAACCACCACTGGATCCTGACGGAGACGAAGCAGCACGAGTTTCCGCACGGCCTGATGCCGCCGTTCATGAACAACAAGGGCTGCTACACGGTGAGCCTCGGCAACCTCTGCCGCTGGCTTGCGGGCCAGGCCGAGGCGCTGGGCGTCGAGATCTTCCCCGGCTTTGCCGCGGCCGAAGTCCTGTGGAACGAGGATAACTCGGTGAAGGGCGTCGCCACCGGCGACATGGGTATCGCCCGCGACGGTTCGAAAAAGCCGAGCTGGCAGCCGGGGCTGGAACTGCACGCCAAATACACCTTCTTCGCCGAAGGTGTGCGCGGGCATCTGTCCAAGCAGCTCATCAGGCATTTCGCGCTCGACAAGGACAGCGATCCGCAGATCTACGGCATCGGCCTCAAGGAGCTGTGGGACATCGATCCGGCAAAGCATGTGCCCGGCAAGGTCATCCACACCCAGGGCTGGCCGCTCTCCGATGCCAATGGCGGCGGCTTCATCTACCACCAGGCCAATGGCCAGCTGGCGCTCGGCTTTTCGGTCTGGCTCAACTATTCGAACCCCTATCTCTCGCCCTTCGACGAGTTTCAACGCTGGAAGACACACCCGGCGATCAAGGCAATTCTCGAAGGCGGCCGCCGCGTTTCCTATGGCGCCCGCGCGATCAACGATGGCGGCTGGCAATCGGTGCCGAAGTTGGCCTTCCCCGGCGGCGCGCTGATCGGCTGCTCGGCCGGCTTCGTGAACGTGCCGCGGATCAAGGGCAGCCACACCGCGATGAAGACCGGGATGATGGCGGCGGACGCCGCGGTGGAGGCCATCGCCAGCCAGCGCGGCAATGACGAACTGACCGCCTATCAGGCCGCCTATCAGACGAGCTGGGTCGAATCCGAGCTGCGGATGGTGCGCAACACGCTGCCGGCAGTCGAGCGGTTCGGCAATCTCATCGGCACCGGCATTGCCGGCGTCACCATGTGGCTGGAGCATCTCGGCCTGCGGCTGCCCTTCACGATGAAGAATCACCCCGATTACAAGTCGCTCAAGAAAAAGTCGGAAGTGCAGCCGATCGTCTATCCCAAGCCCGATGGCGTCTACAGCTTCGACAAATTGTCGAGCGTGTTCATCTCCAACACCAACCATGAGGAGGACCAGCCGGTCCACCTCAAGCTCAAGGACCCGAGCATCCCCATTGCGGTCAACCTGCCGCTCTACGACGAGCCCGCCCGGCTCTACTGCCCGGCCGGCGTTTACGAAGTGGTGGGCCAGGAGACCGGCGAGCCGCGCTTCCAGATCAACGCGCAGAACTGCGTCCATTGCAAGACGTGCGATATCAAGGACCCGTCGCAGAATATCGTGTGGGTGGTGCCGGAGGGCGGCGGGGGGCCGAATTATCCGAATATGTAGCGCAGCGCGGCGCAAGAATAGCGCAGCTATTCTGCGACTCGCGCAAGCTCGGCCGGCGGGGCGGCGCGCGCTCCTGCGCGCCGAACCCGTCCGACGCCAGCCGTGGCTTTGCCACGGCCTCTTCCTTCCTGACCGCACCGCGACCCCCAACCCTCTCGACTCCCAGCCCCACCCAAGCCAGAGTCCCCCCATGCGTACCCTCCTGTTCCTGTCCCTCCTGGCGCTCGCCGCGCCCGCCACCGCGCGGATCAACGCCGCCGGCCAGCCCTCGTCGGCGCTCCATGGCTATGTCCTCGGCCGCGCCGCGTCATCGGGGGACTCGCTCACCGATGCCGCGCGCTTCTTCGAATTCGCCAACGCGCAGGATCCCGGCAAGCCCACGCTGGTGCGCCGCGCCTTCGAGCTCGCGGTGGCGTCGGGCGATGCTGAACAGGCCTTTGCGCTGGCGCACCAGCTGCAGGCGAGCGGTGGTGCCAATCCCGAGCTGGGCGTTTTGCTGCTGAGCGAAGCGGTGCTCAAGAAGGACTGGAAGGCCGCCGATGCCGCACGCGCCACGCTGGCGGGCGCGGGCTATGCGCAGGTCGTCTCGCCGATCGTCGATGCCTGGGTGCGCTTCGGGCGCGGCGAGAATGATGCGGCACTGGCCATCCTCGATCCGCAGCAGTTCACCGGCTTTGCGCGCTCCTATGTCACCGAGCAGCGCGCCCATATGCTCGCGGCGGCTAGGCGCTGGCCCGAGGCGGCGGCCGCCTATGCCAGCCTGCGCGCCGGATCGCCGGCGGGCATCAGCTTCATCCGCGTCGGCGAGGCCGATGCCGTCGCCGAGGGCGGGGACAAGGTTCGCGCACTGGCGCTGCTCGATGGCAATGATCCGCCCACCGTGGCGGCGCGCACCCGGCTGCAGGCGGGCAAGCGCATCGGCGCACTGGCGCCGGGGCCGCGGCAGGGCATCGCCTGGATGGCAGCACGGCTGGCGTCGGACCTGTCGCGCGAGCGGCCAGTGCCGCTGGCACTGCTGTTCGCGCGCACCGCGACCTTTCTCGCCCCCGATGTGCCCGCCGGCTGGCTGATCGCCGGCGATATGCTCGCCCGCGGCGGCCAGCGGTCGGCAGCGCTCGCCGCCTATGAAAAGGTGGCGGATGACGATGCCCTCGCCGTGTCGGCAGGCATTCGCCGCGCCGAAGTGCTTGAAGCGATGGGGGACACCGCGCAGGCCGGCGCGCTGCTGCGCAAGGCGACCACCGTACCGGGAGCCGGAAGCGATGCCTGGGTGCGGCTGGGGGATTGGCACCGCCGCGCCTCCGCCTTCGGTCCGGCGATCGAGGCCTATTCGCAGGCGCTGGCACTCACCCCCGAAGGCGCCAACAACTGGGGCCTGTGGTTCCTGCGCGGCAGCATGAAGGAGCAGGCCGGCGACTGGCCGGGTGCCGAGGCCGATCTGCGCGCCGCGCTGCAGCTCTCCCCCGACGAGCCGGTGGTCCTCAACTATCTCGGCTATTCGCTGCTCGACCGTTCGCTCAAGCTGCCCGAGGCGAGCGCCCTGATCGAAAAGGCCGCTGCCCTGCGTCCTGCCGATGGCGGCATCATCGACTCGCTCGGCTGGAGCCAGTTCCGGCGCGGCAACTTCGCCGAGGCGGTTTCCACTCTGGAAAAGGCCGCCGAGCTCGAGGCGACCGACGCCACGGTCAACGATCATCTGGGCGATGCCTATTGGCGCACCGGCCGGCGCATCGAGGCCAATTTCCGCTGGCGCGCCGCCTTGCAGATGGAGCCCAGCGACAAGCAACGCCGCGAGCTGCTCGCCAAGCTGGACTATGGCCTCGACGCCGCCGTCGCGATGGCGAACTGATACCCGCGCACGATGCACGAAGCCGCACCTGCCAAGGTCAATCTCGCCCTGCACCTGCGCCGCCGCCGCGAAGACGGCTATCACGACCTCGAGACGATCTTCGCTTTCACCGCGTTCGGGGACACGCTGCACGCCGAGCCGGCGGATACGCTGACGCTCCGGATCGACGGCGAGCACGCCGAGGCGGCCGGCGCCGGGCCGGACAATCTGGTGATCCGCGCCGCCAGGGCGCTGGCGGACGCCGCCGGCATCCATGCGGGGGCGGAACTCCACCTCGAAAAGCGCATCCCGGTCGCCGCCGGCCTCGGCGGCGGATCGGCCGATGCCGCGGCGACGCTGCGGCTGCTGGGCCGGCTCTGGCAGCTCGACTGGCCTGCCACGCGGCTGGAAGCGCTGGCGGCCGGGCTCGGCGCCGATGTGCCGGCATGCGTGGCCAGCCAGACCTGCTTCGGGCAGGGCAAGGGAGAGACACTTTCCCGCTGGCCGCACGATCTCGCCGGCACGCCGATCCTCCTCGTCAACCCGCGCGTCGCCGTGCCCACCGGCCCGGTTTTCGCCGGTTGGGACCAGGCCGACCGCGGCGGCATCGACGCCCAGGCGCCACTGGCCAGCCTGCGCAACGACATGACCCCGGCAGCATGCGCCATCGCCCCGGTTATCGGCGAGGTGCTCGAAGCGCTTTCCAGGCAGCCAGGCACCACGCTGGTGCGGATGAGCGGCTCGGGCGCCACCTGCCTCGCGCTGTTCGAGACAGTCGGCGCCCGCGACACGGCGGCAGCTGCATTGGCGCCACATGGCTGGTGGCACGCAGCGACAACGCTGCTCTAAAAATTTGCCGCAGCGCAGCATGAAAGGTTGACGCGCACGTCAACCGAAGGCAAACCGGGTCTATACCGCAACGCACAAAATATTTCTGATTGCCACTCAGTTCTCGCTTGACCATTAACTGAGTCTCACTTAAAGCTTCACTCACAAGTTTCGAGTGACGCTCAACCGGACCGGCATTTGCCCCCGGCGACACAACAGGAGAAGACCATGTTCAACCGTGCTCTCATCGCCATCGCCTTTGCCGCAGCAGCCGTTTCGGCACCCGCGTTCGCCGCCGATGCCAACACCTGCAAAAACACGCCGGCAGCACTGCGCAGCGCCGCGGCCACCGCCCAGCCCGAGCAGGCCACCATGGCCATGCGCCTCATCGTCGTCGGCGAGCGCCTGTGCGATGCCGGTGGCCGCGCCGAAGCCGGCAAGAAGTTCGCGTCGGCCGCCAAGGCACTCGGCACCGACCTTGCTGCGCTGAACACCAACGTCGCAGCTCAGTAATCGCTCTCCCAGCCGCCGGCGCATGCGCCGGCGGCAAATCCCGGCCGGCGCTCTCTCCCCCCCGATAACAAGGGCCGAGCGCCGGCCGTTTTTTGTCTGGCGCACATGGCCCCTGCCTCGTTAAGTCGAGAACCGCAGCAAAGGGGCCCGCATGACCGACCACCCGCATCTCCGCCTCGAAACCGCCGGCCCGGTGGCACGGCTGCTCCTCGATCGTCCGGCAAAGCGCAACGCGATGGAGCAGTCGATGTGGGAGGCGCTGCCCGGCCTCGTCGCCCGCGCTATGGCCGACCCTGCAGTCCGCCTGCTCATCGTCGCCAGCGCCCATCCCGGACCATTCTGCGCCGGTGCCGACATCGCCGAATTCGCCGTGCATTCCGCCGATCCCGCCTGGCGTGCCCGCAACGCCGCCGCCATCCGCGCCACCCAGGTCTCGCTCGCCCGCGCCCCGAAGCCGACATTGGCGGTGATCGACGGCGACGCGGTGGGCGGCGGCTGCGGCGTCGCGATGGCGTGCGATCTCCGCATCGCCTCGCCGCGTGCCCGCCTCGGCATCACGCCGGCAAAACTCGGGCTCGTCTATCCGCTCCACGACACCCGCCTGCTCGTCGAGCTCGTCGGCCCCGCCCAGGCGCGGCGGCTGCTCTTCTCGGGTGCGCTCGTCGATGCCGCCGAGGCGCTGCGCATCGGGCTGGTGCAGATCGTCGCGCAGGACCTCGACGCCGAGGTGACTGCCTTCGCCGCCGCCGTCACCGCCGCCTCGCCGTCGAGCCAGCGCGCGTCCAAGGCGATCATCCAGCGCATCATCGAAGGCGCGCATGATGACGATGCCGAAAGCCAGGCCGGCTTCGATGCCGCCTTCACGGGGCCGGATTTCGCCGAGGGCGTCGCCGCCTTCCTTGCCAAGCGCAAGCCCGATTTCGGCGCAAGCGCATGACCGCACCCCGCATCATTTCCGGCACCGCCCCGGTCCTCATCGTCGCCGACCATGCCAGCAACGCCGTGCCACCCGGCATCGATCTCGGCATCGACCCGGCGCTGCTCGAAACGCACATCGGCATCGACATCGGCACCGCAGCGCTCGCCGAGGCGCTCGCCTTCGCCCTTGATGCGCCGGCGGTCATCGCCACCGTGTCGCGGCTCGTTGTCGATCTCAACCGCGACCCCGATGAGCCGAGCGGAATCCCGGCCGCCTCGGATGGCCATGTCATCCCCGGCAACCTCGCGCTGTCCGACGCCGAGCGGTCGCTGCGCCTCGCCGCCATCCACACGCCCTATCACACCGCCATCGACGCGGCCGTGGCCGCCCACCGCCCGCAGTTGCTGCTGTCGATCCACAGCTTCACCCCGCAGCTCGCCACCGCCCCCGCGGAAGCCCGCCCCTGGCCGATCGGCCTGCTCCACAACACCGACAGCCGGGCGCCGCGCCTCGCATTGCCGCTCCTCGCCGCGCGCGGGCTGCATGTGGGCGATAACGAGCCCTATTCGGGCAACACGCTCAACTACACGATGGATCGCCACGCCGAGGCGCGCGGGCTTCCCTATCTCGGCATCGAGGTGCGCAACGACGGCCTGCGCGATGCCGCCGGCGTGGCACACTGGTGCGCCATCCTCGCCGACACCACGCACCAGCTGCTCAGGCAACTTCGCTAGGCAGGCGGCTCCCACAGCTCGATCGGGTTGCCCTCGGGATCATGGATCCGTGCAAACCGACCCACTTCGGGCGAATCCCATTCGGCGCGCGTTTCTGCCGCAATGCCGGCTTCGGCGAGGCTTGCCAGCAACGCCTCCAGCCCCTCGACGCGCAGGTTGAGCATGAAGGCCTTGTCGGCGGGGAAATAGTCGCTGTCCGCCTTGAAGGGCGCGAACACCGTTGGCCCGCCGTGCGTCATCCAGCTCCATTCGTCGACGGGTCCGGCGGCATCGGCATTGCAGCCGGCGCCGATATGCAGGTGGATGCGATACCATAGCGCCAGCGCGTCCGGGTCACCCGCGCGAAAGAACAGCCCGCCAATCCCCACCACGCCCATCGCTTCATCCCCCCAAAGCCGCCCGCCGGACTTGACCGGGCGGACCGGCGCGCGCATCGACTGTCGCCCGACCGCTCGACAGGGAGCCACATGTGAGCCGTTTCGACAAGTCCAGGTTGCCCAGCCGCCATGTTTCGGTCGGCCCCGAGCGCGCGCCGCACCGCAGCTATTATTATGCCATGGGCCTGACCGAGGAAGAGATCGGCCGGCCGTTCGTCGGGATCGTGTCGGCGGGCAATGATTCCGCCCCCTGCAACACCACCCTCGATGCCCAGGCCGATGTCTGCCGACAGGGCGTCGACGAGGCTGGCGGCCTGCCGCGGCGGTTCAACACCATCACCGTTACCGATGGCATCGCCATGGGCCACCAGGGCATGAAATCCAGCCTCATCAGCCGCGAGGTCATTGCCGATTCGATCGAGCTTTCGGTGCGAGGCCATTGTTATGACGGGCTTGTCGGCTTTGCCGGCTGCGACAAGAGCCTGCCGGGCATGATGATGGCGATGCTGCGGCTCAACGTGCCCAGCATCTTCGTCTATGGCGGCTCGATCCTCCCCGGCCGCTTCGAGGACAAGGATGTGACCGTCGTCGACGTGTTCGAGGCCGTCGGTGGCTATGCCGCCGGCTCCTGCCCGATCGCGCGGTTGACCGCGCTCGAAAAGGTGGCCTGCCCCGGGCACGGCGCCTGTGGCGGCCAGTTCACCGCCAACACCATGGCATGCGTGGGGGAGGCGATCGGTCTGTCGATGCCCAACAGCAACATGGCGCCCGCCCCCTATGGCAGCCGCGCCGACATCGCCACGGCGGCCGGCCGCCAGGTGATGACGCTTATCGAGAAGAACATCCGCCCGCGTGACATCTGCACCCGCACGGCCTTCGAGAATGCCGCGCGCATCGTCGCCGCCACCGGCGGTTCGACCAATGCCGCCCTCCATCTTCCCGCCATGGCCAATGAGGCGGGCATCGATTTCGACCTGTTCGACGTGGCGGCGATATTCAAGTCAACACCTTACATCGCCGACCTCAAGCCCGGCGGAAAGTATGTTGCCAAGGATCTCCACGACGCCGGCGGCGTTTACATGGTCATGCGCACGCTGTTCGATGCCGGATTGCTGCATGGTGACTGCCTGACCGTCACCGGCAAGACGCTTGGCGAAAACATCGAGGAGATCAGCTGGCGCGATGACCAGAAGGTCATCTACCCGGTCTCCGCCCCGCTCTCGCCCACCGGCGGCGTCGTCGGCCTCAGGGGTTCGCTTGCCCCCGATGGCGCCATCGTCAAGGTCGCCGGGCTGGCGCGGCTCAAGTTCAGCGGCCCGGCGCGGGTGTTCGATTGCGAGGAGGATTGCTTCGCCGCCGTCGAGGCGCGCACCATCGAGCAGGGCTGCGTCATCATCATTCGCTACGAAGGCCCCAAGGGCGGCCCCGGCATGCGCGAGATGCTCAGCACCACCGCCGCCCTCTATGGCCAGGGGCTTGGCGAGCATGTGGCGCTCATCACCGATGGCCGCTTCTCGGGCGCCACCCGCGGCTTCTGTATCGGCCATGTCGGCCCCGAAGCTGCCGATGGCGGGCCGATCGCACTCGTCGAGGATGGCGACCTGATCCACATCGATGCCGAGGCCGGCACGATCGACCTCGATGTTGCCGACGATGTCCTCGCCGCGCGCCGCAGCGCGTGGGAGCCGCGCCGCACCGATTACAATGCCGGGGCGATCTGGCGTTTTGCGCAGAATGTCGGACCCGCGCGCACGGGCGCCGTCACCCATCCGGGAGCGGCTGCAGAAACCCATGTCTTTGCCGATATCTGAGGCTTTTCCAGCGTTCTGGCGCTCAGCGCGGTTGCAACTGGTTGCCGGCGGTCATCACCGGGGAGGTTTCCCCGGGGAGGCTCGGCATGGGCTTGATCGCCGCCCAGATCGGCTCGCCGCGCGCGTCGCGCGGCACCTCGGCCAGCGTGCCACCGCGCCCGCGCTCGACATAGAGCGGCGACGCCGCACAGCCGGCGAGCAGGGAAAGGCACAAAAGCAGGGCGGGGCGGATCATGCCCCCGCTTGTGCCATTGCCCGGGAGGCCGCGCAATGCTGATGCTGCCGGCCGGCCCGCCGCTCCTCACCCCCGATGAAATGCGCGGCGCCGAAGCCGCCGCCATCGCCGCCGGCACCCCCGCACTGGTGCTGATGGAGCGCGCCGCTGCCGCCGGCACTGCCGCGATCATGGCCTTCGCCCCGCGCGGCCGGGCGCTGGTGCTCTGCGGCCCCGGCAACAATGGCGGCGATGGCTATGGCGTGGCGCTCGGCCTGCGCGCGCGCGGGGTCAGTGTGGACGTCATCGCGCTGGCACCCCCCGCCACCGAGCCTGCGCAGACCATGGCGGCGCGCTGGGACGGCCCGGTGCTTGGCCCCGAGACGCTCGCGGACACGCACGACACGCTGATCGTCGACGCACTGTTCGGCACCGGCCTCGGTCGCCCGCTTCCCCCCGCAGCCGAAGCCCTGCTCGCCGCCCTGCAGGGCAGCGGCCCGGTGGTGGCACTCGACATCGCCAGCGGCATCGACGCGCTGACCGGCGAAGCCCATGGCCAGCCGCTGGCCGCCGACCTCACGATCGCGTTCGGCGCCGCCAAGCACGGCCATGTCCAGGGCGCCGGTGCGCGCACGCGCGGCCGGCTGGTGGTGGCGGATATCGGCGCAGCACTGCCCGATGTCCCCATCCACCTGGTGTCCCGGCCACTTCGCGGGGTGCCCGCCCCCGACACGCACAAGTTCGCGCGTGGCCAGCTGCTGGTGGTCGGCAGCCACCTCGCCACCGGGGGTGCCGCCGCCCTCGCTGCCAGCGCAGCACTTCGCAGCGGGGCAGGGGTGGTGACCCTCGCCGGCGACGCCGCAACCCTCCCGAACGCGATCATGCGCCGGGATGATGCCGCCGCCCGCACCTTGCTCGATGATCGGCGCACGACGGCCCTGCTCCTTGGCCCCGGCCTCGCCGAAGACGGCCGGTCGCGTGACTGGCTCAACCGCGCGCTCGCAGCGTCGCTTCCGGTCGTGCTCGATGCCATGGCGCTTCGGCTCGCCGATCCCGCGATGCTTGCCGCCGCGCGAGCGCCCATGGTGCTGACCCCGCACGAGGGCGAGTTTCGCGCGCTGTTCGGCGACATCGGCCCGAACCGCATCGCCGCCGTCCAGGCTGCCGCGAGCCTCGCAAGCGCGGTGGTGCTCCTCAAGGGCCCCGAGACGATCATCGCCGCCCCCGATGGCCGGGTGCTCGTCAACACCCATGCCTCGCCGCACCTCGCCACCGCCGGCAGCGGCGATGTGCTCGCCGGCATCATCGCCGGGCTCATCGCCCAGGGCATGGACCCGTTCCGTGCCGCCGCCGCTGCCGCCTGGCTGCATGGCGAGGCCGGCTTCCTCTGCGGCCCCGGCCTGATAGCCGACGATCTGGTCGCCGCCCTTCCATCCGTATTGGCCAGCCTGTGAACGACATCCAGACCATCATCCGCCTTGCCGCCCGCGGCGACGGCATCACCGCCGACGGCCGCTTCGTGGCGGGTGCCGCAGTCGGCGACGAGATCCATTTCGAGGATGGCAAGCCCGTCATCGTCCCCGGCCCCGGCCATGTCGTCCCCGTCTGCCGGCATGTTCCCGAGTGCGGCGGCTGCCAGCTCCAGCACATCACCGACCAGGCCTATTGCGCCTTTGTGCTCGATCGGCTGGTGCGCGTGCTGGGGCCGATGATGCCCGCCGACGTGGCGCCGGTCGCCCTCTCGCCGCCCCGATCGCGGCGGCGCATCGCCATCCGCGCGGTGCGGCGCGGCGGCCAGTTGCTGCTCGGCTTCAACAGCGAATCGAGCCACCGCATCATCGATCTCCAGCAATGCGAGGTGATGCTGCCCGAGCTTTTCGCGCTGGTGGCACCGCTACGCGCGCTGCTGCACGAGACCCTCGCCGAAGGGCAGGGGGCGGGTCTCACCCTCACCGCGTCCGACACCGGCATCGACCTGCTCGTCGCCAACATCCACGCCGAGAGCCTCGACGAGATCCAGCGGCTCACCGACTTCGCCAGGGCTCATGGGCTGGCACGGCTCTCGGTCGAGGGCGCGCAGGGGGTGGAGACGGTCTATGAGGCGCAGACCCCGCAGCTGATGATGGGCGGCGTCCGCGTCAGCCTGCCCCCCGCCCCCTTCCTTCAGGCCACGGTGGAGGGCGAGGCCGCCCTTGTCGCCGCGGTCACCGCCGCCACCGCCGGCGCGCGCGTCGTCGCCGACCTGTTCTGCGGCCTCGGCACCTTCGCGCTGCCGCTCAGCCGTGCCGCCCGCGTGATGGCCGTCGATGCCGCCGGCCCGGCCGTGGCATCGCTGGCAGGGGCCGCCCGCGCCGCCGGCCGCCCGCTCGACACGGTGCACCGGGACCTGTTCCGCCGCCCGCTCACGCCCGACGAACTGAAGCCGTTCGATGCCGTGGTCTTCGATCCACCCCGCGCCGGCGCCGAGGCCCAGGTGAAGATGCTCGCAACCTCCGCCGTGCCGCGGATCATCGGTGTCTCGTGCAACCCCAGCACCTTCGGCCGCGATGCAAGGCGCCTCGCCGATGCCGGCTGGGCCATCGAAAAGCTCTGGCCGGTGGCGCAGTTCCGCTGGTCGAGCCATGTCGAGCTGGTGGCGCTGTTCACGCGGCGCTAGCCGTTCCCGCTAACCGTTCATTCTCCGGAAAGCTGCCGGCGGGCATTTGCCACGACAATCTGGGGGGCGACATGGCAGTGCTGCTGTGCCATGGAGCCGCAACGATCGAACCAAAAGGCCCGATGATGCTCAAGCGTTTCCTCCTGTCTGCCGCTGCCATCACCCTCGCCGCGTCGCCGGCCGTCGCCCAGCGACTGCCCGCCACGTCGATGCTCATCGCCGATGTCGATGGCGTTGTGGCGCAGAGCGTCGCCGGCCGTGGGGCCGCCACGGCGCTCGAAGCCCGCGTCGCCACGCTGCGCACCCGCGCCGATGCCCTCACCACCCAGCTGCAGGCCGAGGCCAACGCCATCCGCGCCGGCCAGCAGGGCGGCACACTCAAGGACAAGCCGCTCGAAGATCGCATCGTCGCCTTCGAAGCCCGGCAAAAGGCCGCCACCGAGGAGATCCAGCGCGCCGAGGCCGATATCCAGCGCGCCCAGAGCTATGTCAGCCAGCAGCTCGGCGCCGCCATGCGCCCGCTCATCGCGCAGCTGATGCAGGAAAAGGGTGCGAGCATGATCGTCCCCGCCAGCGCCGTGCTCCAGCACTCCGCGGGCCTCGACGTGACGCCTGACCTGCTTGCCAAGCTCAACGCCGCCCTGCCGAGCGTCTCCACCACCCCGCCGCCGCCCACAGCAGCCGCGCCGGCCGCCGCCCCAGCCCCAGCTCCGGCCCCAGCTCCGGCCGCCCCGCGCTAAAAGGCGGCGAGCAGCCCGAGCACCGTCATTCCACCAAGGCACAGGCTCGCCAGCGCAAACAGCGCAAAGCGCACGACCACCCGGTTGACGAGAATCTGCACCAGGCTGTGCGCGACCCGCAGCGCAACATAGCCCCACGCCAGCAGCAGCGCGACGCCATCCCCGGCCCCCAGCAGCGCCAGCGCAATGCCGACGGCGTAAAAGACCGTCGGCTGCTCGAGCAGATGGTTGTAATTGTCCGCCACCCATGAAGCGCGCTCCTCGCCCTTCGCGACCAGCTGGTCACGCAGCCCCCGCCCCGTCGAGCCCACCAGCCTGGTGCCATCAATCCCCGCGCGCGCCATCGCCGGCAGCCGCGTGGCATACATCCACACCCACACCAGCATCGTCCAGCCGGCGAGCGCCAGCACTGGCCCCAGAATCGGACTGTCCATGAAAAAACCCCCTGCAGCTTGCGCCGCAGAGGGTTCGTTTGATTTCAGCGGCGAGTCAATCAGCCGAACCCCGGGGGCGCAGCCGAACCTCGTGTCAGCCGAACATCGTCCCGAAGGCGCGCTTGGCACGCTCCTTCCAATGGCCGCGATGATAGGCGTCCGAAGCCAGCAGCGGCATCACCGATCCGGCCTCGGCAAACACCATCTGCTCATGCGTCGTCTGCACCTTGCCCCACGACGCCGCCTCCTGCAGCGTCGAGGACGAGCAGGCGCCGTCGCGCACATCGGCCACGGTGATCTGCAAGGCATATTTGTGCATCGCCACATCGTCATGGCCCAGGATCTCGGCGCAAACCACCGTATCCTGGATGAAGTTCTTCGGCACGCCGCCGCCGATCATCAGCAGCCCGGTGGTGCCGGCCTTCACCTTGATGTCGGTCAGCTCGCGGAAGTCGGCAATGGCATCGAGCACCATGTACGGCTTGCCCTCCTTGGCACGGTCGACCTGGTGCTTCACCAGCCCGAAGCCCGCCGAACTGTCCACGAACGCCGGGCAGAAGATCGGCACATCATGCTCATAGGCGAGCTTGACGAGGCTGTTCTCCTTCTTGCCATGCTCGACCAGATACTTGCCCATCTCGCGGATGAAGGCGCGGCTCGAATAGGGCTTGGCCTCGAGCGTATTGGCGATCTCGTAGATGGTGTGGTCGCAGTCCTGCAGCTGCTGCTCGTCGATATAGGTGTCGTAGATCCGGTCGATATAGAGCGACCGCAGCTCGTTATCGTCGGGAATCTCGAGGGCCTGATAGTGCTTGTGGCCAAGGCCTTCGAAGAAATCCATGTCGACGATCGAGGCGCCGGTGGCGACGATCCCGTCGATCATGTTGTTGCGCAGCAGCTCGGCATAAAGGTCCATGCAGCCGCCCGCCGACGTGCTGCCGGCGATGACGAGGAAGATCGAGCAATCCTTGTCGGCAAGCATCATGTTGTAGATGCTCGTTGCCCGCGCCAGGTCGCGCGAGGTGAAGCTCATATGCGCCATCTGGTCGATGATCGGCCGCGCATCGAAGCTCTTGATGTCGATGTGCTTCACTTCATGCGCAAGCAGCTCGGCCTTGCGGGTGTCGTTGATCTGGGACGGGTCGGTGACGACGGTATTGGCCATGATAAGGCTCCCTTTTGGTCAAATGGCCCGGCGGGAAGGCCCGCCGCCCGTGGCCGGGGGAGTCCGGCGCCGAACGGGCATGGCGGCCGCCGGCAGGGCAAGCCCCGCCGGCAACCGCCGAAGTCGATGTTCCTACTTCAACTTGCGAAGTGGAATAACGTTCTCGGAAGACTCTTGCGTGACACCATAGACCGAATCCATCGGTTCGTCGGTGGCGATCACCGTGTCGCCGGCGGTGAAGCCATTGAAGCCGGTGCGCATCGCACAGCCATAGGCGCCGAGCATGCCGATCTCGATCATGTCGCCCGCCTGCACATCGGCGGGCAACGCGAACGGTCCGCGCATGAAGTCCATGTCGTCGCAGGTCGGACCCCAGAAGCTGAACTCCATGGTCCGGGCATGGCTCGTCTCTTCACGGACCAGCTCGACCGGAAAGCGCCAGCCGACATGCGCCGCATCGAACAACGCGCCATAGGCACCGTCGTTGATGTAGAGCACATCGCCCTTGCGCGCTTCCACACGCACCAACAGGCTCGCATATTCCGCCGAAAGCGCCCGGCCTGGCTCGCACCAGAGCTCGGCCGAATAGCTGATCGGCAGCGCCTCATAGGCACGGTGGATCACCTCGAAATAGCTCTCGAGCGCGCCCGGCTCCATGCCCGGATAGATCGACGGAAAACCGCCACCGACATCGACGATATCCACGGTCACGCCCGCGGCCACAATCGCCGCGCGCACCTGGCCGAGCGCATCGCCATAGGCCTGCGGGCTCATCGCCTGGCTGCCGACATGGAAGCAGATGCCGAGCGCATCGGCCACCTGGCGGGTCGCCATCAAGAGGGGCCCGGCCTCATCGGCAGCGATGCCGAACTTGGAGGCAAGGCTGAGCTTGGAATGCGCCGAAGACACCCGCAGCCGCACGCACAGCGTGAGATCGGTGGCACCATCGGTGGCGGCCACGATCTTCGCCAGCTCGTCGAGGGAATCGAGGCTGAACGTGCGCACGCCATGCACGGCATAGGCTTCGCGAATGGCTTCCTCACCCTTGATCGGATGCATGAAGCAGAGCGTGGCGTGTGGCAAAAGCCCACGAACAAGCCGCACCTCGGCAATCGAGGCGACGTCGAAGTGCGTGATGCCGCTGTCCCAAAGGGTGCGGATCAGATCGGGCGAGGGGTTTGCCTTCACGGCATACATCGACGTTCCCGGAAACTTCTCGACGAAGAATCGGGCAGCGCGACGCGCGGCGTGGGGACGAACGAGGGTGACTGGCTGCGTGGGTCGCAGGGCAGTCGCTACCCCCAACGAGTTATGGTGCTTGTGCAATTCAAGGGACCTCCGGGGTGAGCAAAGTTGCCGGAGAAGGCCGGCACCAAAGCTGCCTTGCGGTGGAAGTCCCATGGGGCAGCGAGCGGCGCGTATGGGGTCATGGACCGGCCATGTAAAGCAGTTTTTTATTACACTCTCCACTTGCAGTTTTCGGGTGGAGCCCCAAAGGCTTGCGCCATGGTTCCGCACCCGCTTTCCACACCGCTCACACACACCGAAGTGGTGGAAGCGGCAGCACGTCTTCTCGGCACGGCGGTGCGCACGCCATTGCTGCGCTGCGATGCGCTCGATGCGGCCACCGGCGGCCGCGTCTTCCTCAAGCCGGAATGTCTTCAACGCACCGGGTCGTTCAAATTCCGTGGCGCCTATAATAGGCTCTCGAGCTTGAGCCAGGCTGAACGGGACGGTGGCGTCGTCGCCTATTCCTCGGGCAACCATGCCCAGGGCGTCGCTGCGGCCGCCCGGCTGCTCGGCCTGCGCGCCGCCATCATCATGCCGTCCGACGCCCCGTCGCTCAAGGTCGAGCGCACCCGCGCCGATGGCGCCGAAATCATCTTCTACGACCGGTTGACCGAAAGCCGCGAGGCACTCGCCGCCACGCTGGCTGAGACACGCGGCGCCACCATCATCCCGCCTTTCGACGATCGCCATGTCGCGGCAGGGCAGGGCACCTCGGGGCTCGAAGTGGCCGAAGATCTCGCCGCCATGGGCATCACCGCCGATCTGGCGCTTGTCTGCTGCGGCGGCGGCGGCCTCACCGCGGGCTTCGCCATCGGCTCGGGCCTGCCCACCATCGCCGTCGAGCCACAGGGCTATGACGATGTCGGCCTCAGCCTCGCCGCCGGCCATATCATCCCGGTCAGCAACCCCGGCCCCACCCGCTGCGACGCTTTGCAAACATTGCGCATGGGCGAGCTCACCTTCGCCACCCTCGCCGCCGTCGGCGCGCGCGGAATCTGGGTGACCGAGGCCGAAGCCGCCCGCGCCGTCGCCTTCGCCTTCCGCGAATTGAAGCTCGTCGTCGAGCCCGGCGGCGCCGTTGCACTCGCCGCCGCCCTCGCTGGCACCGTCGATCTTCACGGCAAGACCGCCATCGTCATGCTCTCGGGCGGCAACGTCGATCCCAAGGTGTTTGCTGACTGTCTCGCCCAAAGCTGATAGCCCGCAGTTCGGGGGCCATCGGGAGACAACACATGACCGACACCCGCACCGAAACCGACTCCATGGGCGCCATCGCCGTGCCCGCCGACCGGCTCTGGGGCGCCCAGACCCAGCGCAGCCTCGAAAATTTCCGCATCGGCAGCGAGCGGATGCCGCTGCCGATCATCCATGCCCTAGGAATCATCAAGGCCGCCGCGGCGCGCACCAACACCCGTCTTGGCGGGCTCGATCCCAGCCTCGCCACCGCCATCGCCAATGCCGCACAGGAAGTGGCGGACGGTTTGCTCGACGCCGAATTCCCGCTCGTCGTCTGGCAGACCGGCTCGGGCACCCAGACCAACATGAACGCCAATGAGGTCATCGCCAACCGCGCCAGCGAAGCGCTCGGCGGCCGGCGCGGCACCAAGGCGCCGGTCCACCCCAATGATCACGTCAACCTCAGCCAATCCTCCAACGATACCTTCCCCACCGCCCTCCACATCGCCGCCGCCCGCGAAGTCTTCTCCCGATTGCTTCCGGCGCTGCGGGCGATGCACGCCGATCTCGCCGCCAAGGCCGCAGGCTGGGACACCATCATCAAGATCGGCCGCACCCACACCCAGGACGCCACACCGCTCACGCTCGGCCAGGAGTTCTCCGGCTATGCCGCACATCTGCAGGACGGGATCGCGCGAATCGAGATGGCGCTCCCCGGCATCCTGGCACTGGCGCAGGGCGGCACCGCGGTCGGCACTGGCCTCAACGCCCCAAAGGGCTTTGCCGAAGCGATCGCCATCGAAATCGCCACCAGCACCGGGCTGAATTTCATCACCGCCCCCAACAAGTTCGCAGCCCTTGCCGGCCAGGACGCCCTGCTCTTCCTCCACGGCGCCATCGAGGGCATGGCCACCAGCCTCTACAAGATCGCCAGCGACATCCGCCTGCTCGGCTCGGGCCCCCGCGCCGGGCTCGGCGAGCTGGCGCTGCCCGAAAACGAGCCCGGCAGCTCGATCATGCCCGGCAAGGTCAACCCCACCCAGGCCGAGGCGCTCACCCAGGTCTGTGCCAGGGTGCTGGGCAACCACGCCACGCTCGCCTTCGCCAACAGCCAGGGCCAGTTCGAGCTCAACGTCTATCGCCCGGTCATGGCGCATGCCTTCCTGCAGAGCGTGGGGCTGCTGGCAGACGCCGCCACCAGCTTCACCGAGCATCTGCTCGCTGGCCTTCAACCCCGGCGGGACAATATCGCCCGCGGCGTGCAGAATTCGCTGATGCTCGTCACCGCGCTTGCGCCGACCATCGGCTACGACACCGCCGCAAAGATCGCCAAGACCGCGCACGAGCAGGGCCTCACCCTGCGCGAAGCCGCCATCGCCAGCGGTGCGGTCACCGCCGAGGATTATGACCGCATCGTCGACCCGGCGCGGATGCTGGGGCCGGACCACGAGCCGCAATAGCCGAAAGCGGGTTTCTTTTGCGCCCCGCCCCGGCACCCGGAGCCGATCCGGTCGCTCGCGTGTTGAACATGTGACGCAGCAAAACCCGACAGGAGAATGTCATGGCCGACCTCAGCCAGATCACCGAGCACATGGAAATCATCGGCGCCGATGGCGTCCACATCGGAACAGTCGACAAGGTCGAAAATGGCCGCATCAAGATGACCAAGGCCGACAGCGGCTCGCACAGCGATCACCACCATTTCATCTCGGGCGGTCTGGTCGCTGCCGTCGAAGGCAACCAGGTGCGCCTGTCCGCAGCCGGCGCCGCCGCGGTGCTGCTCGAGGAAGAGGATGACGGGGAGCCGCTGGCCGACAAACGGCCCTGAAGCGGTTTTTCATGGCGGGCCACGACCGATGAAGGTGATCACTACGAATACGCTGTAGCACTACGATAATGCATGATCTCCCAAAGCCGCTTCGAACACTTCTAGCCCGGATGGTCGGGGCGGAGACTTGTCTCCGTCAATGCGCGCTAGCAGATAGGTGACGGCCTCGACCATCTCGACTGCACTGTAGGGCTTGGGCATCGAGCCTATGGCGACTGTCTGGGCGGAGCGTGCCCGGCTGACCTGCCCGCTAATCAGCAGGACCGGAATGGAGAGAGCTTTCAGATGCTTCGCCAGTTCGATCCCGTCATCTCTGCCGCGCAGCTGGATGTTCACCAGCGCCAAGTCAGGCGTGCTTTCCCGTGCTACGGCGACCGCCTGTTCGTGCCGGTCCGTTAAATCAAGGACATGATAGCTGGCGGCCTCAAGCTCATCGCGCAGCGCGATTGCGACAAGGACTTCATCCTCGACGATCATGAGCGTTTTCCCGCGATCAGCGGCCTGCAACGCGTTCATTGGCATTTGACCTTCCAGGTTCATCGCGCGTGGGTCCTGACCGAGGCCCTTCGGACAGTGTCGCGGAGGAATTGCGATCCTCGTTCTCTCCCACCAGCGCGACCCGGACATGCTCGACGCGAACAACGGTGCCTGGGACGGCGGACGCCGTTTCAACCGTCGCCTGGAGCTGTTTCGCCAGTGCTTGAACGATGCCGGTACCGAGTCCGGTGCGGGACGTGACCGGATCATTCGGCAAGCCAATTCCATCGTCCCTGACCGACAGCGTCCAATTGGGGCCATGAGAATTGTAGCCGATCTCGATCCTTCCCGCGCCACCGTTTGGAAAGGCGTGCTTCAGCGCGTTGATAATCAGTTCGGTGACGATGAGGCCCAGGCTGACGGACACTCTCGATGTGACAACGCCGTCGCCTGTCACGACCAATGTTACGGCTTTTTCTTCGCCAATCAGCGATGCCGCAATGCTGTTGCAGAGACTTGTGAAATAGGCCCGCAGTTCGACGAGATCGTCACCGGTTTGGGATTCCGAGAGCTGTCGTTCAAGCTGGGCGACCGCCATCACGCGATGATGGGCATCCGTCAGATGGTCGCGCGTTTCAGGTGAAGTCGTTCGCCGCGCGTTTTGGAGCAGCACGGCTGATACGATCTGAAGGCTGTTGGCGACGCGATGGCGAACCTCGCGAAGGAGGACGCCGAGCTGATCGATTATTTCGTTCTTGGCTCGCTCACTTGCGCGCGCATCGGTTACATCAGCGACCGCTATCAGTAGCCATGGCTGACCGAGATCCTGATAAACAAGCCGCCGTGCGTTGATGATCAGGCAGCGGGTCTCGCAATCGGGGCGCTTGAGTTCCATTTCGAATGCAACAATCTGCGCAGTGCCACCGGCGATCGCGGTCAACAGGGCACGCAGTTGGGTGACGTCCCATTCTCCGGTGCCCAGCTCGAACACGTGATGGCCCGAGGCCGTGGCAACATCGACCCCGAATGTCTCGCAAAACGACAGGCTCGCCCCGGCGACGCGAAGCTCTCCATCGAGCAGCAGCAGGGGGGTTGGCGATGAAATGATCACCGCCATTGCCAGGCTTAGCGCCGGGTCTTCAGTATCATTCGGAGGCCGGGTAGCCATTGCGTGCCCTTCAAAAAACCGGTTACTCGCGGAGCGAAAGCCTTGGCCGGTAGGAGCGGCAAATCCGCTGATTTCAACCAATCGCTGAAACCGTAGAAAGGCGTATACCACATTGCGTCGGGTGCCACACCTTATTCTACAGCCTGAAGATTTGTTTGCCCTCTACCTCGTAGAGGGCGAGGAAACATTGTTGATGAGCGTCGATATGGCCGTGACGATCTGCGCGGACGCGAACGGCTTCTGCACCATGACGCTGTTAGGGACCCCTCGCGAGTTGTGGTCACCAGCTCTGTTTCCTGACATATAGACGACCGGAATGTCAGGATACAGTTCCCGCGCACGCTGCGCGACATCCCAACCCTCCGGCCCATTACCAAGCTGGATATCAGTTACCAGGCCAGCAAAGTGGTGTTCTGCATCGTTAAGGGCCGCGATTGCGTCGGTGCCATTCGTGAGAATGCTTACGGCGTAGCCACCCTCGTTCAAGGCATCCTGGACCTCCAGTGCGATCATAGCTTCGTCTTCAACGAGCAGAATTAGTACGGCTTTTTCCAAGTAGGGCTCTCCTTTTTGAGGCAACGCAGCTTGTGATTAAAGTTCCACCCAGCCGAATAAGGCTCGAATGGCGCGTTATCCCTCAACCTCCGCATCCGGTTGCCCGGCCATCAGCGCGTTGATCCAGGCGAGGCACAGGTCGCGGCTGCGATAGCTGCCCCACTTCGCGGTCTCTTCGCGTTCGACGATCGGGAAGGTCGAATAGATGTAGCGGATGTCGTCGCGGCTTTTTGCCGGGTCGGCGGGATCGAAAACGCCGTAAAGGATGAAGTAGAGCGCATCGAGCTTGGCGCGCAACCGCAGCCGCCGGTCCTCGTCCCAGACGAACGGGGGCAGCACGTCGCACGTCGCATCGACATGGCCCATATCGCGCGCGAAGGAGACGAGGTCGTTTGCGGTGTAGGTCAGTTCCAGCACTGCCTCGCGCACGATGTCGGCGGCGGCTTTGGGGCCGAAGGCGCGGGCATAGGCGGCGGGCGGGATGACGGGCAGTTGTTCGACGATATACCAGTTGAGGTGCGTGCTTTGCGCTTTTTGCCGTGCGACGTAATCAAGTACCACGGCGTTCAAGTTGCCGAGCAGCAGGGCCTGATCCGCCGGTGCAGTGTCCGACAAAATAAGTGGCGCGGTATTTCCCGCTGCGCGATGCGGTATGATCGCCGCGATCATAGTCCTCGCATCGGTTGACCGCGCAATGTCCCGAAATCCGATCGCCGAACCAAGGACGGCTTGATCAGCAAGTAGCCAATATTGCGATGCTGGCAGAAAGAACGGGTCTGCCTTCATCTCTGGCGTGACGTCCCCGCTCAAGGCAGGGTTATGCAGGTTGGCCTCGTTCACCACGACCGACGCTGCACGGTGATCGAATTGATGGATCATCCGACCGACATACAGCGGCACCCATTCCCCCGCCGCCGACTGGAGGCGGTTGCCGCCGATGCCCCATGCCCCTTCGCGCTCCTCCAGTTCGGCGCGCGTGCGGAACAGGTGGCTGTCGTTGGTCATGTGGAACATCGTGGCATAGCGCACCGGCCAGGCAGCAACGGGCGCGCCGCCCGACCGATCGACCAGCACCGGCAGCCGGGCATAGATGGCGGTGGTGAGCGCCATGTCGCGGCGTGAGCGGAAGATCGGGGCGGTGCCGGTATTCGGATTGACGCTGGCAAAATCCGCCGCGCCGATCGCAAAAGCGCGGTCGGGGTCGGTGCGCTCGCCGACCGCTTGCAAGAAGAAGCCGCACGATGCCGCCGCAAAGCTGCGGTCGGGGCTTGCTACCATCGCGCAGAACTTGAAGCGGCTGTCGACGTCGGGAAAGAACGGCTCAAGCCCGTGCCGGGTACGGCGGTTCTCGAAGTCGTAGAGCGCCTTCAGATGCCCGCCCACCGCCACCTCACGGAAAAAGGCGCTGGCCGATAGGTCGGACGCGATGCCGCTCGGCGTCAGCAGCCCGACCATACCGTTCGGCCGCACCAGCGCGTGTGCGCGTTCGACAAACAGCGAATAGAGGTTGATGTCGCCCCGGCTGAGCAGCGGATAATGGCCCGATGCGCGCGCCATCCGCGCGGTATCGGCAGCGCGGGCATCGGCCTTCTGGTAATCCTCAAACAGCGGATCGCCATCAGTGTTCAGTTTGGCGATCATCCCCGCCCTGTCCGACGCGCGCTGCGCCAGCGCGATTTCAGGCCGCCGCGCCGCGAACCATTCGATCTGTTGAAGCTTGATCCGGTCCCATGGCGGATTGCCGACGACGGCATCGAAGCCGCCTTCACGGCCCTTGCTTGCCCAATTGTCCCACACGCCGGGAAAGGCAATCTGCCAGTTGAGGAAGCGTTCTTCACCAATCAGCGCGCGGGCGCGTTGCCAGATGGCGGTGAACGCCTCGACCTCCTCCGGCTTCGCCATGCCGCCATCCGGCGCTTTCCGGCCACGCGCGATGGGGATGGGATCGCCGAAACGGCCATCGAGCCAGAGCCTGGCCAGCGCCTTGTCCTTGGCCTTCAAATCGAGCCAGTCGAGTGCGTGGAGGAAGCTGACAAACCCATCGAGTTCGCCGGTCATCAGTTCCACATCTTCATACATCGCCGCCGAGCGATGCGCCTCCGCGATCTCGACATCGGTGAGCGCCTCGATGGTCTTCATCGCTTCCGCCGACCGCTGCGCATTGCGGAGCGCCTCATGGTAGAAAAGCTCGCCGCCCATCGCCGTGGCCTTGTCGATGGCGTCGCGCACCCACAGGCCGAACAGGCTGTCTCCAGCGTGCAGGTGATGATCGATGTACGACAGCGGCGCGCCAACGGTGAAGGTGTGGAGCCACAACGCGACCTTGGCGAGTTCGACCGCCATCGGATTCTTGTCCACGCCGTAGACGCAGCGTTTCAGCACCATGCGGCGAACGATATGCCGGTCGTCGAGCTGTTCCTCGTCAATCGACCAGTTCGCCGCCTTGGCGTTCTTCAGAATGGTGGCGCGGATATCCTCGATTTTGTCGGCCAGCGGCGAGGTGTAGTTCACATCGAAGCCCAGCACGGCGGCTTCCGCCATCGCATCAAGGACATGATCGGCGAGCGTATCGACCAGGCTGACCAGAAAATGCCCCGACCCCATAGCCGGGTCGCAGACTCGCAGCGCCAAGATCGCGTTGGCGGGATCGGCATCGCGCAGCTCGCGCCGCCGATAATCTTCGGCATCTTTGGGATTGAGCTTACCAAGTGCGGTGCTGAAGGCATCGAGGCGTTCCGTGATCAGCGGTTCGAGCGTCTCGTCGAGGATCAGCCCGACCAACTCGTCGGGCGTGTAATAGCTGCCGCTGTTCTTGCGGGCAAAGAGGTTTGGACGCACCGTGAGCGCGCCCGCGTCGTCGCGCACAATCTCGAATTCGAGCAGCCGTTCGTAGATCGATCCGAGCTGCTGGACGGAGAGATCGCGGTAGTTGATGTAGCGCCGTTCACCCGATGACCGCTCGTATGACAGGGCATCGAGGGCAGGAGCCATGACGCTGTCGGGCACGCGGGTGCTGTTCAGCAAAGGCGTCCCACCCGTAGCGAACAAGCCGCCATTATAGGGCGGTATGCCGACCGAACTGTCGCCTTTGTCGATCATTCGCGACAGATCGGAAACGTGCGACCAAATGCGGGCGGCGGACGTGGAGAACGCGTCGCCGCTGGTCACGCGCCTGCCGACATCGAGCCGAAGCGGGCGCAGCGCATAGTCGTCATAACGCGGATCGCTAACCGGCAGGAGGTCGCGGTCTTCGGCATAGAGCAGGAATAGCAGGCGGTAGAGCAGCACCAGCGCGGCGTTCCGAACGTCGGACAACGGCGCATCCGGGGCGGCGCTGGCGATGGCAGTGGCAAGGCTCGGGAACACGGATTCAAACACCAGCTTTGACAGGCTGGCGGCGACCCGTTCCTCATAGAATGCGGCTTCGGCACGCGCACGATCATGGAACGAGCGTTGGTCCGCACCGTCGCGCAAGAACGCTTCGCGCCCGAACATGACGGCAAAAACGCGCAGCCAGTGATCGCGCGTTACGTCGTCGGCGGTCAGATCGCCGCCGCCTTCCAAGGCCAGAACCCGGCCCAAATCAATTTCCAGAAACTCCTCGGAGATCGACCGTGCGCCTGCCCAATAGAGCCGCCAGCGCGTGCCGTTGGTGAGGATGCCCCAGCGCAGCGCGCCGCCCGTCGTATCGTCGATACGGCGCAGATAACGCAGCATCTGAGTGGACGGCGCGGTGGTTTCATCGCGGCCCGAAGCGCGATCCAGCGGACGTGCCCAGCGTTTGCTTTCGACGACCGCGAGACCGTGAGCATAGCGCCGCCATTGGTCACCTTGAGCATTGGCCGAGGCCTTCGCCGCAGCGTCAGCGAACAGCAGGCCATCGGGCACGTCATCGCGTCCGGTGACAGTCAGGTTTTGTTGGCGAAGCGATTCCGTCCATCCGAGAGACGCCAGCACCGGCCAGATGAAATCGTCCTCGGTTTGGCTTTCGTTCGTGCGATGGTTCTGCGGAAAGGCGACGGCGATTTGGTCAAGTCGCGTGCGCAGTTCAGCCACATCGACGGCGCGATAGGCGGCGGTAGCCTTGATCGCATCGGCGAGATAATCGGTGGTGAACAGCGCACCGGAAATGAACAACCCAGAATCAGACAAATAGCGCCCCCTGTATGTTCTTAACAGTAGCGAGACGGACCCATTCTGGCAAAGCCAAGTGTGATGGGTGCAGAGGTTTCGCACCAGCTTTGCACCCTGATGATCGAAGGTTTCGTCATCGGCAGCGCGCGAATCGGCGACTCAAAATGGCGCATCCTCGTAGTGTGGCGTAGTAGGGCAATCGGCGGCTTGAATGGATTTCAGCTCAGGATCAGGGACAGGAAGATGACGGCAAGATAAAGCGAGATTCCTCGCTGCCGGAACTTCGTTCCTAAGTGGTTGTCTGCACATTGTTTTTTGGCGTTGGGCGGCACCGTCCGCGAGGTGCGTGGGTGGCATTCATGCCATTTTCTCGTTTGTTATCAATGTTTCGACATGCACCATCGACGATGTGCGCGAAGTCCAGTCCCGCCGTTTCCCGCCGTGCGTCTGTATTTCTACGCCACGGCCCTACGCCCCGATTTACTGTCTTGCGCGGCTGACTCCGACCCTCAATCGTCACGTCATGGCGAACGATGACGACCGATTCCGTATCCGTCCCGGCAAGGTTCGCGACCGGGTGGCGACCCGTTTGCCGAGGACGGTGCGGCAGCGTCCCAAGACCTTCATCGGCGAGGTGCATCAGGCGATCCGCCGGGCGGGCGGCAACCCCAACAGTCTGGCCGGTACGGGGAAGGGAAGCGGGCGATTCAACGCGCGCGGGCGGGGCGCTCAGATCGCGGCGGGATTGAAGGGCCGGAACGGGTGGAGCCGGGACGGGAGCGGCGTCCGCACCCGCTCGCGCCGGGTGGCGGTGAAGGCCCGTGTGGTGAAGCTCAATCCGCAGCGCGGTGCCGCACGCGGGCGGCAGTTCGTCAGCGGCAAAGCGGTGGACGCGCACCTGCGCTATCTGGAGCGCGACGGCGTGACCCGCGACGGCGACAAGGGTCAGGTCTACTCCGCCGAGCGGGACGTGGCCGATGGCCCAGCCTTCCTCGACCGGGGCCGCGAGGATCGCCACCAGTTCCGCTTCATCGTCTCCGCCGAGGAGGGGTTGGAGCTGTCCGACCTTCGCTCGACCACTCGCGACCTGATGACGGCGATGGAGGCCGACCTGGGAACGAAGCTCGACTGGATCGCGGTCGATCATCACAATACCGGCCACCCGCATACTCACATCCTGATGCGCGGCGTCACCGACGACGGCAAGATGCTCAACATCGCCGGGGATTACATCGCTCACGGCGTCCGGGAACGGGCGAGCGAGATCGTCACGCTGGAGCTGGGCCGTCAGACCGAGCAGGAGGTCAGTCGCCAGCTCGAGCGCGAGGTGGACGCCGAACGCTTCACCCGGCTCGACCGTATGCTGATCGCTTCGCAGGAGCGCGACGAGTTTTCCGACCTCCGTCCTGACAAGGACATGCTCGAAACCGCCCGGCAGAACCGGGCACTGCTGATCGACCGCGCCCGCAAGCTGGAGCGTATGGGGCTGGCAACCGAGCATACGCCGGGCGTCTGGACGATATCGGCCCGCGCCGAGCCGATGCTTCGCGAGCTGGGCATGCGCGGCGACATCATCAAGACGATGCACCAGGCGCTGGAGCGCGAGGGGGTCGCGGAGCAGCGGGCGTATGCGGGCTACACCGTCCACCGCGCCGCACCGACCGAGCGGATCGTCGGGCGCGTTGTCGCCAAAGGTCTGGGCGGTGACGAGCTGGGCGAACGTATGGGCCTCACCATCGACGGCGTGGACGGGCGCGTCCATCACCTTGAGGTTCCAGCGACCAGTGCCGAGGACATCGGACGCGGCAGCATCGTCGCAGTGGAGCCGCCGCCGAGCGTTCCGCGCATCGCCGATGATAACATCCTGCAACACACCGACGCTCAAGGCATCTACCGGCCTTCGGCTCACTTGGAATCTGTGCGCGAGACCATGCCCCGGATCGACCATGCGCGTCATGTCCAGTCGCACGTCCGCAGGCTTGAAGCCCTGCGCCGCGCGGGGATCGTCGAGCGCGTCCATGCCGAACACTGGACCATACCTGCCGACTTACCCGAACGCGGCCTCGCCTATGATCGCCAGCGGTTCGGCAACGACCCGCGCATCGACGAGCTATCCCACCTGCCACTCGACCGGCAGGTGCGCCATGACGGGGCGACCTGGCTCGACCGAACCATGCTGGGCAGCGGGCACGAGACCATGCCTCACACCGGCTTCGGCGGCGACGTGCGCAAGGCCTGGGACGCTCGCAAGCAGACGCTCGCCGACATGGGCTATGTCCGCGATCTTGGCGGCGGCAAGTTTCGCGCGCCGACCGACCTGATCACGCAACTTGAGCAGGCCGAGGTCAATCGCTCGGGCAAGAAGTTCGCAGCCGAACGCGGTCTCGACTGGCAGCCCACCGCGAGCGGCGATCATGTCTCGGGAAAGCTCGTCGGCCAGGCCCAGCTCACCAGCGGGCGGTTCGCCATGATCGACAATGGCTTGGGGTTCCAGCTCGTGCCGTGGAACGACACGCTCGCCAAACGTCTCGGCCAGCAGGTTGACGGTATCCCCATGCCCGGCGGCGGCATCGAGTGGACGTTTGGCAGGAGCCGAGGGCTGGGGATCTAGCATCCCATAATTGTTGCGCCCAATATGGGCGCGTGATAGGAAGGCTGATATGCGGATCATATCGCGGCGCACCTTGCGCGAGTACATCGCGGAACGTGCCGGTCACAAGGACCAGCCCGCTCTGAAAGCGGCGCTCGATTCATGGTTCGCGGAAGTGAGCAAGGCGGCCTGGACCAGCACCGCCGATGTGAAGCGGCTCTATGCCACCGCCAGCATCGTCAGCGCCGACCGGATCGTCTTCAACATCAAGGGCAACGACTATCGACTTGTCGTTGCGGTAGATTTCGAGAAGGCCATCGTCTGGATCAAGTGGATCGGCACCCACAAGGACTACGACCGGATCGACGTGAAGGAGGTTGACCATGGCGACTGACGTGAAGCCGATCCGCACCGAAGCGGATTATGACGCGGCGATGGAAGAAGTCGCGACGCTGTGGGGCGCGAGGAGCGGCACGCCAAAGGGCGACCGGCTCGACGTGCTGGCCACGCTGATCGACGTCTATGAGGCCAAGCACCATGCGATGGATGCGCCCGATCCGATCGAAGCGATCAAGTTCCGGATGGAGCAGCAGGGCATGACCCGCAAGGATTTGGAGGACATCATCGGCACACGCACCCGGATCGCCGAGGTGTTCAACCGCAAGCGTGGCCTGTCGATCGACATGATCCGCCGCCTGCATGACCGGCTGGGGATTTCCGCCGAGGTGCTGATCCGGCCCTCGCGCAAGGAAGCGGCGTGACCACGGACCTTACATCAGTTCCGCCGCCAGCCGCCGTGCGCAAGTATCTACGCGCTACGGCACGAAGCGTAGTCAAGCGTAGAGAAACGCTATTCTTTCAGCGCGTTGGTTCGGCGATTCTGGCGCAATGCCCCGAGTCTCGCGCCCGCATCCGCCCACCGCTTCCGAGCAGCTTGAACGGCTGCTTGGGAAGCCGTGGCCGTTTCCGGGCCGTCCGCCGAAGCACGACGTGGAGGCGTGGACCGTCACCGATGACTGGCCCGATCGCGTGCCGGTCACCCAGGCCGAGGTGGAGGTATTCGAGGCGTGGTTTGGCGACCTGTTCGACGAGATGTTTGGGCCGTGCCGATGATGTGAAGAGTTTGCCGTCATGACCGTGCCGCTACGCGCCGCCCTTTATCTGCGCGTCTCGACCGCGCGGCAGGCCGAGCATGATGTGTCCATCCCCGACCAGCGTAAGCAGGGCGAAGCCTATTGCGTCGCGCGCGGCTACCAGCTCGTTGAGACGTTCGTGGACGCGGGCGCGTCCGCTACCAATGACCGCCGCCCCGAATTTCAGCGGATGATCGAGGCCGGGACGACCAAGCCCGCGCCGTTCGAGGTGGTGGTGGTCCACTCGTTCAGCCGCTTCTTCCGCGATCACTTCGAGCTGGAGTTCTACGTCCGCAAGCTGGCGAAGAACGGCATCCGCCTGTTGTCGATCACCCAGGAGATGGGCGACGACCCGATGCACGTCATGATGCGCCAGATCATGGCGCTGTTCGACGAGTATCAATCCAAGGAGAACGCCAAGCACGTCCTTCGCGCGTTGAAGGAGAATGCGCGGCAAGGGTTCTGGAACGGCTCGCTCCCGCCGATCGGCTACCGTGTCGTCGCCGCCGAACAGCGCGGGGCGAAGATCAAGAAGAAGCTGGAGATCGACCCGCTGCACGCAGACACCGTGCGGCTGGCGTTCCGGCTCGCGCTGGAGGGCGACGGCACGACCGGCCCGATGGGCGTCAAAACCATCACCAAGCACCTGAACGAACGCAGTATCTTTACCCGCGACGGCGGGCGCTGGGGGATCGGCACGGTCCATCGGATGCTGACGCGCAAAACCTATATCGGTCGCCACGAGTTCAACCGTCGAACGAAGAACGGGGACAACAAGCCCGACAAGGAGGTTATCTCAGTCGCCGTGCCGCCGATTATCGATCAAGCGACGTTCGACACCGTGCAGGCGCGCATGAAAGCCCGCAACCCGAAGGTGACGCCACCGCAAGTCGTGGGCGGTCCCACACTACTGACCGGATTGATCCATTGCGCCAAGTGCGGTGGAGCCATGACCATCCGCACCGGCAAGGGCGGGCGCTATCGCTACTACACCTGCTCGACCAAAGCCCGGCAGGGTCCGACCGCTTGCAACGGCATGACCGTCCCGATGGAGAAGCTGGACGCACTGGTCGCCGGGCATCTTGAGGATCGGTTGCTTGACCCAGCGCGGCTGGAGGAGGTGCTGGCGACGGTCCTCGACCGGCGGCAGGAGCGCACCGAGCGTCGCCATGCCCACATCGCCGAGCTGAACAAGCGCGCAACCGAAACCGACCTTCGCCTCAAGCGCCTTTACGACGCCATCGAGAGCGGCGTCGCCGATCTGGACGACCCCGACCTGAAGGACCGCATCGCCAGCCTCAAGGCCATCCGCGACCAGTCGCGCGTCGATGCCGACCGCGCGTCCGCCATGCTCGAAAGCGCGGGTCAGAAGGCGATCACCGCGCCGATGCTCGCCAAGTTCGCACAGACCGCGCGCCAGCGGATGCGCCTCGACGGCGGCGGCTACCGCCGCGACCATCTTCGCGCGCTGGCGCAGCGCGTCGAGGTCAATGACGGCGAAGTTCGCATCATGGGATCAAAGTCCGACCTGTTGCGGACACTTGCCGCCGCAGGCGGCTCGGGAACGCTGCCGGGCGCAGTGCCCAGCTTTGTTCCGAAGTGGCGGAAGGGGTGGGATTCGAACCCACGGTGAGGTTTCCCCCACGACGGTTTTCAAGACCGTTGCCATAGACCACTCGGCCACCCTTCCGGACGCCGCACGTCATGCCGTTCTGTTCAGCGGGAGGCAAGAGCCGGCGGTTCATCCACAACAAATGCAGACCTCCCGCCTTCCGACCATCCGCCGCTTGTGGCACATCCGTGGCATGAAGCGTGTTTCCCTCCCCAGCCTGGCAATCGCTGCCGCTGTGCTCGGCACCTCGGCGTTCGCACAACCTGCAAAGCCCGATTTCACGGCGTGGCTCGCCGAATATCGCGCCACCGCCACCGCGCGCGGTGTCAGCCCCGCAACTCTCGATGCTGTTCTCGGCGGTGTCACTGCCAACGACCGCGTGGTCAGCCTCGATCGCAACCAGGCTGATGAGAGCGCCATCGCCTCGGCGCCGGCGCGCTTCGACAGCTATCTCGCTCGCCGGCTCGATTCCGTCCGCATCACCGCCGGGCAGAAAGCCGCCGAACGCATGTCGTCCCGCCTTGCCGGCATCGAGGCGCAGTATGGCGTGCCCGGCCCGATCTTGCTCGGCATCTGGGGCATGGAATCCAACTATGGCAGCTTCACCGGCAATTTCGACGTGCCGCGCAGCCTCGCCACCCTCGCCTGGGACGGCCGCCGCGCAGCACTCTTCACCAAGGAGCTCGACGCTGCCATCACCATCGTCGAGCGCGGCCTCGCCACCCCCGGCCAATTGAAGGGCAGCTGGGCCGGCGCCATGGGCCAGCCGCAGTTCCTGCCCAGCTCCTACCTCGCCTATGCCCGCGACGGCGACGGCGACGGCCGGGCGGACATCTGGGGATCCGAACCCGACACCCTCGCCTCGATCGCCAATTATCTCCGCGAGAACGGCTGGCAGCCCGGCGTGCCCTGGGGCCTGCCCGTCACCGTCCCCGACAGCTTCGACCGCGAGAGCGTCCGCAATCCCGTCAGGCCCACCACCTGCGTCCGCCCGCTCGAGCGCCACTCGTTGCCGCTCTCGGCCGCCGAATGGACCGCGCGCGGCATCACCGCTGCCAGCCCGCTGCCCGATGCACCGCTCACGCTTGTCGAACCCGATGGGCCGGGGCAGGGTGCCTATCTCGTCACCGCCAGCTACCGGGCGCTCATGAACTACAATTGCTCCAACTTCTACGCGCTCTCGGTTGCGCTCCTCGGCGATGCGCTGGCAACCCCTCGCTGAAGGTGCATTGGCGGTGGCGGCGATGCTGGCGGTCGCCGGCTGCGCTTCCAGCAAGAAGCCGCCCGCACCCTCGCGCGCCCCGGCTGCAGCCACCGGTGCCGTCAAGATCGGCAAGCCCTATGTCGTCTTCGGCAAGACCTATTATCCCGCCGACGACCGCAATTACGACGAGCGCGGCATCGCCAGCTGGTACGGCCCCGGCTTCCACGCCCTCGCCACCGCCAATGGCGAAGTCTATGATCAGGACGATGTGACCGGCGCCCACAAGACCCTGCCGATGCCGAGCTGGGTCGAGGTCGAGAACCTCGACAATGGCCGCAAGCTGGTGGTGCGCATTAACGACCGCGGCCCCTTTGTCGATGGCCGGATCATCGACCTCAGCCGCCGCTCGGCGCAACTCCTCGGCGTCGATCGTGTCGGGCTGGCAAAGGTCCGCGTGCGGCGCGTCTTCCCGGCCATGACCCCGGGCCCGGTGTTCGCGGCCGCTCCCGCCCCAGCTCCCATATCTGCCCCACCGGTCCAGACAGCCGCGGTCATCGACCCGCCGGTCACCACCGTGGCGCTTCCCGGCGGAGCCGGCGCAGCACCCCCGGCTGCCCCTCCACCACCCTCATTTGTCCCTTCGGCACCCCTCGGGAGCCGCTACGTGCAGGTCGCGGCCCTGTCCGAGCCCGGCCGGATCGCCTGGCTCAAGGGCTTCCTGTCGAGCTATGGCCCCGTCGTCACCCAGCCGGGCCCCTCGGGCCTCACCCGCGTCCGGCTTGGTCCTTTCGCCGACGAAGCCGCCGCCAACACCGCACTGGCCAATGTGCGCAGCGCTGGCTATGCCGATGCAAGGCTCGTGAACCCCTGAGACGCGCCGCCAGACCCTGATTCGGAGAAGACCCAGTGACCGTGCGTTTCCAGACAGTTATAGCTCTTTCCTCGCTCATCGCAGCAACGCCGATTGCGGCGCAGGATCTGACCACCGGCTTCACGACCCCCGCACCGCGCGCCTTTCTCAAGGATATCTCCACCAACACCATCCTTTACGCGAAGGATGCCGACGCCAGGATGCCCCCCGCCTCGATGGGCAAGATGATGACCGTCCTCGTCGCCTTCGATCTCATTCGCAGCGGCGAAGCGAAGCTCGACCAGAAGATCACCGTCCGCCCCGAAACCTGGCGCAAGTGGCACAGCCAGGGCTCCACCATGTTTCTCTCGGCGAATGAAGAGGTTACCGTCGATGATCTGCTCAACGGCATCGTCACGCTGTCGGGCAACGATGCCTGTGTCGTCCTCGCCGAAGGTCTTGCCGGCTCGGAAGTCGCCTTTGTCGAACTGATGAACGACAAGGCCCGCAAACTCGGCCTCAAGGGCTCGCGCTTCGCCAACACCAACGGTTGGCCCGACCCCAATGAATTCGTGACCGCGCGCGATCTCACCACCATCGCCGAGGCGACGATCAAGGGCCATCCCGATTTCTACAAGCGCTATTATGGCCGCCCCAGCTTCACCTGGGGCAAGACGCTGGGAGACGGCAAGGCCATCACCCAGCCCAACCGCAACCCGCTGCTCGGCCGCGTCACCGGCGCCGATGGTCTCAAGACCGGCCACACCGAGGAAGCCGGCTATGGCTTCACCGGCTCCGCGCTGCAGGGGGACCGACGGCTGGTGATGGTCGTCGCCGGCCTCAATTCGATGAGCCAGCGCACCTCCGCCGCGGTCGATTTCATCAGCTGGGGCTTCACCGGCTTCTCGAAGATGCCGGTGCTCAAGGCCGGTGCCAGCGCCGGCACCGCCCCCGTCGATGGCGGTGCCGAAACAATGGTGCCGCTGGTGGCGCCGCGCGATCTTTTCATCGTCGTTCCAAAGGGTTCGGCCGGCAACCAGACACGGCGCATGGTGCTCGACAAGCCGGTGGTGGCGCCCGTTGCCAAGGGCCAGAAGCTGGCAACGCTCATCGTCAGCGTCCCCGGCCGCGGCGAAACGCGGCTGCCGCTCGTCGCCGGTGTCGCCGTCGAGGAAGCCGGACCGCTGCTGCGCGGCTGGAACTGGCTGAAGGGCCTTGTCGGAACATGATCGAGGAGGGCGTGAGTGCGGGTGGCGAGAACGGCCGCTTCATCAGCTTCGAAGGCGGGGAGGGGTGTGGAAAATCCACCCAGGCGCATCGGCTCGCCGAGGCGCTCACCCTCGCCGGCCATGAAGTGGTGCTCACCCGCGAGCCCGGCGGCACCGAAGGTGCGGAGGCGATCCGCAGCCTCCTCGTGTCGGGCGATCCCGGCCGCTGGCTGCCCTGGTCCGAAGCCTGCCTCGTCAACGCCGCGCGCGCCGAGCATGTGACGCGCGTCATCCGCCCGGCACTCCGTCGCGGCGCTTGGGTGCTGTGCGATCGCTACATCGATTCGACCCGCGCCTATCAGGGCGCCGGCAAGGGCCTCGACGATGCTGCGCTCACAGCGATGCACGCACAGGTGACGCGCAACCTCTGGCCCGATCTCACGCTGGTGCTCGGGCTCCCGGTGGAGCAGGGCCTCGCCCGCGCCGCAACCCGCAGCCGCGCCGGCAAGGCGGAAACCCGCTTCGAGGCGCATGACGCCGGCTTCCACGGCCGCGTCGAGGCGTTCTTCGCCGCTCTCCCCGCAGCCGAGCCCTGGCGCTGTGTCGCCATCGATGCCAGCGGCACCATTGCCGATGTGGGCCGCCGGATTCGTGACGCTGCCGAGAGCTGGACTTGGAGCTGATCGGCCACGAAGCCGCCACAGCGGCCTTCAAGCAAGCTGTCGCCAGCGGCCGCCCGCACCACGGCTGGCTGCTCACGGGTCCCCCCGGCATCGGCAAGGCCAGCTTCGCCGAAGCCGCCGCCATCTGGCTGCTCGCCGGCGCGCCCGAGGGCAGGGGGTTTAGTGCCGCTGCGGCCAGCCAGGCCGCCAACTTCGTCCGCGAAGGCAGCCACCCTGATTTCCGCCGCCTCGTCCGCACCAGCGACGACAAGGGCAAGCTGCGCACTGTCATCCGCGTCGACGAGGTGCGCGCCATGCAGGCGGTGCTCGCGCAGACCCCCTCGCTGGCCGCCTGGCGCGTCGTCCTCGTCGACAGCGCCGACGAGATGAACCTCAACGCTGCCAACAGCTTGCTCAAGCATCTTGAGGAGCCGCCTGCGCAGACGATCTTTCTTCTCGTCAGTCATGCGCCCGGCCGCCTGCTCCCCACCATCCGCTCGCGTTGCCGGCTGCTGCGCATGAAGCCGCTCGCCGATGCTGAAGTCGCGCGCGTGCTCGATGACATTGCCGATGGTCTCGACGAGTCCGATCGCGACGCGCTCGTCCGCATGGCCGGCGGCGCTCCCGGCCGCGCCCTCGCCATGGCCGAGCCCGGCGTCGCGGCGCTGGAAGCCTCGATGATGCAACTGGCCCAGCTGCCCGTCGCCGAGGCCGAGGCCGCCGCGCTGGCCCTCGCCCGCAGCCTCGCCGGCAAGACCGCCGCCGGCCGCTACGCCGCTTTCCTGTCCCGCGCCCCCACGCTGCTCGCCGAAGCAGCGCGCACCCAGTCCGGCCCCAGGCTGGCGCAGACGATCGAGGATTGGCACGCCGCCACCACGCTTGCCGCCAGCGCCGGCCCGCTGACGCTCGATCCTCTCACGGTATCGCACGATATTGCGCGGCGAATTGCCCGCCTCGGGAGCTAACTTGCCTTGATCCCGCGATTGCCGCATTGCGGCGCGCATGTCGAAGCGCTTCTACCTCACCACTGCCATCGCCTATCCCAATGGCAAGCCGCACATGGGCCACGCCTATGAGGCGATCACCACCGACGTCATCGCCCGCTTCAAGCGACTCGATGGCTTCGACGTCCGCTTCCTCACCGGCACCGACGAGCATGGCCTGAAAATCTCCCAGGCTGCCTGCAACGCCGGCACCACGCCGCGCCAGTACGTCGATGCCACCTCGCAGCCCTTCATCGATCTCGATCGCCAGCTCGGCATCAGCTTCGATCGCTTCATCCGCACCACCGACGAGGATCACAAGGCGCTCTGCCAGGCTCTCTGGCAGCGGATGGCCGCCAATGGCGATCTCTATCTCGGCAAATATGAAGGCTGGTACTCGGTCCGCGACGAAGCCTATTTCGACGAGACCGAGTTGACCGTGGCCGAAGACAGCGAAGGCCGGCCGGTTAAGCTTTCCCCCCAGGGCGCGCCCGTCGAATGGACCGTCGAGGAAAGCTGGTTCTTCAAGCTATCGGGCTATGGCGACAAGCTGCTGGCGCTCTACGAAAGCAACCCCGATTTCGTCCAGCCACTCAGCCGTCTCAATGAGATGCGCAGCTTTGTTGCCGGCGGGTTGCAAGATCTGTCGATGTCGCGCACCAGCTTCGATTGGGGGGTGCCGGTGCCTGGTTCCCCCGGCCATGTCATGTACGTCTGGGTCGATGCACTCGCGAATTACCTCACCGGCGCCGGCGGGCTCGATGGCGAATGGTGGCCGGCGGACCTGCATGTCATCGGCAAGGATGTCGTGCGCTTTCACGCCATCTACTGGCCCGCCTTCCTGCTCTCGGCGGGGCTCGCCCTGCCTAAACAGGTGTTCGGCCATGGCTTCCTGCTCAACCGCGGCGAGAAGATGTCGAAATCGCTCGGCAATGTCGTCGATCCTGCCGCGATGGCCGAACGCTTCGGCGTCGACCGTCTCCGCTGGTTCCTCTGCCGCGAGATCGCTTTCGGCGACGATGGCAGCTATTCGGACGAAGCGATCGTCGAGCGCACGAATGCCGATCTTGCCAACGGCATCGGCAATCTGGCGCAGCGTGCTCTCGCCATGGTCGCCAAGAACCTCGGCGGCGTGATGCCCGAGCCGGGGCAGGGCGGCGACGCCGAGGCGGAACTGCATGAGCGCTTCGTCATCCTCACTGAAGCCTGGTTCGCCGCGATGAACGCATTGCAGCTCCACCGTGCGCTCGAAGCAGCAATGGCGCTCGTCACCGCCGCCAATGGCTATTTCGCCGACAGCGCCCCCTGGGCACTCGCCAAGACCGATCCTGCGCGGATGGCGCAGGTGCTCGGCACCACGCTCGATGCCACACGGCGGATCGTGATGCTCGTGCAGCCCTTCATCCCGGAAAGCGCTGCCAAGCTCCTCGATCTGCTTGGTGTTGCCGCCGAAGCGCGCAATTTCAATGCGCTCGACACGGCAGTTGCCGCCGGTACGCAGCTGCCGGCTCCCCAGGGTGTCTTCCCGCGCCTCGCGCTGGAGGCTGTGTGATGCTGATCGACAGCCATTGCCACCTCAACTATCCGGGCTTGCGCGAAGATGTGTCGGGTGTCCTCGGCCGCGCCCGCGAAGCAGGTATCGGCGGCTTCCTCGGCATTTCCACGAAACGCCACGAATGGGATGAAGTCATCGGCCTCGCCGACGCACATGCAGACATCTGGGCCACCATCGGCATCCACCCCCATGAGGCAGACCATCACCCCGATACCGATACGGCAATGCTGGTCGACGCCGCCGCCCACCCGCGTGTCATCGGCATCGGCGAGACCGGGCTCGACTATTATTACGACAAGTCCGACCGAGAGCGGCAACGCGCCAGCTTCCGCGCCCATATCACCGCGGCGCGCACGACCGGCCTGCCGATCATCGTCCACACCCGCGATGCCGAGGCTGATACGCTCGATCTGCTGCGCGAAGCGGGGGAGGGGACGCTCCACGGCGTCATCCACTGCTTCACCGCCTCCCAGGCCTTTGCCGAAGCTGCCCTGGAGCTCGGCTTCTACATCTCGATCTCGGGAATCGTCACCTTCAAGAACGCCCGCGACCTCCAGGCCAGCGCCGCCACCATCCCCGCCAACCGGCTGCTCGTGGAAACCGACGCCCCCTTCCTCGCCCCCGTGCCGATGCGCGGCAAGACCTGCGAGCCAGCCTTTGTCGCCCACACCGCACGCTTCCTCGCCGGGCTGCGCAATGACGAAGAAAAAGCCCTGCACGCAACGACTACGGAAAATTTCTTCACGTTGTTCCGCAAGGCACAGCCGGCCGCCTGATGCGCGTCACCATCCTCGGTTGCGGCACCTCCTCGGGCGTTCCGCGCATCGGCGGCGCCGATGGACATGGCGACTGGGGCCTCTGCGATCCCGCCAATCCGAAGAACCGCCGCCGCCGCGTCTCGATCCTCGTCGAGCATGAGGAGACGACCCTGCTCGTCGATACCGGGCCGGATCTGCGCGAGCAGCTGCTGGGGGCAGGGGTCGCGCATCTCGACGGCGTCTTCATCACCCATGATCATGCCGACCATGCGCACGGCATCGACGATCTCCGCCAGGTCTTCCACGCAATGCGCCGCCCGGTCGATGTCTGGGCGAGCCCGGAAACCTTTTCCGTCATCGGCAAGCGCTTCGATTATGTGTTCGAAGGCGCAGCCGGCTATCCGGCAAGCTGCACCGCGCACCGGCTCACAGGCGCTATCACGATCGGCAGCATCGCCATCACGCCATTCCCGCAAATCCACGGCGACCTCGAATCGAGCGGCCTGCGCTTCGATGCCGGCGGCAGGAGCCTCGCTTATTCGACCGACGTCAAAGCCTTTGACGACCGCGCCACCGCAGCGCTGACCGGCCTCGACCTCTGGGTCGTCGATGCTTTGCGCCGCGCGCCGCATCCCACCCACAGCCATCTCGATGCGACGCTGGCCTGGATCGCGCACTATCAGCCTGAAGCAGCATTGCTCACCCACATGGACCAGTCGATGGACCATGCCACGCTCTGCGCCGAACTGCCGGCACACATCCGGCCCGCGCACGACGGTCTCACCATCGCGCTGTAGCATATCAAATTAAACATAATCTATATTATCAGGATTACGGTTCATGGACGCTTCAGCCGGTCTCACCCGCTCACCGCCATCATGGCCCGGCTGCGTGATCCCGAGGCCGGCTGCCCCTGGGATCTGGCGCAAAGCTTCGCCACCATCGCGCCCTATACCATCGAGGAAGCCTATGAGGTCGCCGAAGCGATCGACTCCGGCGACATGGCCGAGCTGAAGAAGGAACTCGGCGACCTGATGTTCCAGGTCATCTTCCACAGCCGCATCGCCGAGGAAGCCGGGCATTTCACCCTTGCCGATGTCATCACCACATTGTGCGAGAAAATGGAGCGCCGCCACCCTCACATCTTCGGCTCGGGCACCGCCGCCGCAAATGCGGGCGCGCAAAAACTCGAATGGGAGGCCATCAAGGCCGCCGAGCGCGCCGCCGCCGGCACCGCCGAAGCGCCAGTCTCGGCGCTCGACGGCGTCGCAAAGACCCTGCCCGCTCTCGCCCGCGCCGAAAAGCTCCAGGCCCGCGCCGCCCGCCCCGGCTTCGACTGGCCGAGCATCGACCCCGTCCGTGCCAAGGTCGACGAAGAACTGGCCGAATTCGACACCGCCGAAACCCCCGAACATCGCTTCGAGGAAGCCGGCGACCTGCTGTTCGTCATCGTCAACCTGCTCCGCCACCAGGGCATCGACGCCGAAGCCGCGCTGCGCGCCGGAAACGCCAAGTTCGAGCGCCGCTTCCGCGCCATGGAAGCGCTGGCCGGCCCCGGCTTCGCCGCCCTGTCGCTCGACGAACAGGAAGCCCTGTGGACCGAAATCAAGCGCCGCGAGCGCGCTTAAGCCATCGACACGAACCGCGCATGGTCGGCATCCGAAAGCCGCACCTTGAGCGTCGTCACCTCGTCGTCATCAGTGCGGCCCACAACCTCGCCGTGCTCGTGCAGCCACGCCAGCCGCCGCCCATCGCCATGCGAAAGCCGGATCACCTGCACCCGGCTGCCGGCGCGCAGCAGCACGGCGATCTGCTCGCGGAGCTGATCCACCCCCTGCCCCGTCAGCGCCGAAACCGCCACCGCATCATCGCCGATCCGCGCGGTCACCGCCTCGGCTTCCTCAGGCTCCAGCGCGTCGATCTTGTTGAGCACCGTCAGCATCGGCCGGTCGGTGTCCATGCCGAGATCGGCGAGCACCTTCGCCACATCAGCCGCCTGCGCTTCCGAATCCGGGTGCGAAATGTCGCGCACATGCACGATCAGATCGGCCTCGGTCACTTCTTCCAGCGTCGCACGGAACGCCGCCACCAGCTGCGTCGGCAGGTCGGACACGAAACCCACCGTGTCCGACAGCACAACCTTGTCATAGCCGGGAAGCCGGATCGACCGCATCGTCGGATCGAGCGTCGCGAACAGCAGATCCTCCGCGGTCACGTCGGCACCGGTCATCCGATTGAAAAGCGTGGATTTTCCGGCATTGGTGTAGCCCACCAGCGCCACCACCGGCCAGGGCGCCTTCTGCCGCTGGCGCCGGTGCAGCCCGCGCGTGCGGCGCACATCCTCCAGCTCGTCCTTCAGCCGCACGATGCGGTCCTTGATCAGCCGCCGATCCATCTCGATCTGGCTTTCACCAGGGCCGCCCATGAAGCCGAAGCCGCCGCGCTGCCGCTCGAGGTGGGTCCAGCTTCGCACCAGCCGGCTCGCCTGATACTGGAGATGCGCCAGCTCGACCTGCAGCGTGCCTTCGCGCGTCGACGCCCGCTCGCCGAAAATCTCGAGGATCAGCCCGGTGCGGTCGATCACCTTGGCCTTCAGATCCTTCTCGAGGTTTCGCTGCTGGATAGGCGACACGACGCCGTCGATCACCACCAGCTCGGCATCATGCGCCGCCGCCGCCGCCGCCAGCCGCTCGATCTGGCCCTTGCCGAACAAATGGCTGGCGCTGGCACTCCGCAGCCGCACGATCTCGCTGTGCACGACCTCGAGGGCAATCGCCCTGGCCAGCCCGCACGCCTCCGCCAGTCGCGCCTCGGGCGCCCGCAGTACGATCTTTCCGCGCTCCTCGCGCAGCGGCAGCACCACAAGTGCGGGCGCGCCGAGCCTTATCCCGCGATGCTCGTCGAACGCATGGGCAGGCGGGCCACCGGCCCCCTCGCCGTCAACACCCTCGTTACGCGTCAATCTTCGTCACCCTCATCCTTGTCACCTTCGAACAGCGACAGCGGCGCTGCCGGCATCACGGTCGAAATCGCGTGCTTGTAGACAAGCTGCGAATGGCCATCCCGACGCAACAGTACCGAAAAATTGTCGAACCATGTGATCACGCCCTGCAGCTTGACCCCATTGATCAGAAACATCGTCACCGGCGTCTTGGTCTTCCGCACGGCATTCAGGAACACATCCTGCAAGTTGTTGGCCCTGTCACCCATGATAGCTGGCGCCCATGATCTTGCTCTTTCTCTTGGCGGGTTGCGACCCCCGCGATCTTGGCGTCTCCGGACACCCGGTTCCGCTTCTAGAGGATAGTGCGCCCGTACGGAATCTCAATGGTCGCCCGCAAAATTAAGGCGTCTCGCCGTCGCCGTCTTCGGCCGGCTCGTCACTCAGGCCGAGCGCCTTCAGCTTGCGGTGCAGTGCCGAGCGTTCCATCCCGATGAACGCCGCCGTGCGCGAGATATTGCCTGAAAACCGCCGGATCTGCGCCCGCAGATATTCGCGCTCGAAGGCCTCGCGCGCCTCGCGCAGCGGCGTGCCCATGATCGAGCGCACCGCCTGCCCCGGCACCAGCCGCGCCGGCTCCGCTGTGATCTCGGGCGGCAGCATGTCGATGCCGATCGTGCCGATCTGCTCTGCCGGCGCCAGGATAATCGTCCGCTCGACCACATTGCGCAGCTGCCGCACATTGCCCGGCCAGTCATAGGTCTGCAGTGCCGCCATCGCATCCTCGGTGAGCGCTGGCGTGCTCACCCGCCGCTCGGCCGCATAGCGCGCGAGGAAATAGGTGACGAGTGCAGCCACATCCTCGCGGCGCTCGGTGAGCGGCGGCATCTTCACCGGCACCACATTCAGCCGATAATAAAGGTCCTCGCGAAAGCGCCCGGCGGAAATCTCGGCTGTCAGGTCACGCGAGGTGGCGCTGATCACCCGCACATCCACCTTCACCCAGCGCGCCCCGCCAACGCGCTGGAAAATCTGCTCGGTCAGCACGCGAAGGATCTTGGCCTGCGTCGGCATCGGCATGTCGGCAACATCATCAAGAAACAGCGTACCGCCATGCGCCTGTTCGAGGAGCCCGGCGCGCACCAGATGCCCACCCTCCTCGGCGCCGAACAGCGCTTCCTCGACGAGCTCGGGTGTCATCCGCGCCGCACTCACCACCACGAACGGCGCACGCTCGCGCGGCGACCATTGGTGGAGCAGCCGCGCCGCCACCTCCTTGCCCGATCCGGCCGGCCCGGTGATCAGCACGCGCGAGCCGGTCGCGGCCACGCGCTTCAGCGTGGCGCGCACGGTGTTGATCTGCGCGCTGGTGCCGGTCAGCTCATTGTCATAGCCCACCCGCTCGCGCAGCGATTCATTCTCGCGCTTCAGCCGCTCGGTCTCGGTCGCGCGCCCCACCACCAGCAGCAGCTGCTCGGCCTGGAACGGCTTCTCGATGAAGTCATAGGCGCCGCGCTTGATGGCGGCGACCGCGGTCTCGATATTGCCATGGCCCGAGATCACCACCACCGGAAGTGCTGGATCGCGCCGCTTGATCTCGTCGAGCAGCTCGATTCCGTCGAGCCGCGATCCCTGCAGCCACACATCGAGCACCACCAGGCTCGGCCGCCGCTCGGCAAGCGCAGCCAGCGCGCCATCGCCGTCGCCGGCACTGCGCGTGGCATAGCCTTCATCTTCGAGAACACCGGCGATCATCTCGCGGATATCGGCTTCATCGTCGATGATCAGAATATCAAGCGCCATAGCCATCCTTTGCCGGTGTCGATTGCCGGGTCATGCCCATCATTCCGCTGCCGCCCGCACCGGCATGCCGGCCTCGGCGACCGCCCGCGGCAGCCGCACCCGCACCGTCGCACCGCCACCGGGCGCATCGTCGAGGTCGAGCGAGCCGCCATGGTCCTCGATGATCTTCTTTACGATCGCCAGCCCGAGCCCGGTGCCGCGCGCGCGCGTCGTCACATAGGGCTCGGTCAGCTGATCGCGCCGCTCGGCCGGCAGGCCCACGCCATTGTCGGTCACCGCAATCGTCAACTCGGTCGGCGTGTCGGCAATCGCGAGCGTGATCCGCCCCGGCGGCCCGTCGATCCCCGCCGCCTCGTCGCGTTCGAGCCGCGCCGTCACCGCTTCGCCGGCATTCTTGATGAGGTTGGTGAACATCCGCGCCATCTGCTGACGGTCGGCCATGATCGGCTCGGCCGGCTCGGCCTCCACGCCGAGCTCGATCGCCGGAAATGCTACCTGCTGCAGCATCACCGCATCGAGCACCACCGGCTCGATGCTCTCCAGAGCAAACACCGGTCGCGGCAGCCGCGCAAAGTCCGAAAATTCATTCACCATCCGGTGCAGGTCGCCCACCTGCCGCACGATCATGCCGGTCAGCGCACCAAAGGTCTCGCGGTCCTCCACGATCTGCCGGCCGAACTTGCGCTGCAGCCGTTCGGCGGCAAGCTGGATCGGCGTCAGCGGGTTCTTGATCTCATGCGCAATCCGCCGCGCCACATCGGCCCAGGCTGCCCGGCGCTGGTCGGCAAGCTGCGCCGAAATATCGTCGAAGGTCAGCACCAGCCCGGATGAAGCAACCCCATCGGCGGCAATCCGCACCGAGAGCGTCTGCGTGTCGGTCCCGCGCGCAATCTTGATCTGCCCCGAAGTCTGCCCCGTTTCGCGCGCCGCATCGAGCCACGCCGCCAGCTCGGGCACCAGCGCCGCCAGCCGCTGGCCCGACATCGTCTCCGCCGGCACTTCGAGCAGCGATGCCGCCGAGCGGTTGGCGGTGCGCACCACACCGGCAGCGTCGATCGACAGCACCCCGGCAGAGACGCCGGTCAGCACCGCCTCGGTGAACAGCCGTCGCTCGTTCAGCTGCAAATTGGCGCCAAGCAGCGCCGCCTGCTGAGTCTTGAGCTGGCCGGTCATCCGGTTGAAGGCACGCGCCAGCGTCGAAATCTCGTCGCCGGCACGGCCCGGCGGCACTCGCGCATCAAGGTCCCCTGCCCCGACCCGCTCTGCCGCCAGCGCCAGCCGCGCGATCGGCGTCACCAGCCGGTTGGCAAGCCACAGCGCAAACCACATCGCCACCGCCAGCGTCAGTACCGACACGGCGATCAGCACCAGGTTGAAGCGAAGCTGCATCACCCGCGACCGCTCGATCAGGTTGCGATAGTCGAACAGCGCCCCCGCCGCCCGGTCGGCACGCGCCAGCACCGACGGGTCGACCTTGCGCGATACATAGACATAGGTGTCGGCAACCCCGGTCAGCGCCACCAGCGCCTCGATCCGGTCGCCGCCGCGCGCCACCAGCGTCACCGCCTGCCCCGCCGGCCCGGTGGGTGCCGGCATCCGCTCAACCCGCGTCACCAGCGCCTCGCCGGTGAGGCCATTGAGCGCGATCGGCATCAGCTTGTCAGCCCGGCGACTGAAAACAGCCGCTTCCGACAGGTTTCTCGCCGAAACCTGAAACTGCAGCGCCTGGCCGAACAACGGTGTGCCAAGCCCGAAATCGCGCGCATAATTCGCCACATCGCTGCTCATCGGAACGATGTCATCCGCAACGCGCTGCCGGTTCTCCTCGATATAGGCCTGCGCCACCTGGTTCGAGCCTTCGAGAATCGTCTTCACCCGGTCGGAAAACCAGAACTGCACCCCGAACTGGAACAGCAGCGACGCGAAGATCACCACCAGCACCGTCGGCACCGCGGCAATGCCGGCGAACAGCGCCACCAGCCGCACATGCAATTGCGCGCCGGCCAGCCCCTTGCGGCGGTTGGCGAGCAGCAGCGCCACCCGCCGTGCCAGCAGCACCACCAGCACCATCAGCGGCAGCAGATTGGCCACCACCAGCAGCGTCACCAGCGGCGGCGAGGCGCCGTTGGCCGGCAGCCCCCTGCCTGTCAGCCAGGCATAGCTCGACCAGCCGATCACCATCGTCAGGGTGAGCGACAGCAGTTCGAGCCTCGGGTAGAAATCCGCGCGGCCGAGCAGCCGCTGCACGCTGCGCCGCTGCTGCCACCAGCGACGCGCCTGCCGCCTGTCCCTCCTTGCCTGTTCGTCGCTCATCAAGTCACAACCTAGTCGATGATCGTGGCAAAAGGAACACAGTCGTTGCGCGGCTGCGACAGCAGCTACACACTCCGCCGTGGAACCGCATCGATTCCCAGTTCGCCGAGTTTCTTCCGCAACGTGTTGCGGTTGATTCCCAGCAGCCGCGCCGCCTTCAGCTGGTTGCCCTCGGTCGCCGCCAGGCACGCGCGGATCAACGGCCGCTCCACTTCGGCGAGCAGCCGGTCATAAACCCCCTCGGGCGGCAAGGCATTGCCGAAGCCGGCGAAGTAGCGGTCGATATGCTGCGCCGCCGCCGAGGCCAGATCGTCCGCCCCCGTGGCCGGCGGCGGTGCCGCCCGCACCGCCGGCCCCAGCACCGCCGTCAGCGCCGCCGCCCCGATCGTGTCCCCGCGCTCGAGCACCGCGAGCCGGCGCATCAAATTCTCCAGCTCGCGCACATTGCCCGGCCAGCCATGCGCCTGCAGCACGGCGAGCGCCCCGGCATCGAGCATCTTGCGCGGCAGCCCGGCCTCGGCGGCAAGCGCCAGGAAGTGCCGCGCCAGCACCGGCACATCCTCCTTGCGTGCCCGCAGCGGCGGCAGTTCGAGCGGCACCACGTTGAGCCGGTAATAAAGGTCCTCGCGAAACCGCCCGGCTTCGGTCAGCGCCAGCAAATTCTGGTTGGTGGCGGTGATGATCCGCACATTGGCGCGCTGGCTGCGCGTGCCGCCCACCGTTGTGAACTCGCCGGTCTGCAGTACGCGCAGAAGCCGTGTCTGAGCCTCGAGCGGCATGTCGCCGATCTCGTCGAGAAACAGCGTGCCGCCCTGCGCCTGCTCGAACTTGCCCGAAGCACGCGACGCCGCCCCGGTGAAGGCGCCGCGCTCATGGCCGAACAGCTCGCTCTCGATCAGCTCGCGCGGGATCGCCGCCATGTTGAGCGCCACGAACGGCGCCGCCCGCCGCGGCCCCAGGTCATGGATCGCGCGCGCCACCAGCTCCTTGCCGGTCCCGCTCTCGCCCAGCACCATCACCGTCAGGTCGTTGGGCACCACCCGGGCGATCAGCCGATACACCTCCTGCATCGCCGGCGAACGACCCACCAGCGGGCTCTCGCCGCTCCCCAGTTCGCCCGGCGCGTCGCTCGCATCGAGGCTGCTGCTCGCCAGCGCATCCCCCACCGTCTTCACAAGTTCGTTCAAATCGAAGGGCTTGGGCAGGTAATCGAAGGCACCCTGTTCGGTCGCGCGCACTGCGGTCGACAGCGTGTTCTGCGCCGAGATCACCACCACCCGCAGCCCCGGCCGCATTGCAATCAGCGCGGGGATCAGTTCCAGCCCATTGCCATCGGGCAGCATCACATCGGTTATCACCATGTCGCCCTTGCCCGCCGCCACCAGCGCCCGCAGCGCCGCGGCGGTTTCGGCGAGCAGCACCTGGTAACCGGCGCGCACCAGCCCCTGCCGCACCACGATCCGAATGGCGGCGTCATCATCGGCCACGATCACGGTTGCTGTCATGGATTGCCCTCGCTGCCGGTTTCTGTCGCCACCGGCAGCATCACCCGGAACACCGTCTGCTCGGGGTCACCGCTGCGCTCATATTCGATCACGCCGCCATGGTCGGCAACGATCTTCGCCACCAGCGCCAGCCCCAGCCCCGATCCCCCGGCCTTGGAGGTCACAAACGGCTCGAAGACATGGTCGGCCAGCGACGGCAACAGCCCCGGGCCGTTGTCGATGATCCGCACCTCGAGCGGCAACTGCACCGCCGGACCACCCTCTGCCGGCATTACCCGCAGCCCGGGCCGATACGCAGTGGTGATCCCCAGCTGGCCATTCTTGCCAACGGCTTCGGCCCCATTCTTCAAAAGATTGATGAACACCTGAACCAGGGCATCGCGGTTGGCCGAGACCATCGGAAGCGACGGGTCATAGCGCTCCTGGATCGGCAGGCCTTGCGCAAATCCCTGTTCCGCCACCCGCCGCACATGGCCCAGAAGCTCATGGATGTTGAGCGGCCGCAACTTGAGCGGCCGCGTGTCGGTGAAGCTCTCCATCCGATCGACCAGCTTGGCAATCCGGTCGACCTCGGTCACGATCAGGTCGGTCAGCTCGCGCCGGTCGGCGGCATCGGTGCCGGCGTCCGCCAGCAGCTGCGCCGCTCCCTTGATCCCCGACAGCGGATTCTTGATTTCATGCGCCAGCATCTGCGCCACGCCTTCCGCCGAGCGCGCCGCCCCCTTCTGTTGCACCTGGCGATCGACCATCAGCGCCACGCTGCGCGTCTGGAAGGCGATGCTCAGCCAGTCGTCGAACCCCGTCACCGGGCTTATCAGCACATCGGCGCGCAGCGGCCGGCTGTTGACCGGGTTCAGCAGCACATCATAGGCCGCAAACCCGCTGTCATCGCGCCGCGCGCGCGAGACCAGCGCCGGCACCGTCTGGTCGCGGCCGAACGCCGCCTCCCAGCCACGCTCGGCAAGCGCCGGACCGCTGGTGTTGAGCAGCGATTCCGCCGCGGTATTGGTGAGAGCAATCACCCCGCCCGGGCTGATGATGATCACCGGGACCGCCAGCCCGACAAGCAGATCCGCCGGAATTGCAGCCATCGGCACCACCCGGCCGGGCATCAAGCGGCCATCAGTTCAAGCCGCACGCGTTCCTCGTAAAATCGATCGACCATCGAAACCACGTCAACCGGATCGTTCAACTGGTTGACGGCATGGCGGAAAACAGCACTGTCGAACAACCCCTTTGTATACCAGCCAAGGTGCTTGCGCGCCACGCCCACCCCGACCTGCGGGCCGTAAAGGTCCATCATCATAGCATAATGCTCGCGCACCACGCCGTGCTGCACTGCCAGCGGCGGATCAGCCGGGACCGGCCGCCCGGTGAGCGCCGCCATCACCTGCCCGATCAGCCAGGGCCGGCCATAGGCGCCGCGCCCGATCATCACGCCATCCGCCCCCGATTGCGCCAGTGCCGCCTCGGCATCGGCCACCGAGCAGATGTCGCCATTGACGATCACCGGCAGCCGCACCGCATCCTTGACCTTGCGCACGAAACCCCAGTCGGCCGACCCCGTGTAGAGCTGGCAGCGCGTGCGCCCATGCACGGTGATCAGCTTCACCCCCAAATCCTCGGCAATCCGCGCCAGCTCGGGCGCGTTGAGGCTCTGATGGTCCCATCCCATCCGCATCTTGAGCGTGACAGGCACCTTCACCGCCTTCACCGTCGCCTCGATGAGCGCCGCCGCCAGCGGCAGGTCGCGCATCAGGCTCGATCCGGCATGGCCGTTGACAACCTTCTTCACCGGGCAGCCCATGTTGATGTCGATGATCGCCGCCCCGCGGCCCTCGTTGAGCTTGGCAGCCTCGGCCATCCGCCCCGGCTCGCAGCCGGCAAGCTGCATGCTCACCGGCTCCTCGCGCTGGTCCCAGGCGGCCTTCTGCAGGCTCTGCCGCGTCTCGCGGATCATCGCCTCGCTGGCAATCATCTCGGTCACCGTCAGCCCGGCGCCGAAGCGCTTCACCAGCACCCGGAACGGCATGTCGGTCACGCCGGTCATCGGCGCCAGGATCACCGGCACGTCGATCGTCACCGGTCCAATGGAAACAGGCTTGAGCATCACCCGCGCCTGCCTGATTTTTAGGCAGAACGCAAGTTGGGCTTCCCCCCTCACCGTGCAGGCCGTAGAGCATCCACGATGCGCGCCACCGCCCTCATCGTCGCTGCCGGCAAGGGCATCCGCGCCGGCGGTGCATCGCCGAAGCAATACCAGCTCGTCGCCGGCGTGCCGCTGCTCCGCCACGCCATCGAGCATCTGCGCCCCCACCAAGCCATCACCTCGGTCCAGGTCATCATCAACCCCGATGACCGCGCGCACTATGATGCCGCCACGCAGGGGCTTGATCTGCCGCCCCCCATCGCCGGCGGCGCCACCCGCCAGGCGAGTGCCCGCGCCGGCCTCGAAGCCCTGGCCGCCGACCCGCCCGATCTCGTGCTCGTCCATGATGCCGCCCGCGCCTTCGTGCCCTGCACGCTCCTCGATGCGCTGTTCACCGCCCTTGAAGACCCCGCCAACCACGGCGCCGTCCCGGCCCTGCCCGTCATCGACAGCCTGCGCCGCGGCCATGGCCATTTCACCGCCAGCGTCGATCGCGACTCCCTGTGGCGCGTCCAGACCCCGCAGGCCTTCCGTTTCGTCCCGCTGCTCGCCGCCCACCGCGCCGCCCCCGAAGGTGCGACCGACGAGCTCGGCATAGCCCTCGCCGCCGGGCTTCGCGTCGCCATCACCCCCGGCGACGAACGCGCCTTCAAGATCACCGACCCACAGGATTTCGCCCGAGCCCAGATGATGCAAGTCTCCACCAGCTCCATCCCCCGCACCGCGTCCGGCTTCGATGTCCACGCCTTTGGTCCTGGCGACCATGTCTGGCTGGCCGGTGTCCGCATCCCCCACAGCCATGGCCTCATCGGCCACAGCGATGCCGATGCCGGCCTCCACGCGCTCACCGATGCGCTCCTCGGCACGATTGCGGCGGGAGACATCGGCGATCATTTCCCCCCCTCCGATCCGCAATGGAAGGGTGCAGCCTCCGACCGCTTTCTCGCCCATGCCGCCAGCCTCGTCCGCGCACGCGGCGGCACCATCGATTTCGTCGATCTCACCCTCATCTGCGAGCGCCCAAAAATCGGCCCGCACCGCGCCGCGATGCAGGCCCGTGTCGCCGCAATCCTCAAGATCGATCCCGGTCAGGTCAGCATCAAGGCCACCACGACCGAGCTGCTCGGCTTCACTGGCCGCTCGGAGGGCATAGCAGCGCAGGCCATGGCCAGCGTGCGGCTGCCGGCGTAGTACATTGGCCATGGACCCCGAGCTTCTCGCCGCCGCCGCCCGCGTGCTCGATGCCAACCGCGCCGCCGGCCGCTGCATCGCGGTCGCCGAAAGCTGCACCGGCGGCCTCGTCGCCGCCGCCCTCACCGAAATCGCCGGCGCTTCGGACGTGTTCGAGCGCGGCTTCGTCACCTATTCCAACGCCGCCAAGCAGGAGTCGCTCGGCGTGGGGGAAGACATCATCGCCACCTTCGGCGCCGTCTCCATCGCCACCGCCTGGGCGATGGCACAGGGTGCCCTCGGACACAGCCAAGCCGATGTCGCAGTCGCCGTCACCGGAATCGCCGGCCCCGGCGGCGGCACCGCCAAGAAGCCGGTGGGCACGGTGGTGTTCGCCCGCGCCGAGCGCGGCGCCAATCCCGGCGAGATGGTCGCCGATGTCAAGCAATTCGGCGATCTCGGCCGCAGCGAAATCCGCCGTCAGGCCGCACTCGTCGCGCTTGAGCTGCTGATGCCCGAGCCGGTCTTGCCGTAAAGCGCAAACGCCCGCGTCTCGAAGGCCCCCACCATCCGCCGCAGCGCCTCGCCGAAGAACATCCCCGCCAGCCGCTCGAACATGCGGTTCTGAAACTCGAAATCGACGAGGAAATCGATCTCGCACCCCCCCGCCACATCGCGGAAGGTCCAGTCGTTCTTGAGATACTTCAGCGGCCCCGAAATATACTCCACCGAAATCCGGACGGGCCGCGCCAGCGTCACCCGGCTGGTGAAACGCTCGCGCACCATCTTGAACCCCACCACCATGTCGGCAGTCACCAGATCGTCTTCCTGGCTCTTCACCCGCAGCGCCTGCACCCAGGGCAAGAATTGCGGATAGCGCTCGATATCCGCCACCAGTTCGAACATCTGCGTGGCCGAGAACGGCAGAAACCGCGTTTCCGAATGGCGCGGCATTTACCCGCGAGCCCCTGATCCGCCCGCTTCGGCATGGCGCTTCGCCTGCATCTCGGCAAAGTCCCGCCCGGCATGGTAGCTCGACCGCGTCAGCGGCGACGCCGCCACCTGCAAGAAGCCCTTCGACCGCGCCACCGAGGCATAGGCCTGGAAGGTCTGCGGCGTCACGAATTCCATCACCTTGGCATGGCGCGGGGTTGGCTGCAAATACTGGCCCACCGTCAGGAAATCGACTCCGGCCGAGCGCATGTCATCCCACACCTGGTGCAATTCCTGCCCCGTCTCGCCCAGCCCCACCATCACGCCGGACTTGGTGAAGATGCGCGGGGAAAGCGCCTTTACCCGGTCGAGCAACCGCAGCGAATGATAATAGCGCGCCCCCGGCCGGATCGTCGGATAAAGCCGCGGCACCGTCTCCAGATTATGGTTGTAAACATCCGGCCCGGCCTCGACGATCATCTGCACCGCCCGCTCGGCCTTGTTGCGGAAATCGGGCGTGAGAATCTCGATCGTCGTCGCCGGTGCCGCCGCGCGGATTGCTTCGATCACCCGCACGAAATGCCCCGCCCCGCCATCGGGCAGGTCATCGCGGTCCACCGAAGTGATGACGATATGCTCCAGCCCGAGCGCCACCGCGGCCTCGGCAAGATGCGCCGGCTCGCTCATGTCCACCGGCCCCGGCATCCCCGTCTTCACATTGCAGAAGGCGCAGGCCCGCGTGCAGGTCTCGCCCAGGATCATCACCGTCGCATGCTTCTGGCTCCAGCACTCGCCGATGTTGGGGCACGCCGCCTCCTCGCACACGGTGTTGAGCTTCAGCCGCCGCATCAGCGCCCGCGTCTCGCTGAACGCCAGGCTCGTCGGCGCCTTCACTCGCAACCAGTCGGGCTTTCGCGCCCGTGCCGGCGTGACAGGAGCCGGGTCGGAAAGATTCAGTATCTCGCTCATCGCCTCCAGATAGACCCTTGGCACCGCCCTGCCAATGGCGCGCCGCCCGTCCGAATGCCGCAGATCAGCAATATCTTGTATCATTGCCGCTCGCCGATTATGACGCGCCAGCTTTCAAGGGGGCCTGCAATTGGACCAGTCGCTTGCTGCACTCGGCAATCCTGCCGTGCTGTTCTTCCTGCTTGGCGCACTGGCCGCCTTTGCCCGGTCCGATCTCGCGGTCCCCGAGGCCATCGCCAAGGGGCTGTCGATCTTCCTGATGATGTCGATCGGCCTGCGCGGCGGCGTCGAAGTGGCGCACGCCGGCCTGTCTTCCGGAATCGGACTGGCGGCCCTCGGCGGCCTGTCGCTCAGCGCGCTGCTCCCCATTCCCGCGTTCCTGGCCCTCCGCCACCTCGGCGGGCTCGACCGGATCAACGCCGCCGCCGTCGCCGCGCATTACGGATCGGTCAGCGTCGTCACCTTTGTCACCGGCCATGATATCCTCATCGGCCGCGGGCTGGCACCGGCGGGCTATATGGTCGCGGTGCTCGCCATCATGGAAACCCCGGCCATCATCTCGGCGCTGCTGCTGGCACGCGGCGGCGGCAATGCACAGGCTGGGGGCGCACCGCTGGGCGACTTGCTGCGCGAAGTCCTCGCCAATGGCTCTGTGGTGCTGCTCGCCGGCAGCTTCGCCATCGGCATGGTCATCGGCGAGGCCGGCTTCGCACCCGTGGCACCGCTGTTCGACGGGCTGTTCAAAGGCGCCCTTTGCCTGTTCCTGCTCGATATGGGCCTTGTCGCCGCCCGCCGCCTCATCGATGCCCGGCTGCTCACCCCCGCCCTTGTAGCGCTCGGAATCGCCTTGCCGCTCATCAACGGCGCGCTGGGCGTGCTGCTCGGCACCGCCCTCGGATTCGGCCCCGGCACGGCGGCCGAGTTCGGCATCCTCGCCGCATCCGCCTCCTATATCGCCGTGCCCGCCGCCATGCGCATGGCGCTCCCGCAAGCAGATCCCGGCCGCTATCTCACGATGAGCCTCGGTATCACCTTCCCGTTCAACATCATCATCGGCATCGCGCTATACACCAACTTCGCGCTCATGCTGGCCTGACAAGAGGACGACCCATGCCCCACATCCGCATTGAAGTGCTTGTCGATGGGCCGCTGATGCCGCGCATTACCGCGCTTGCCGAAGCCGCCGGCGTCACCCGCCACATGGTGCTGCCAACGCTGGGGGGCTTGGGCGAACACGGCCGTTGGCGCCGCGACGAAGTGACCGGCACCACTGCCAAGCAGCTTTTCGTTGCCGTCCTCCCTGCACCCAGGGCCGAAGCGCTTCTCGGCGCCCTGGCGCCGCTGGAAGCCAGTCACGATCTGCTCATCATCACCAGTGCCGCCACCATCATCGCCCAACCCTGAGCCCGGCTGCTACTTGTCGGTGCCCTCGAAGATGTAGCCGCGGCTGTCCTTGGCATTGGCTCGCTGCTCCACCCAACGCTTGTGCTCGCGAAAGCCGCAGCCATACATGGCCATGGCGCCGGCTCTGGAACAGCTTCCGCCACCGCCATCCATGCCCATCTCCACCAGCGCATTGCGCTCACGGCTCACGCTCACCGAATTGCGGCTGCCCACCACCGGCCCCGGCTTAATCGGCGCCCGGTAGGGCGAAGGTGCGGGCTCCTGGTCGGCGCACACCACAATCTCCCCCGGCTTCGCCTTGGGGCACAGCGCACTGAGCGATTTCGGGATCGCCAGCGGCGGCGGCTCCACCGCCAGCACCGGCACGGCCAGTCCCAGGCTAATAATGCAGCGCCCGGCCATAGGCATCCAGAACACTCTCATGCATCATCTCGCTCAACGTCGGATGCGGGAAAACCGTGTGCATCAACTCTGCCTCGGTTGTCTCCAATTGGCGAGCAATAACATATCCCTGTATCAGCTCGGTCACCTCCGCCCCCACCATGTGTGCACCCAGCAGCGCGCCGGTCCCGGCATCGAACACCGTCTTCACAAAGCCTTCCGCCTCGCCCAGCGCAATCGCCTTGCCATTGCCGATGAACGGGAACTTCCCCACCTTCACCTCATGCCCGGCCTCGATCGCCAGCGCCTCGGTCATGCCCACGCTCGCCACCTGCGGCCGCGAATAGGTACAGCCGGGAATCCCGGCCTTGTCCATCGGGTGGACATGCTGACCCGCAATCGTCTCCACCGCGATGATGCCCTCATGGCTCGCCTTGTGCGCCAGCCACGGAGCGCCGGCCACATCGCCGATCGCCCAAAGCCCCTCCACATTGGTGCGCCCATAGCCATCGTTGACGATATGCCCGCGGTCAGTCGCCACCCCGAGCGCTTCCAGCCCGATACCTTCCGTATTCGGCACAATCCCGATCGCCACGATCACATGACTGTACTGCAAGGTTTCCGGCTTGCCATCCTTGCCGGTGATCGTCGCCGAAACCCCGTCCTTTCCAGGCGTTACATCGGAAACCTTGGCACCCGTAAGAATGCGCATCCCCTGCTTCGCAAGCGCCTTTTCCATGAAGGCGGACACATCGGCATCCTCCACCGGCAATATCCGGTCGAGCATCTCGACGACCGTCACCTCCGCTCCCGTGTCCGAATAGAAGCTGGCGAATTCGATCCCGATGGCGCCCGAGCCGATCACCAGCAGTTTCGTCGGCATCGCCGGCGGCACCATGGCATGCCGATAGGTCCACACCCGGTCCCCATCGGCCTTCACCCCCGGCAGATCGCGGGCCCGCGCCCCCGTCGCCACGATCACGTGTCTGCCATCGAGCACGCGGCTGCCGTCCACGGTGATCTGCGTCGCCCCGGTGAGCACGCCATTGCCCTCGACTACGGTCACCTTGTTCTTCTTCATCAATCCCTTGACGCCCGAATTGAGCTGCCCCGCCACCTTGCGGCTCCGCTCGGTCACCTTCGCGAGATCGAACGACGGCTTCTCCACGCTCAGCCCATAGGCCGAGGCATGGGTGATATAATGGTAGATCTCCGAAGACCGCAGCAGCGCCTTGGTCGGAATACACCCCCAATTGAGGCAAATCCCCCCCAGTTTCTCGCGCTCGACAATCGCCACCTTCATCCTAAGCTGCGACGCCCGAATGGCCGCAACATAGCCCCCAGGCCCCGACCCCAAAATCACAAGATCAAACGATTCAGCCATTTGCATCACTTTCTTCCCTCTCCCCTTGCGGGAGAGGGCGACTCGCCAAGGGCGAGCGGGGTGAGGGGTCTCCAAGCGCCGCAAACAGCCGATCCTCGACCTCACGCCGCCGCATCAAAATCTGCCGCCGAAACTTGTGCGCAGAGAACCTCCGTTCGCGCAGCAACGCCCAGAGCCGACGCTCCGCCTCGGTCGGCTCCCGCCGCATCGTCCGAGCATTAGCGAGAAGGTTCCGCACCCCCTCACCCCGCTCGGCTGGCGCCGAGTCGCCCTCTCCCACAAGGGGAGAGGGAAAAGTCACGCCACCAGCCCCAGCGGCTTCTCGATCAGCGCCTTCACCGCCTGCATCAACTCCGCCCCATCGGCGCCATCGATCGCGCGATGGTCGAAGCTGCCGGTGATGCTCATCACCGTCGCCACCACCACCGCATCGCCCTCGACGACCGCGCGCTTCTCGCCCGCACCCACCGCCAGGATCATTCCCTGCGGCGGGTTGATCACCGCATCGAACGCCTTGATGCCGAACATGCCGAGGTTGGAAAGCGAAGCAGTGCCGCCCTGATATTCATGCGGCTGCAGCTTGCCCGCCCGCGCCTTCTCGGCCAGCACCTTCATCTCGGAAGCGATCACCGACATCGGCTTGGCATCGGCCCCGACGATGATCGGCGTGATCAGCCCCGAGGGTGCCGCCACCGCAACCGAAATATCGGCGCGGTCATAGGAAACAAGGTTTTCCGCGGCAAAGCTCACATTGCACTTCGGCACCTGCCGCAGCCCGAGCGCCAGTGCCTTGATCACCATGTCGTTGACCGAAAGCTTGATCCCGCGGCCTTCCAGCGCCGCATTGAGCTCGCCGCGCAGCTTCAGCAGCGCATCGAGCCGCACATCAAGCGTCAGATAGATATGCGGGATCGTTGCCTTGGCCTCGGTCAGCCGCCGCGCAATCACCTTGCGCACATTGCCGAGCTTTTCGATGCTGTGCGGAATGTCGGAGACGAATGCCTCCACCTTCGCAGCCGGCGCTGGTGCCGGCGCAGCCGCGGCAGCCTCAGCCTTCACAGGCGCAGCCTCGGCCTTGGCAGGCGCAGCCCCCGCCGCCTCCACATCCGCCAGCACGATCCGGCCCTTCGGTCCCGACCCGGAAATCGACCCCAGATCGACCCCCTTCGCCGCCGCCACCCGCTTCGCCAACGGCGACGCAATAATCCTGTTTCCCTCTCCCCTCGCGGGAAGGCCTGCCCCGGCGGAGGCCGGGGGCGACTCCGCCGCAGGCGTAGCGGGGTGAGGGGGCGCTTCCGCCTCAGTCACGGGCTCAGACTTCGCCTCAGGCTTCGATTCAGCCTTCACCGGCGCCGGCCCTTCCCCTTCATCCTCGCCCTTCAACCGCAGGATGACAGCCCCAACCTTCACCTCCTCGGCGCCCTCCGCCACGACAAGCTCGACAACCTCACCCTCATCGATCGCCTCGAACTCCATCGTCGCCTTGTCGGTCTCGATCTCGCACAGCAAGTCGCCCGATTTCACCCGGTCCCCCGGCCCCACCAGCCACTTCGCCAGCGTCCCCGATTCCATCGTCGGCGAGAGCGCCGGCATCGTGATATCAATGGCCATGAAAGCTTCCTACGATGCCAATACAGGTCGATAAATGGCAGACGGGCGGACCAAACTCGCGGCTGACAGGCCTGCCTGAGGGTTTGACATCCGCAACTTTAGACCACGTTCGAGAGCAGGAACTATCCCCGCTTCATCAACGCGAATATAGTCAATTTCAAACCTTGTCGCCGAAACAACGAATTTCCCATCACTATGTTTGTGTGGGAACAACAGCATGCCCTCATTCTTCCCACGGACAACAAAGGCATGAACATTCGCAGCAGCGCCGATCATCGGTAACAAACCTTCTTCGCCGCAGCCACCACATCGGCCGCCTTGAGCAACGCCGCCTTCTCCAGATTCGCCGCATAGGGCAGCGGCACATCGACGTTCGTCACCCGCAGCACCGGCGCATCAAGGTCATCGAACCCCTGCTCCATCGCCACCGCCATGATTTCGGAAGAGATCGAGCACACCGGCCAGCCCTCCTCCACCACCACCATCCGGTGCGTTTTCGCAAGCGACGCCAGCACCGTCGCCGTGTCGAGCGGCCGCAGCGTCCGCAGATCGACCACCTCGGCCTCGATGCCGTCCTTCGCAAGCTCTGCCGCCGCCTCCAGCGCCACGCCGACGCCGATCGAATAGCTCACCAGCGTCACATCCGCACCCGAACGCACCACGCTCGCCTTGCCGATCGGCACCACGACATCATCGCCCTCGGGCACATCGAAGCTCTGCCCGTAAAGCAGCTCATTCTCCAGAAACACCACCGGATCGGGCGAGCGGATGGCGCTCTTCAGCAACCCCTTCGCATCGGCCGCCGAATAGGGCGCGATCACGATCAGCCCCGGCACGCTGGCATACCAGGGTCCGAAATTCTGGCTGTGCTGTGCCGCCACCCGGCTCGCCGCCCCGTTCGGCCCGCGGAACACGATCGGGCAGCGCATCTGGCCGCCGCTCATGTAGAGCGTCTTGGCAGCCGAGTTGATGATATGGTCGATGGCCTGCATCGCGAAGTTGAAGGTCATGAACTCGACGATCGGCTTCAGCCCACCCATCGCCGCCCCGGCGCCGAGCCCGGCAAACCCATATTCGGTGATCGGCGTATCGACAACGCGCTGCGCCCCGAACTCTTCGAGCAGCCCCTGCGTCACCTTGTAGGCGCCCTGGTACTCGGCCACCTCCTCGCCCATCACGAACACTTCGGGCGTCGTCCGCATTTCCTCGGCCATCGCATCGCGCAGCGCCTCGCGCAGCGTCTGCCGCTTCGTCGGTCCCGAGGGTGCCGGCGGCTGCGGGGCCTCGGCCTTGATCACCGGCGATTCCGTCACCGTCGCCTCGGCCTTCTCGTCACCATGCCCCTTCAAGGGTTCAGGTGCCTTTTCCGGCGCTTTCTCAGCCACAGGTTTCTTCGCCGGTGCCGGCTCCTCGTCCTCGCCGGCGATGGTGGCGATCACCGTCCCCACCTTCACGCCCTCGGCGCCGGCCTCGACATGCAGTTCGCTCACAACACCGCCATCATCGGCCTCGAGCTCCATCGTCGCCTTGTCGGTCTCGATCTCGGCGAGCACATCGCCCGGCTTCACGGTGTCGCCCACCTTCACCAGCCATTTGGCCAGCGTCCCCTCCTCCATCGTCGGAGACATTGCGGGCAGCTTGATCTCGGCCATGTCAGTAACGTCCCAGCAACACGTCGGTATAAAGCTCTTTCAGCTCGGGCTCGGGCGCTTCCTCGGCAAAGTCTGCCGCCCCCGTCACCTGCGCCCGCACCGCCTTGTCGATCTCCTTCAGCGCCGCCTCATCGGCATGGCCGCCGTCGATGATCTCCTTCTTCAGCGCTTCGATCGGGTCCGATTTCTCGCGCACCGCCGCCACTTCCTCGCGGCTGCGATATTTCGCCGGGTCGCTCATCGAATGCCCGCGGTAGCGATACGTCTTCATCTCGAGCAGCAGCGGGCCCTTGCCGGCGCGCACCCATTCCACCGCCGTCTGCGCCGCACCGCGCACCGCCAGCACGTCCATCCCGTCCACCTGCAACCCCGGCACGCGAAAGCTCTCGCCGCGCCGGAACAGCTGGTCCTCGGAGCTCGACCGGTTCACCGAAGTGCCCATCGCATACTGGTTGTTCTCGATGATGAAGATCACCGGCAGCTTCCAGAGCTCGGCCATGTTGAAGCTTTCGTACACCTGGCCCTGGTTCGCCGCCCCGTCACCGAAATAGGTCACCGCAACGCCGCCATCGCCCTTGTACTTGTGCGCAAACGCCAGCCCGGTCCCCAGAGGCACCTGCGCCGCCACGATCCCGTGCCCGCCATAAAAGCCATGCTCCACCGAGAACATGTGCATCGAGCCACCCTTGCCCTTCGAGATGCCCGCCGCGCGCCCGGTCAGCTCCGCCATCACCGCCTCGGGCGGAATTCCCGCCGCCAGCATATGGCCATGGTCACGATAGCCCGTGATAACCGAATCGGTTTGCTCGAGCGCTGCCTGCATCCCCACCACCACGGCCTCCTGGCCGATATACAGGTGGCAGAAGCCGCCGATCATCCCCATGCCGTAAAGCTGCCCGGCGCGCTCCTCGAAGCGGCGGATCAACACCATCTGCCGGTAATATTCCAGCAACTCGTCCCTGGATGCGCTGTACCGCTGCGGTTCGTCGGGGCGTGGCCAGCCACCACGCGCTTCCATAGTACCGGCCTTGCTCTTCCCCGTCGGTGTACGCGCCATGGTCTTGCGACTCCTTGCTTGGCGCGATGCTACGCCGCAGCCCGGCGTGTCGCAAGCAATGTCGGGTCACTGCGTCGCAGTTTCGTCCGTTTTATCCGGAAGGGTTATAATCACCTCGTCCGGCTTAACCACATTCAGGTTTCGCCGCACAAGTTCGTCCGCCATGTCGAGGTCGACCCCGCGTGGGTCGAGCAGCGCCACCTGTTTTTCCAGCGCCGCCTTTTCCTGCGCCCGCGCCGCCACATCCTCGGCCAGTTCGCTCTTCTCGGTCTCGAATCCCCGCCACGAGAGCACGCCCGTCGGCCCGGTGATCGCCGCCACCAGAAAATAGCCCATCATCAGCATGCACACCGCGGGAACGATCGCACGCTTCAAAAGGTCGAAAAGGCCGGCATCCCCTCGCATCGCATCGGGATACCGCGCAGCGCGCCCCCCCGCAAGCGCCTCAGGCCGCATAAACCGTCCGGCCACCCGTCACCGTCTCGATGATCCTGATATCCTTGATCTTCTCGGGATCGACCGTGAGCGGATCCTCCGCCAGCATCACATAGTCCGCCAGCTTGCCCGCCGTCAGCGATCCCTTGATATCCTCTTCCTTCGAGGCATAGGCGCCGTTCAGGCTGTTGATCACCAGCGCCTCGGTCACGCTCACCCGCTGGTTCAGCCCCCAGGTTTCGCCGTTCCAGCCCTTGCGCGTCACCATCCCCTGCACCCCCATCAGCGGCGCGAACGGCCCTGGCGAAAAGTCCGAGCCGGCACAGGCGCGGATGCCGTTGTCGAGGAACGAGCGGAACGCCATGCAATTGGCCATCATCGCCTCGCCGTAAAAGCCGAACTTGTCGGAGTTGTAATAGGCATAGGAGGTGAAGGGCGCCGGCACCACGCCGAGCGCCTTCATCCGCTTCAGAATGCCGGGGTTCACCAGCGTGCAATGCGTGATCTTCGGCCGCGCATCCGCCACCGGGTGGAGCTTCTGCGCCCGCTCGAAGGCATTGAGCACCATGTCGATCGGCACATCGCCATTGGCATGGCAGTTCACCTGCACCCCGGCACGGTGCACCTTCTCCACCCAGGCATCGAGCACCTCCTGGCTTTCGGTGATGTTGCCATAATAGGGCGGATTGGTCCCGGCATAAGGCGTCGAGATCGCCATCGTCCGCTCCGAGAAGGAGCCATCGACGGTGTGCTCGCTCGTCGCCCCCAGCCGCACCATCTCATCGCCGAAGCCCGTCCGCAGCCCATTGGCAATCATCGCATCGAGCATCGCCCCGCTCGTCTCGAAGCTCACCCGGTGCAGCAGTTCGTCGCTCGCGCGGATCGCCTGGATCGCCGCCATGTCGCCGCCCTGGTGGTGCACCCCGGTCAGCCCATAGCGCACGAACTGCTTCGAGATATGCGCCATCCCCGCCCGGCTGCGCTCGGCAATCTGCGCCGGCGTGAAAACCGGCCGCGTCCCCACCTTGGCAAAGGCCGCACTCGCCCGGTCGGTCACCCGCCCGGTCAGGCCATTCGCATCCCGGTCGAACGTCCCCCCGAACGGATTGGGCGTGTCGGCTTTGATCCCCGCCATTTCCAGCGCCTTCGAATTGTAGAAATAGGTGTGCCCGCCGCGGTGCCGCACGATCACCGGATGCTGGGTCGACACCTTGTCGAGGTCGAAGCGGTTGAGCGGCCGCCCGTCCTTCACCTTGGTATCGTCGTGGAAAAAGCCTTCCACCCAGGTCCCCGGCGGCAGCATCGCCGCCTTGGCCTTCAGCTTGTCGATGATCGAGGCAATGGTGACGAACTCGACCTCGAACGGGTTGCCGACAAGCACTTCATACAGAAGCACCTCGCCGCGCGCATGGTTGTGGCAATCGATGAACCCCGGCACGATCGTCGCCCTGCCGGCATCGCGGCGCTTCGTCGAAGGCCCCACCAGCCCCTCGAGGCTCGCCGCACTCCCCAGCGCCACGATCCGGTCCCCGGCAATCGCCATCGCCGCCGCCGCCGGCATTCGCGGGTCGAGCGTGTGGATCTTCGCGTTATGGATGATCAGATCGGCCTTGCCCGCCTCGGCCGCCAGCAGCGGGCTGAACATCGCCCCGCCTGCCACCGCCACCGATCCCCGCAACAACCCCCGCCGGCTCGCCAATGTCGTCATCATGCCCCCCAAATCACCGTGCAGCCACCTCGGTCGTCCGGTCATAAACCTGTTTGCCTGCAATGAACGTCCGCTCGACCTTGATATCCTGGATGCGCTCGGGATCGATACCGAGCAAGTCCGCACTCAGCACCGCAAAGTCCGCTGCCTTGCCCACTTCGATCGACCCCAGGGTCTTTTCGTCGAAGGTCATCCACGCCGATTCCGCCGTGTGCATCCGCAGCGCATCGGCCGCCGACACCCCCTCCTCGGCCAGCCCCTTCACCGTCCCGTTCCACGTCCGCCGCGTCACCGCCGCATAAATCGCCGCAATCGGCCCATAAGGCCCGGCATCCGACCCGAAAGACACGCGAATCCCGCGCTTCACCAGCGATCCCGCCGGCTCCTGCGTCAGCTCGCGCGCCGGTTCCAGCGCCTCATCGGCATAGGACCCCAAGGACAGCAGAAACCCCGGCTGGCTCGCCACCGCCAGCCCCAGGTCGGCCATCTTGTCGATCGTCGCCTGCGGCGGCTTCACCGCGACATGGTGAAGATAGTTGCGATGGTCGGCCCTCGGCAGCTCGGCCAGAATGCGCCCGAACTCGTTCACCGTCATCACCACCGCCGCATCGCCCATCACATGGATGCCGAGCTGCCAGCCCAGCTCGTGCGCGCGCTTCGCCGTGCGATAAAAGGCCGAGTCCGGAATCCGCTGCTCGCCCGTGAAGCCCGGCCGGTTCTCATATTCCTTCGTCGACCAGAAGATCGGCGCGCTCATCCCGCCATCGATGCTCATCTTCACCGCCCCCATCTTGAGCTTGGGGTGGCTGAACACCTTGTTCCGGTCGATCGCCTCGATCTCCTTGATGCTCACCCGCACCCCCTCCTCGGGGTCATCATGGCGATCGTAACCGGGATAGACGCGAAGCTGGGTGCGCAGCCGCGGCAGCTCGTCACCCACCACGCCATAGATGAAGTCGAGCGTCTTGAAGTCGTCGCCGCGCAGCCCCGCCACATTGGCCGTCGTCACGCCCAGCGACACCAGCTGCCGAAGCTGGGTGCGCCAATCCGCCATCTTCTGCTCAGGGCTGCTCACCCCGCGCAGCTTCTCGGGCGGCATCGCATCCCAGATCACCCGCCGCGCCGCTTCCAGCACCTTGCCGGTCGGCTCGCCGCGCGCATCGCGCACGATCTCGCCGCCCTTGGGGTGGGTATCCTTCGTCACCTTCGCCGCCACAAGTGCGGCACTGTTCACCAGCAGCGTGTGCGGCCCGCGCGCAATCGACACCGGGTTGTCGGGCGCCACCGCATCGAAATCCGCCTTGCTCGGCAGTGCCGTGTTCGGCCATTCCTCGCGCGATACCTCGCCGACGATCCACTCCCCCTTCGGTGTCTTCGCCACCTGCGCCTTGATCGCCGCCACAAGTGCGGGGATCGTCGTCACCCCCACCAGCCACTCGGGCACCGCCTCGATCATCGAGCTATAGCGCCACGGCTGCAGCGGCCCGCTCAGATGGATATGATTGTCATAAAAGCCCGGCACCATCGTCCTGCCGCCAAGATCGACCACCTTGGTCCCAGCCCCTGCCAGCTTGCCGACGGCATCCGCCTTGCCGACAGCGACAATCACCCCGCCCCGCACCGCCACGGCCTCGGCCCTGGGCGTGCGCGCATCCACCGTCAGAATATTTGCATTCGTCAGGATAAGGTCGGGAGCCTGCGCCGCGGCCGGTCCGGCAATCACCAATGCCAAAATCCCGATGCGCATCGCCCGTCTCCCCAACCCGCCCATTCGGCAGCCCCGCCCGTTTAAACAGCCTCCCCAAGCCGGACCGGCCTGCTATGGTGCCGCAAAATCACGCTATCGGGGAGTAAATCATGCCGGCCATCAATTCGGTTGTCAGTCTTGAAACAAATGAGGGCGTCGCCGTCATCCGCGTCGACAGCCCGCCCGTCAACGCGCTCGGCGCCGATGTCCGCGACGGCCTGGCCGGCGCCATCGACGCGATCAAGGCCGATCCATCCGTAAAAGCCGCCGTCCTCGTCTGCGGCGGCCGCACCTTCATCGCCGGCGCTGACATTTCCGAATTCGGCAAGCCCCCGCGCGGCGTGCCCCTCCACGATGTGCTCGATGCCATCGAGAGCGCCCCGGTCCCCATCGTTGCCGCCATCCATGGCACGGCTCTGGGCGGCGGCCTCGAAACCGCCCTCTGCTGCCATTACCGCGTGGCCGATGCCAAGGCCAAGTTCGGCCTGCCCGAAGTCAAGCTCGGCCTGCTGCCGGGTGCGGGCGGCACCCAGCGCCTGCCCCGCGTCATCGGCGCCGAAGCCGCCGTCGCCATGGTCACCAGCGGCGCGCAGATGAACGCCAAGGCCGCCCTCGCCGCCGGCCTGATCGAAGACATCATCGAAGGTGATCTCACCGAAGGTGCGGTGGCCTTTGCGAAGCGGATCGCCGCCGAAGGCCGCCCGCTCAAGCGCGTTCGCGATGACAACAGCAAGCTCGGCGGCACCGCCGACAGCCTCGCCCCGATGTTCGCCGCCTTCCGCTCCAAAAACGCCAAGGCTTTCAAGGGCTTCGAAGCCCCCGAGGCCAACATCAAATGCGTCGAGGCCGCCGTCGCCCTGCCCTTCGACGAGGGCATGAAGGTCGAGCGCACCGAGTTCATGAAGCTGATGCAGGGCCTGCAGGCCACCGCGCAGCGCTATGTCTTCTTCGCCGAGCGCCAGGCCGCCAAGATCGAAGGCCTCGATCCCGCCACCCAGCCACTCCCGGTCAAGTCGGTCGGCATCATCGGTGCCGGCACCATGGGCGGCGGCATCGCCATGAATTTTCTCACCGCAGGCATCCCGGTCACGATCGTGGAAATGAAGCAGGAAGCGCTCGATCGCGGCGTCGCCACCATCCGCCGCAACTATGAGAACAGCGCCAAAAAGGGCCGCTTCAGCATGGACGAAGTCGAGGCCCGCATGGCCCGCCTCACGCCGTCGCTCTCGCTCGAAGACCTGGGTCAGGCCGATCTCATCATCGAAGCCGTGTTCGAGAATATGGACATCAAGAAGGACATCTTCGGCAAGCTCGACCGGATCGCCAAGCCCGGCGCCATCCTCGCCAGCAATACGAGCTATCTGGATGTGGACGCGATCGCAGCCAGCACCTCGCGCCCCGAATCCGTCCTCGGCATGCACTTCTTCTCGCCCGCCAACGTCATGCGCCTTCTCGAAGTCGTCCGCGGCGCCAAGACCAGCCCCCAGCTGCTCGCCACTGCGATGGCCGTCGGCAAGCAGATCGGCAAGGTCAGCGTCGTCGCTGGCGTCTGCCATGGCTTCATCGGCAACCGCATGCTCGCCGCCCGCCAGGAGCAGGCCAACAAGCTCATCCTCGAAGGTGCGAAACCTTCGGACGTCGACCGTGTCCTCACCGATTTCGGCTTCCCCATGGGCCCCTTCCAGATGGCCGACCTCGCCGGGCTCGACATCGGATGGTCGGCCGAAACCAGCAAGGGCGAAACCGTGCGCGATCGCCTCTGCGAAGCCGGCCTTCGCGGCCAGAAGAACGGCCATGGCTTCTACGATTACGACGAAGCCCGCAACCGCACGCCCTCGCCGGTCGCCGAGCAGATCATCCTCGATTATGCCGCCGAAAAGGGCATCAACCGCCGCGACATCGACGATCAGGAGATCCTCGAGCGCTGCCTCTACCCGATGGTCAACGAAGGCGCCAAGATCCTCGATGAAGGCATGGCGCAGCGCGCGTCGGACATCGATATCGTCTGGATCAACGGCTATGGCTGGCCGGTCTATCGCGGCGGCCCGATGTTCTGGGCAGAAAACGACGCGGGCCGCGCGACCATCGCCGAAGCGCTTGAAAAAATGGGCCATGACGTGTCACCCAAGCTCGTCGGCGGCTGGTAAATGCGCCTTTTCCTGATCGCCGCTCTCGCCAGCGCCACCTCGGCGCTGGCGGAGGGACCGGCTCCCGATTTCGCAAACGACAGCGCGTGGCTCTGCCGCCCCGGCCGCAGCGACGCCTGTGCGGTGCCCATCGCCGTCACCGCGGTCGCCGCCAACGGCACCACGCGCCCCGATGCCCTGCCCACGCCCAAAATGGCGCCGCAGATCGATTGCTTCTACGTCTATCCCACCGTCAGCACCGACCAGACCCCCAATTCGGATCTTGTCATAGACGCCGCCGAGCGCAACGTTGCCCGCGTCCAGTTCGCCCAGATGCGGCAAGTCTGCCGCCCCTATGCCCCCATGTACCGCCAGGTCACATTGAAGGGCCTGCGCGACGCAATGACCGGCCAGGCCACCACGGCAGACCGCGCCATGGCCTATCAGGACGTCGCCGCCGCCTTCGCGCATTACATGAAGCACGACAACCAGGGCCGCGGCGTCATTCTCTACGGCCACAGCCAGGGCAGCGGCGTCCTCAAGGCGCTCATCGCCAATGAAATCGAGGGCAAGCCGGCCGCCGCGCAAGTCATCGCCGCCTGGCTCCCCGGCACCAACGTCCTCGTCCCTGAAGGCAAGCCCGTCGGCGGCGACTTCAAGGTCATGCCACTCTGCACCGCCGCCGATCAGGCCGGCTGCATCCTCAGCTGGGTCACCTTCCGCAACACCGCCACGCCCCCCGCCAGCGCCCGCTTCGCCCGCACCAGCCAGCCCGGCATGAAGGTCGCCTGCACCAACCCCGCGGCGCTGCGCGGCGGCAAGGCCATGATGCGCGCCATCCTGCCCGCCGGCCCGAGCATCGTCGATAACAGCACCCCGGTGCCGGTCTGGGCCAGCGGCGCCAGCGTCACCACGCCCTTCGTCAGCCTCCCCGGCCTTCTCACCGGCGAATGCATCGATGAAGGCGGCGCCCAGCGCCTCAGCATCATCACCAACGCCGATTCCGCCGATCCCCGCACCGACGAGATCGGCGGCGATGTCATCGTCGCCGGCCAGGTGCAGGCCGATTGGGGCCTCCACCTCATCGACGTCAATGTGGCGCTCGGGGATCTGTTGGCCCTCGCCCCGGCACAGGCCGCAGCCTGGAGCAAGCTGCGACAAGCCGCTCAGTAACCGTTCAGTCCGCCACAGCGTATAGGGAAGCATGATCCATCGCCGCACCTTTATCGCCATGGCCGCTGCCGCCGCTGCCCTGCCCTTCATCCGCCGCTTCGCCGACACGCCGGCGCTCGCGGCAGACACCAGGGCTGCAAAGTTCAGCTACACCCTCTCCGACGAGGCGTGGAAAAAGAAGCTCGCCCCCGATGCCTATCAGGTGCTCCGCCACGAAAGCACCGAGCGCCCCTACACCTCGCCCCTCAACAAGGAAAAGCGTGCCGGCACCTTCGTTTGCGCCGGCTGCGAGCTGCCGCTTTTCAGCAGCACCACCAAATACGAAAGCGGCACCGGCTGGCCCAGCTTCTGGCAACCGCTGAAAGGTGCGGTCGGCACCGAAACCGACAAGAGCATCCCGTTCATGGTCCGCACCGAAGTCCATTGCGCGCGTTGCGGCGGCCATCTCGGCCATGTCTTCGACGATGGCCCCAAGCCCACCGGCCTGCGCTACTGCATGAACGGCGTCTCGCTCAAATTCGCCCCCGCAAAGGCCGCCTGATGCGCATCGCCCTCGCCTCGCTCCTTCTCGCCACCGCTGCCTGCAGCAGCGCCATCGGTGCCGAGCGCATGGTCCTCGCCCCCGCCCCTGCTCAGGACGAAGCGCTGAAAGCCGGCCCTCTCAAGACCGCCGTCTTCGCCGGCGGCTGCTTCTGGGGCGTCGAAGGCGTGTTCGAGCGCGTGAAGGGCGTGCAGTCGGTCCGCTCCGGCTATGCCGGCGGCGCCAGGGCCACCGCGAGCTATACGCTCATCGGCTCGGGCCTCACCGGCCATGCCGAGGCCGTCGAGATCAGATACGATCCCGCCAAGGTCAGCTACGGCACGCTGCTCCGCGTCTTCTATTCGGTCGCCCACAATCCCACCCAGCTCAACTATCAGGGGCCGGACCGCGGCAGCCAGTATCGCAGTGCCATCTTCCCCCAGTCCCCCGAGCAGGAAAAACTCGCCCGCGCCTATGTCGCCCAGCTCGAAAAAGCCGGCACCTGGGGCAAGATCGTCACCACCTTCGAGGCCAAAAAGCCCTTCTATCTCGCCGAGGATCATCATCAGGATTATCTCCGCGCCAATCCCACCCAGCCCTATATCGCCATCAACGACATCCCCAAGGTCGAGGGGCTCAAGCGCATGTTCCCGGCGCTCTGGTCCGATCGGCCCGCGGTCTGAGGCCATGAAGATCGGCGAGATCGCGCGCGCCAGCGGCATCAGCCCGCGCATGATCCGCCATTACGAATCCCTCGGCCTCATCCCCAATCCCGGCCGCGAGGCGAGCAACTACCGCAGTTATGCCGCCACCGATCTCGATCGCCTGCGCTTCATCCGCCGCGCCCGCGATCTCGGCTTTCCCCTGCCCGAAATCGCCAGTCTCATCAGCCTCTGGCAAAATCCGTCGCGCGCCAGCGCCGAAGTCAAGGCCCTCGCCCTCGCCCGCGCCCGCACCCTGCAAACCCAGGTCGCCGAACTCGAAGCCATGCGCGCCAGCCTCGAAGCCCTCGCCGCCGCCTGCCACGGCGACGATCAACCCGAATGCGCCATCCTCAGCACGCTGGCCAAACCATAACCTCCCTCCTCCTCGCGGGGAGGGCGACTCGCGCGCCTTCGCGCGAGCGGGAACGTCTTCCCGTCGCCCCGACGGCAAGAAATGCCTCCGGCGGCCGAGGCCTCAGGCCCCGGACCCCGAAACTGCCCGCGATGGCTTGCGCGAGTACCTCAACAAAGGGATCTGGGGCCGTCGGCCCCAGCCGCCGGAGGCTTTCTACCTGTCTAGAACCAAACCCGCAGGCCCGAGCGCAGCGACCAGCCCCCCACATCCTCGCCGTCCAGCCGCGCCAGCCGTGCCGTCTCCCCAAGTTTGCGGTCGAACATCAGGCTCACATAGGGCGCAAACTTGCGGCGCACCTCGTAGCGCAGCTGCACCCCCGCCTCGATCGTGGAGAACCCCGCCCCCACCCGCCGCTCGGGGGCATCGGTCAGGTAGAAGTCGGTTTCCACCATCGGCGTCGCGATCAGCCGGTTGCTGATCAGCAGGCTCGCCCGCTGCCGCACCCGCAGATGCACATCGCCGCGTTCGCCCACAAACACATGCGCCTGGCTGTCGAGCAGATACGGCGCCAGCCCCTGCACGCCCGCCACCAGATAGCCGCGCCGGTCGGGCTCTGCATCCACCCGCACCCCGCCCTGCACATCGAAGAAGCCCCCGAGATTATGGCTCCACAACAGCTGCAGTTCGGCCTGCTCCACCTGGCCGCCGGTCCGTTCGCCTTCGGTCTTCACCCACAGCTTGTCGAAGTCGGTCCCCAGCCAGCCCTGCCCTTCCCAATTGAAGATATCGGTCCCGCCCGCCCGCGCATAATCGAGCTCGGCCTCGGCATAATGAAAGGTCTGGCCGCCGTGCATCGGGTCGGCCGCAGCCACCGGCGCGCCGGCCAGCAGCGCCGCACAGACAACAAGCGCCCGCATCAGTGGATATGCGGCGTGGAGGCCGGCAGGCTGCCGTCGGGAGCGGCAATCACCAGCTTCTGCATCATCCCGCTCGCCATATGGTAGAGCAGGTGGCAGTGCAGCGGCCATTCCCCGGGCTCATCGGCAGTCAGCACGATCGATTGCGTCCGCCCCGGCGCCACCACGATCACATTCTTCAGCGGCATCTGCCCCATCTTCTGGCCATTCTCCACTTCGAAGAACAGCCCGTGCAGATGCATCGGATGCGCCATCATCGTCTCGTTGATGAAGGTGATCCGCACCCGCTCGCCATATTGCAGCACCAGCGGGTCGGCCTCGCCATAGCGCTTGCCGTTGAGCGTCCAGATATAGCGGTTCATGTTGCCCGTCAGCCGCAGCACGATCTCGCGGCCGGGCTCGCGCACATCCTCCGCCGGCTCGGCGCGCACCAGGTCGCGCATCGAAAGCACACGGGCCCCGCGGGGCGCCCCCGTCGCCCAGCCCATCACCCGCCCCGAGCCATCCACATCGCCCTCGCGCGCAATCTCGCCGTGGTCCATCCCCGCCATGGCATTGCTGCCATAGCCATAATCCACCCGCGGAAACGGCGTGTCACCACCCGCCACCACCGCCGATCCCTCGCGCACCGCCCCCCGCACCACTGATGGCGTGCAATGCCCCATCGCCGCATGCCCCGCCGGGCACGCCGGGTCCGCCACGGCCGGCGCTGCCGCCGCCTTCGGCACGCAATGCCCCATCGCGGCATGCTCCGCCGGGCACGCCGGGTCCACCACGGCCGGTGTTGCCGCCGCCTTCGGCACGCAATGCCCCATCGCAGCATGCTCCGCCGGGCACGCAGGGTCCGCCACGACCGGCGCCGCAGCGCCCTCCATCACGCAATGCCCCATCGCCGCATGCTCGGGCGAACACTCGCCCCCCGGCGCCGCCATCCTGTCCATGCCATGCCCCATTTCGCCCGCCAGCAGGATCTGCCGCGGCCGGCCCTCGGGCGCCGTCACTGCCATGCCGGCGCGCGGCCCCAGGCTCGCCAGCACGCTCGCCTTGCGGTCCATCGTCTCGATCCACAGCGGCACCGCGCCATCATCGGCGAGCGTCACCATCACATCATAGGTCTCGGCCACACCCATGCGCAATTCGTCCACCCGCACCGGCGCCACCCGACGGCCATCGGCGGCCACGATCTCCATCGCCGCCCCCGGTGCCCGCACATCGATGAAGCTCATCGCCGAGCCATTCACGATCCGCAGCCGCACCCGCTCGCCGGCATGCGCCTCCAGCCAGGGTGCCCGCGCACTTGTCTGCCCATTGAGCAGCAGCGCATAGCCTGACACATCGGAAATGTCGGTCGGGTCCATCCGCATCGTCCCCCAGCTCGCCCGGTCCTTCAGCGTCGCCCCAAGCCCGAACTTCCCGGCATCGCGCACCAGCTCGGGCAGCGTCCGCTTGTTCCAGTTGTAATAATCCGATTCCGCCTTGAGATTGTTGAAAATTCGTCCCGGCGCCGTCTCGTGATGGTCCGAAATCAGCAGCACATGCTCGCGGTCCGAAACAATCGGGTCTTCGCCCGCGGGGTCGATGATCAGCGCCGCATATTGCCCCGCCTGCTCATCGAGCGAATGCGCATGATACCAATAGGTCCCGCTCTGCCGCACCGGAAACTTGTAGGTGAAGCTCGACTTGCCCGGAATTCCGCCGAAGCCGTTGAACCCCGGCGAGCCATCCTGGCTGCCATCGAGCAGCAGCCCATGCCAATGGATCGAGGTCTTGCCCTTCAGCCGGTTCTCCACCGAAATCTCGGCGGTCTCGCCTTCCTTCAGCCGCAGCACCGGTCCCGGCACGCTGCCGTTCATCGTCACCACCCGGCTCATCGTGCCCGGCACCACCTCGAGGTCATGCGCATCCACGACCAGCTTGAGCGGCGCCGCCAGGGCTGCGGTGGTGGCAAACAGCGCCAACAGGCAAAAACGCATCATCATGTCGGTGCGGATAGACCCTCACACCATGTCAAGGTCAAGGGGCTGGGTGTCGGCGGGAGAAAACGCCGCGGCGTCTCCCGATAGAGCTTCATTGTCTCCCTGCGCGCTCGCTCAGTGCCCGAGGTTCTTCACGATCGTCTCGACCATCTTCTTCGCATCGGCGAGCAGCATCATGGTATTGTCCATGTAGAACACCGGGTTGTCGACACCGGCATAGCCCACGCCGCCCATCGAGCGCTTGATGAACAGCACCGTCTTGGCCTTCTCCACATCGAGCACCGGCATGCCATAGATCGGCGAGGTCTTGTCGGTCTTCGCCAGCGGGTTGGTCACGTCATTGGCGCCGATCACGAACGCCACGTCGCACTGGCCGAAATCGCTGTTGATGTCCTCGAGCTCGAACACCTCGTCATACGGCACGTTCGATTCCGCGAGCAGCACGTTCATGTGCCCCGGCATGCGCCCTGCCACCGGATGGATGGCGTATTTCACCGAAACACCCTCGGCCTTGAGCAGATCACCCATCTCGCGCAGCGCATGCTGCGCCTGGGAAACCGCCATGCCATAGCCCGGCACGATGATGACGCTCTCGGCATTCTTCATGATGAACGCCGCATCCTCGGCCGATCCGGCCTTGTAGGGCTTGGCAACCGCCGAGCCCTTGGGCCCGCCCGCTTCCGCTTCGGCACCGAAGCCGCCGGCGATCACCGAGATGAAGCTGCGGTTCATCGCCTTGCACATGATGTAGCTGAGGATCGCGCCCGACGATCCCACCAGCGCACCAGTGATGATCATCGCGGTGTTCTGCAGCGTGAAGCCCATCGCCGCTGCCGCCCAGCCCGAATAGGAGTTGAGCATCGAAATCACCACCGGCATGTCGGCACCGCCGATCGGGATGATGAGCAGGAAGCCGATCGCGAAGCTGAGTGCGGTGATCGTCCAGAACACCGCCGGCTGGCTGTCGAACACGAAATAGCCGATCAGCCCCAGAATGCCCGCCAGCACCGCAAGGTTGATCACATGCCGCGCCGGCAACAGGATCGGCGAACCGCTCATCCGCCCCGAAAGCTTGAGGAACGCAATCACCGAGCCTGAGAAGGTGATCGCACCGATGGCAACACCCAGCCCCAGCTCGATCCGGCTCGCGGTCAAAATCTGCCCGGCGCTGTCGACAATCCCGAACGCATCGGGGTTGAGATAGGCCGAAGCCCCCACCAGCACTGCCGCCATGCCCACGAGGCTGTGAAAGCCCGCCACCAGCTCGGGCATCATCGTCATCTGGATCTTCTGCGCGATGAACCAGCCGATCGTGCCACCGATGGCAATCGCTGCCACGATCAGCGGCAGCCCGGTGCCATGCAGCAGCAGCGTCGTCGCCACCGCGATCAGCATGCCGATCATGCCATAGCGATTGCCCTGCTGGCTCGTCTCGGGCGACGAAAGCCCGCGCAAGCTCAGGATGAACAGCACACCCGCAATCAGATAGGCGAGCATGGCCCAGGCGGGCGTGTCGGCTGCAATATGGTCCATGGTCAGATGCCCCTAATCCAGCCGCTTACTTCGCCGAGCTATTGTTTGATGCAGCTACGGGCTTCTTCTCTTTTTTCTTGTACATCGCGAGCATCCGCCGCGTGACGGCAAAGCCGCCGAAGATGTTGACGCTCGCGAGCACCACCGCCAGCAGCCCCAGCCACTTGGAAATCTCCGAGCCCCCGACCGCGGCCGAAGACGCGATCAGCGCGCCGACGATGATCACGGAGGAAATCGCATTGGTCACCGCCATCAGCGGCGTGTGCAGTGCCGGCGTCACTGACCACACGACATAATAGCCCACGAAACAGGCCATCACGAAAATCGACAGAGTGGAGAGAAAATCCATGTGCGTCGCTCCTCAGGCCGCCTTCAGCCGCTCATGCACCACAGCGCCACCCTCGGTGAGCTTGACGCCGACCACGATCTCGTCATCCGCCGGAAAGGCCACGGAATTGGCGTCCTTGTCCCAAAAGGCATTGATGAAATTGTAGAGGTTGCGCGAAAACAGCGCCGAAGCATCCGCCGCCATCCGCCCCGCCAGGTTCCGGTGCCCGATGATCGTCACACCATGCACCTTCACCACCTCACCTGGGCGCGAATGCTCGATGTTGCCACCGCTCTCCACCGCGAGATCGACGAGCACCGACCCCGGCCGCATCGACGCCAACTGCGCATCGGACACGAGCCGCGGCGCCGGCCGTCCCGGAATCAGCGCCGTCGTCACCACGATATCCTGCTTGGCGATGTGCGAGGACACGAGTGCTGCCTGCGCCGCCTTGTACTCGTCGCTCATCTCGGTCGCATAGCCACCGGCACCCTCGCCCTCGATGCCCTTCACATCGGCCACGAAGATCGCCTTGGCGCCGAGCGATTCAATCTGTTCTTTCGTGGCCGAGCGCACATCGGTGGCGCTCACCAGCGCACCCAGCCGCCGTGCCGTCGCAATCGCCTGCAGCCCCGCCACGCCCACGCCCATCACGAACACGCGCGCCGCCGAAATCGTCCCCGCTGCGGTCATCATCATCGGAAACGCCCGGCCATAGGCCTCGGCGGCATCGATCACCGCCTTGTAGCCGGCGAGGTTCGATTGCGACGACAGGATGTCCATCGATTGCGCCCGCGTGATCCGCGGCATGAATTCCATCGAAAGTGCTACCAACCCCGCATCGGCATAGCCCTTGATCCGCTCCGGCGCCGCGAATGGCGACATGCCGCCGGCCACCATTGTTCCGCTCGCAATGCCCGGCAGCCCATCCACGCCCGGCACCTGCACGCCCATCACCAGATGCGCCCCGGCAATCACCCCGGCCCGGTCCGCCACGGTGGCGCCGGCCGCCGCATAATCCGCATCGGCAATATTGGCGCCGGCACCAGCACCGGTTTCCACCGCCATCTCGGCGCCCAGGGCGATGAACTTCTTCACCGTCTCCGGCGTCGCCGCCACCCGGTTCTCGGCATCGGCCGTCTCGCGCAAAACTGCGATCTTCATGGCAAAATCCCCCGCGGCCGACTTAAACCAGAACCAGCGCCATGATGATGAGCGCGCCGGCAATGCCGATCACAGCCCATTTGGTGATCGCCATGAAACGCTCATAGGTCGCCCGATACTCCGGCGTCTGCCGCTGGCGGTCATCGCCCGATCCATCATCAACCATGTCGACACCCATCACTCAGCCTCGCCCCACACGAACCCCGGGTGATAGCAGATGATTCCGGTCTGTGAAGCCTCCAATCACCGCGACATTCCGCACCGCAGCAATCATGCCGCCTCGATGCCTCGCCACACCGCCAGCGCCTGCACCGTCTCCGCCACATCATGCACGCGCAGGATCTGCACCCCATGCGCCGCCCCATGCAGCGCCACCGCCAGGCTTCCCGGCAGCCGCGCCCCCACCGGAACCGCCCTTCCCGCCAGTCCTTCGATCACCCGCTTTCGGCTTGCCCCCAGCAGCAGCGGCACCCCCAGCGCATGAAAAAGCGCCAGCCCGCGCAGCAGCGCCCGGTTGTGGTGCAGGCTCTTGCCGAACCCGATCCCAACATCCGCCACGATCCGCTCACGCCCGATCCCCGCCGCCAAACACGCGTCGATCCGCGCCGCCAGCCAGTCAAACACTTCGAGCAGCACATCATCATAGGCCGGCGCCACCTGCATCGTCGCCGGCTCGCCCTGGTGATGCATCAGCACCACCGGGCACCCCCGCGCCGCCACCAGCGCCATCGCCGCGGGATCATGCGTCAGCGCCGACACATCATTGATCATCCCCGCCCCCGCATCGAGTGCGGCTGCCATCACCGCGGCCTTGCGCGTATCCACCGACCAGCGCACCCCCGCCAGCGCCGGCAGCACGCTCCCCAACCGCCGCAGCTCCTCCTCCAGCGCCACCGCCGCCGCCCCCGGCCGCGTCGATTCCGCCCCCACATCGACAATGTCCGCACCCGCCGTCACCAGCGCCGCCGGATCACCGCCCCCACCTTCAAAATATTGGCCACCATCCGAAAAGCTGTCGGGCGTCACATTGAGGATTCCCATCACCAGCGGCCGCCCGCCATAGCCCGGCCGCACCGCCGTCAGCCGCTCACGCACATCCTCGGGCAGCGCCTCGACCGGCAGCCGCTCGGGTGCCACCCCGCGCTCCAGCCGCTCCACGCCGGCAAAGCAAAGGGGGCCACCGGCCAGCGGCAGCCCCCAATCCCCCAGCCCGACCGGCCGCCAGTAGATCACCAGACGCGCAACCGCGCATCGGGAGCCAGATAATAGGCCTCCCCCGGCTTGGCACCAAAGGCCGCATACCAGGCGTCATGGTTGCGCACGACATAGGGCCGGAAGTGCCCCGGCGTGTGCGGGTCGGTCACCAGCTGCTGCAGCAGCGCCGCATCGCGATACTTTGATCGCCACACCTGCGCAAAACCGAGGAAGAAGCGCTGCTCGCCCGAAAACCCATCGATCGCCGGCGACGGCTTGCCGTCCAGCGAGCGCTTCCACGCATCGAACGCCACCGTCATCCCTGCCAGATCGGCAATATTCTCGCCAAGCGTCAGCTCGCCATTCACCTTGCTCCCCGGCAGCGGCTCATAGGCACCATATTGCGCCACCACCTTGTCGGTCAGCGCCTTGAACCGCGTCACGTCCTGCGCCGTCCACCAGTCGATCAGCTTGCCTTGCTTGTCATATTTCCGCCCCTGGTCATCGAAATGATGGCTGATCTCATGGCCGATCACCGCACCGATGCCGCCATAGTTCACCGCCTCATCGGCAGCGGGGTCGAAAAACGGCGCCTGCAGGATCGCCGCCGGAAACACGATCTCGTTCCAGTTCGGCCGCGCATAGGCGTTCACCGTCATCGGCGTCATGCCCCATTCGCTGCGGTCCACCGGCCGGCCGATCTTGTTCACCTGCCGCTGGAATTCGTGCCGCTCGCTGCGCACCACATTGCCCCACAGGTCGCCCTTCACCACCTCCAGCCCCGAATAGTCGCGCCATTTGTCGGGATAGCCGATCTTGGCGGTAAAACTCGCCAGCTTGTCACGCGCCGCCACCCGGGTTGCCGGCTCCATCCAGTCGAGCCCGGCCAGCCGCCGGTCCATTGCCGCGATGATGTTCTTCACCATCTCATCCGCCTTGGCCTTGGCGTCGGGCGGAAAATACGCCGCCACATAGCGCTTGCCCACAGCCTCGCCCAGCGCTGCACTGGTCAGGTCGACGCCCTTCTTCCAGCGCGGCTGATCCTCGGGCTGCCCGCCGAGCACCTTGCCCCGAAACGCGAAGTTCGCCTCCACAAACGCCTTGCTCAAATAGGGTGCTGCCGCCTCGATCGCGCGCAGCGCCAGATAATCCTTCCACACGCCAAGGTCGCCGCGCGCGAGCATCGCCGCCGTCGCCGTCACCGCACTCGGCTGGCCCACCGTCAGCCGCGGCTGTTCGTTCAGCCCGACAGCCCCCAGCATCGCCGCCCAGTCGATCCCGGGGTAGCGCTCTGCAAGTGCGGTGCGCGCCACCGGGTTCCAGGTCTTCTCGCGCTGCCGCAGTTCGACCCGGCTCCACTGCACCTCGGCAAGGGCGCTTTCGAGCGCATAGATCGCCTGCGCCCGCGCCGCCGCATCGGTTGCGCCGGCCACCCCCGCCAGCGTCAGCATCGTTGCCACATGCGCCACATATTTCGTCCGCGCCTCGGCAAAGCGCGTGCTCTTCTGGTCCAGATAATAATCCCGGTCGGGCAGCCCGAGCCCGCCCTGCCCCAGGCTCACCACATGCACATCGGGGTTCTTGGCATCGGCCACGACGCCAAGGCGCAGCGGCATCGACACGCCGTCACGCGTCAGCAATGCCATCATCCGCACCAGCGCCGCCCGGTCGTCGATCGCGGCAATCTCCGCCAGCAGTGGCGCCACCGGCGTCATCCCGCGCGCTTCGATCGCTGCCTCATCGACAAAGGTCGCATAGAAATCGGCAATCTTGCGCGCCTCGCTACCCGCCGGCCCGCCCTCGGCCGTCACCGTCTCGATGATCGTCCGGGTCCGCTCCTGCGAAAGATCGCGCAGCACATTGAACATCCCGGTGCGCGTCTGGTCGGCCGGAATCTCCAGCCGGTCCATATAGCCGCCATTGGCAAAACGCCCCCAGTCCTGCCCCGCGGTCACCGACCGGTCCATGCCCGCCACGTCGAAGCCGAAGCTGCCGATCGCAGCCTTGCCGCTTGCCACTGCCCCGTCCGCCGCAAACCCCGCCGAAGGCAGCATCAGCGCCAGAACCGAACACCCGACCAGAGCCATCCGCATCATCATATCCTCATGCTCCGCCGGTCGACGCCGACGACCAATGCCATTCGTGCAACAATGTCAGCCGAGGCTCACCAGACGCGCAGCCGTGCATCCGGTGCGAGATAAAGCTTGTCCCCCGCCTTCACATCGAACGCCGAGTACCAGGCGTCGAGATTGCGCACCACGAACGGCCGGAAGCTCGACGGGCTGTGCGGGTCGCTCACCAGCTGCTGCAACAGCACCTGGTCGCGATATTTCGCCCGCCACACCTGCGCAAAGCCGAGGAAGAACCGCTGGTCCCCCGAAAAGCCGTCGATCACCGGCGCCGCCTTGCCATCCAGCGACCGCGCATAGGCATCCTTGGCAATCACCAGCCCGGCCAGATCGGCGATATTTTCGCCCAGCGTCAGCTCGCCGTTGATCTTCTTGCCCGGCAGCGGCTCATAGGCACCATATTGCGCCACCACCTTGTTGGTCAGCCCCTCGAAGCGCGTCACATCCTCTGGCGTCCACCATTCCGCCAGCTTGCCGGTCTTGTCATATTTCCGGCCCTGGTCATCGAAATGATGCGTGATCTCATGGCCGATCACCGCGCCGATCGCCCCGTAATTCACCGCCGCATCGGCATTGGCATCGAAGAACGGCGCCTGCAGGATGGCGGCGGGAAACACGATCTCGTTCCACACCGGATAAGCATAGGCGTTCACCGTCATCGGCGTCAGAAACCACTCGCTCCTGTCCACCGGCTTGCCGAGCTTCGCCACTTCGCGCTCATGCTCGAAGTCGATCCCGCGCATCGCATTGCCAAGCGCATCGCCGCGCACCACCTCGAACTTGCTGTAGTCGCGCCATTTGTCCGGATAGCCGATCTTCGGGGTGAACGCCTTAAGCTTCTCCCGCGCCGACGCCCGCGTCGCCGGCGCCATCCATTCGAGGTTCGCCAGCCGCGCATCCATCGCCACGATGATGTTCTTCACCAGTTCGTCGGCCTTGGCCTTGGCCTCGGGCGGAAAATGCCGCGCCACATAGATCTGCGCCACCGCATCCCCCAGCATGGCGGAGGTATTGTCCACGCCGCGCTTCCACCGGTCGCGCAGCTGCGGCGTGCCGCTCAACGCCTTCACCAGCGCGAAATTGGTATCCACCACCCGCTTCGGCAGATAGGGCGCCGCCGCCGCCATCTGCCGCAGCGTCAGATAATCCTTCCACACCGCCAGCGGCTCGCTCGCGATCAGCTTGCCCATGCCCTGCAGCGCCGAGGGCTGCGCCACCAGCACCCGGTCCGCGCCCTCGATCCCCGCCGCCCCCAGCAGCGCCGCCCAGTCATATCCGGCATAGCCCGAAACCAGCGTCGCGCGCGGCACGTCGTTATAGGTCTTGTCGGCATCCCGGCTTTCCACCACGGTCCAGTGCGCGGTCGCCATCTTGGTCTCCAGCGCCATCACCGCCGCCGCCCGCGGCCCGGCATCGGTTGCCCCCGTCAGCTCCAGCATTGCCTTCGCCCAAACCAGATACGCCTCGCGCGCCTTCGCGAGTTCGGGCTGGTCCTTGTCGAGATAATAGTCGCGGTCCGGCAGCCCCAGCCCGCTCTGGCTCAGGCTCACCACCATCACATCGGGGTTCTTGTCATCGGTCTGGATGCCGATCCCCACCGGAACCGACATCCCCATCCGCGTCGCCTGGCCGATGATCCGCGAAATCCCCGCCGGCCCATCCACCTTCGCAATCGCATCGAGATACGGCTGCACCGGCGCCAGCCCCTTCGCCTCGATCGCCGCCTCGTCCATGAAGCCCGCGAAATAATCCCCCACCTTGCGCGCGGCGGTCCCCCCCAGCGTGCCCGGCGCCCCGCCGCTGGCGGCCGCCTCCTCGATGATCACCCGTGTGCGCTCGCGGCTCAGATCATCGAGCTTGTGGAACATCCCGAAGCTCGACTTGTCCGCCGGAATCTCCAGCGCCTTCAGATAGGCGCCATTGGCAAATTGGTAGAAATCGTCCCCCGGCTTCACCCCCCGGTCCATCCCCGCCACATCGAAGCCGAACGTCCCCAGCTCGGGCTTCTCCGCCGCCAGCGAAGGCACCGCCACCAGCAACGCCAGAACACTCACACCCAGTCCGAAACGCATGCAGAAAACTCCCGAGGATCAGGCCACCGTCATACGCAGGCGACACGCCCCCGCCAACCCCCGCGACACCGCACCTACCCCTGGATGGTCACCTTCGTCCCCGCCTTCACCGCCTTCGCCAGCCCCACCACATCCCAGTTCGTCAGCCGCACACAGCCGTTGCTTGCCGTCTTGCCGATGTCGCGCGGGTGCGGCGTGCCATGGATGCCATAGGTGTCGAGCGTCAGGTCGATCCACGAAGACCCCACCGGGTTGTTCGGTCCCGGCTTGATCGTCAGCTTATCGCTGCCGCCACCCTTTGCCTTGAAGCTCAGCCGCGTCGGGTCGAAGGTATAGTTCGGCGCCGGCGCCACCGTCCGCACCGCATAATCGCCCGTCGGTGCCGGCCGTTCGGAGCTGCCCACCGTTGCCGGATACACCGCCACGATCTTGCCGCCGTCATCCATCGCCGTCAGCTGGTTCGACCCCTTGTCCACCACGATCTTCGCCACCACCGGCAGCTTCTCGCGCACCGTGTCGGTCACCACGATCTCGGTCCCAGCCCGCCCCCAGTCGACGCCCGGGTTCATCGCGATCAGCAGCGCCTCGTCCATATGCGCCCGCTCGGCGAGGGACTCGGTCACCGAATGCCAGGTCATGCGCGGCCGCTCTGCCATCTGCGCATAATCCCCCGGCGTCACCGGTGCCATGAACGGCCCCGCCACATCCCGCTGGCCGATCACATAGCCGCGGATCACCGGCGCCGTCTCGCCCGCCACCAGCCGCTCCCAGGTCGCCGCATCGAGCGTGCCGCTCTCGTCCAGCCCTTCGGCCTTCTGGAACGCCGTCACCGCGCGCCGCATGTTGCTGCCTTGCGTCCCGTCGATCACCCCCGGCGAGAAATGCCGCCGGTCGAGCAACACCTGCGCCCGCACCAGCAGCCGCTTCATCGCCGCCTTGTCCTCCGCCGCCGCCGGACCTTGCGCGTTCACCGACGCAGCGAGCGCCCCCTTCGCCGCCGGCGGCACGAAAACCGGCTTTGTCCCCTGCGCCTGCACCCCGTTCGCCACCACAAACGCCGCAACCATCAGCGGAAAGCCCGCCGCAACCAAACGCAATGTCATGCAATCTTCCCCGACCGGAACCACAGTCTGGCCCGAACGTTGAACAGGGTTCACCCGTAGCCGGGGCAGATTCCCGGGCAGAGCGTCTTCCCTTTGGGTCGTAGCTGTGATTCACACTGCCGATGACTCTGGGAGGATCAGACCCTGTTGA
>NZ_JACIIV010000002.1 GCF_014205635.1 Polymorphobacter multimanifer
GAGGCCGAACTGGCCTTCTATGCAAACCTCAAGAAACTCGATATCGCCGCCTGACATTTGAACCGCCCACCCTCCGGTAAACCCGGGGCAGTTCAGCATCGACTACCGTTTACGCTACGTCGGCAATCAATTGCAGAACGGCGTGCTTGCCGAAGAGGTCTATTCCGTAGGAGGCAATCCGCCGCTCAATCCCGATGTCGTAAGCCCTCTTACGACGGGATCGGCATTCTATCATGCGGTCGCGCTCAGGTTCTCTGTCGCCGACCGGTTCACGTTTCGCCTGTCAGTCGACAACCTGTTTGACCGAAAGCCCCCTCCAAGTGTGACGGGATCAGCCGATCAAAATCAAGGAGGTTACGATGTTGTCGGCCGCTACCTGAGCGCCGGTATCACGGCGCGATTCTAAGGCAGTGCGAAAAAGAGCTGGCCGGTGAAAGTGCTCTACAATCTGGAAATCAAAGCGACTGCAATCGCCGCTGCACTGCTGATGGGGGTCGGACCGGCGATGGCGCAGACATCTCCGGCGAGCGCCTTGCCAAGCCCGTCCGTTCCCCCGGCACCGCCTGCCGGGCGGGAGTCGGGCCGAACGGGCGAAAATGCCGTCACCCAAGCCGAAGATGCGTTCGGTTTTAGTGTCGGCCGTGAAAGCCTGGGGCTGTATTCGGCGGGCAACGTACGCGGCTTTTCGCCATTCGCTGCCGGGAACGTGCGGATCGAGGGGCTGTATTTCGATCCATTCCTGACGCTCATCCTGCGCTTGCGGCAATCGACCTCGATCCGAGTCGGCCTGTCGGCGCAAGGCTATCCCTTCCCATCGCCCACTGGCATCGTCGATTACGCATTCCGCAAACCCGGCGACGAGGCATCGCTGTCGACATTGGTTAGTGCCGATAGCTACGGAAACGTCGGGCTGGAAGCCGATGCGGTTGTACCGATCGCGCCGGGGCTAAGCCTGGGGCTGGGCGCACAAGGATCGCGCAGCGACTTCTACAACGGCACGACGAGCTGGTCGCATAACCAAGGGATATCGCTACGCTGGCGACCAACCGACGCGATCGAAATCCTGCCATTCTGGGCGCGAAGCCAAGTCTATGACGACGAAGCTGGGCCGACCTACATACCAGCAGGCCCATACTTACCGCCCAAGGTGCAGCGTCGCCGCTTCGATGGTCCGCGATGGTCAGATTATGACAGTGTCGCCGGGCTACAAGGCTTGCTCCTCTCGATCGCGCCCGCATCGAATTGGCTGGTGCGCGCCGGCCTGTTTCGCTCACTTTATGACGACCGATCGACGTTTGCGAATCTACTCACAGACGTGACGCCGGAAGGCGCCGCGAACCGGCTCATCATAGCCGATCCGCGAAGTCGGTTCGTTTCGGTAAGTGGTGAGTTGCGCGTAACACGGAGCGTCACTGAAGGTCCGCGCCTTCATGTCATCCACCTGAGTGCCCGGGGCCGCGATCGGCGGCAACGCTATTCCGGCTCGGCATTCATCGACTACGGAGCGACCCGGCTAGGCGAGCGGTTCGAGCCCGCTGAGCCGGATTTCGACTTCACCGATCAGACGCGCGACCGCGTGCGGCAATGGACAGGAGGAGTTGCGTATGAAGGCCGCTGGCGCGGGGTGGGCGAACTGAGCTTCGGCGTGTCGAAGACCAACTATACCAAGCGATTCGAGCTGCCCGGTGCTGCGGCGCTCGAAACGCGCTCGCGGCCATGGCTCTACAACGTCACCGCCGCTGGCTTTCTCGGGCCGCGTCTAACCGTCTATGCCGACTATGCACGAGGGTTGGAAGAAAGTGGGGTCGCCCCCGACAACGCCGCCAACCGCAATCAGCCGCTGCCCGCCATCCTGACCAGTCAAGTCGATGCTGGCTTTCGCTATAGCCTGACCAATAAAGTGAAGCTGATCGCGGGCGTGTTTGATCTGCGAAAGCCTTATTACAACCTCGATGCCGATAATCGTTTCTATTTGCTGGGCAATATCGTTAGCCGCGGCGTCGAGATGTCGGTCGCTGGTGCGATCACGCCTCGGCTAAACGTGGTGGCGGGCGGCGTGCTGCTGCGGCCCCGCGTGACGGGCGAGGGTGTGGGGCTTGGCCGCGTCGGGGAGCGGCCTGTCGGGTTGGCGGCTCGTTCCTTTGACTTCAATGCCGATTGGCGGCCGCCCATTCTCGACGGACTTTCGGTCGATATCGGAGTGTCGCATACCGGCTCGATCATCGCGACGCGCAACAACCTTGTTTCCATTCCGTCGCGCACATTGGTCGACCTGGGCGCGCGCTACCGGTTCAAGCTGAGCGGAAAAGATGCGACAATCCGCGCTCAGGTGAACAATGTCGGCAACGTCTACGGGTTCGATCTACGTGGCGCTGGTGCCTATGACATCATCGCCGGGCGCGTCGCCTCAGCCTATCTGACGGTCGATTTCTGATGGTGAAGGCAGCCCTCCGGTTGCGGCGATGATGACTGTACGGCGATTTAGCGTGATCGACGCTGCCGATCGTCTTGCGTTGGTGACCTCTGCCGCGTGCCTGATCCACTGCCTGGCGCTGCCGCTGCTGTTCGCGGCGCTGCCGATCCTCTCTCACGTCCTTTATCTTCCGGAATCTTTCCACCTGTGGATGGTCGCGGTGGCGGTGCCGACATCTGCTTATGCGCTGCTCAAGGGCAGGCGAAGACATCTCAACTCGACTATTGTTTTCGGCGTCGTCGGGCTCAGTCTGCTGGTGATCGGAACGACGATAGCCGGAGAAACGCGCTACGAAGTTCCCATTACAGTGGTGGGTGCGGTGATCTTGTCGATTGCGCATGTCCTGAATTGGCGACGCAGGCATGGCAAAGCGTGAATTACGGAGCATCGAAATGCGAGAGTTCGAGAACCCCGACCATTGGGATATGGCCGCCCTGCATTACGAGAAAACAGCGCATCCGTTCACCGCGCGATATGCCGAATTTGCACTCGGGCGTGTAGCTCTGACCGCCGACAGCCGCGTGCTCGACGTGGCGGCCGGAACCGGGGCGCTGGCGCTGGCAGCGGGGCGATTAGGCGCGCAGGTGCTCGCGACTGACTTCTCAGCCGGCATGGTCGCCCGCATCGCCGCAGCGGCGATGCCCAACGTCGAGGCGCGGGTGATGGATGGACAGGCGCTCGATCTGCCGGACGCCAGCTTTGATGCGGTTTTCTCGATCTTCGGCGTCATCATGTTTCCCGACTGGCGCAAGGGTCTCGCGGAAATGGCGAGGGTTACGCGCCTTGGGGGGTGTGGCGTGGTCGCCACGTGGCAGGATCATGGTGCCGCGACATTCCTGCTTTTGGGTCAAATTCGTCGTAAACTGTTTCCCGAGCGCGTCGGACTGACGATGCCCGAGGGGGTCAAGGCGCTTAGCGACCCGGGGGATTTCGCGCGCGAGCTGGTCGCGGCTGGGTTCCGCGCCCCGCAAATCGAGGAAGTGACATTCGACTTCAACCTCGATGTTGCGGCGCTCGCCGAGCCTGACACGCTGTTCGGCATGTCGCCTGATTGGGCTAGCCTGAAAGATGCGGACAAAGCGGCAGTGATCGACGAGGTGCGGCGAATGGCTGGCGATCAATCAAACCTGCCAATCCCCTCGACCGCGCTTATTGCCATTGCGCTTCGCTGAACCGTAAGGGTCAAAAAAAAGGTTGTCACCCGAACTAGATTACGGCTTTCGTATTGCATGCCTGTCAACTGCCTAGGAACTCTTTACCCCTAGTGGACAACTGGCTGGGACTGCGATCATAACCCCAATCCCCGGCTTCGCCCGAGCGTCCAGTCGATGCCGCCGCCGGGCATCGGGATGCCGTCAACCTGCTGGCCGAGGCGTTTGGCGAGCGTGTCGTTCCACGGGACGAGTTGGAACCCCAGGCCGTTATCGATCATGGCAAACCGCCCGCTGCTGAGTTGGGCCTGCCCGACGAGCTTGCCCGATACACGGTCGCCAGTTCCGGTCGGCTGCCAGTCGAGTCCGCGTTCCGCCGCGAACTTCTTCCCCGAGCGATTGACCTCGGCGCTTTCCAGTTGCGCGATCAGGTCGTTGGGCGCGCGGAACTGTCCACCGCCAAGGTCCCGGGCATAGCCCATGTCGGCGAGCGTCTGCTTGCGAGCCTCCCAGGCCTTCCGCACGTCGCCGCCGAAGCCGGAGTGAGGCATGGTCTCGCGTCCGCTGCCGAGCATGGCTCGATCAAGCCAGGTCGCGCCTTCATGGCGCACCTGCCGGTCGAGCGGAAGGTGGGAGAGTTCTGCGATGCGCGGGCCGTTACCGAACCGCTGGCGATCATAGGCGAGGCCGCGTTCGGGCAGGTCGGCGGGGATGGTCCAGTGTTCGGAATGAATGCGCTCAACGATCCCCGCTCGCCGCAGCGCCTCCAGGCGGCGCACATGGCTGCGGACATACGCGTCCGCATCATCGGCTCCGAGCCGTGCCAGCGCCTTTTCACGATGCGCCGCCGGACTGTAGATACCGTTCGCATCGGTCGCTGCCAGGATGTTGCGATCGGCTGCGCGCGGCGTGCTCGGCGGCGGTTCAACGGCCACTATGCTGCCGCGCCCGATGTCTTCGGCACTGTTCGCTGGAACCTCAAGGTGATGAACGCGCCCGTCCACGCCGTCGATGGTCAGCCCGATCCGGTCGCCCAACTCGTCGCCGCCTAACCCCTTGGCGACAACGCGACCGACAATGCGTTCGGTCGGGATGGCGTGATGGACGTTGTAGCTGGAGGCCGCTCGATATTGCGCGACGCCTTCGCGTTCGAGCGCCTGATGCATCGTCTTGATGATGTCGCCGCGCGTGCCCAGCTCGCGGAGGATCGGCTCGGCGCGGGCCGATATCGTCCAGACTCCCGGCGTGTGTTCGGTCGCCAGTCCCATGCGCTCCAGCTTGCGCGCACGGTCGATCAGCAGCGCCCGGTTTTGCCGGGCGGTCTCAACCATCTCCTTGTCGGGTCGCAGATCGGAGAACTCGTTGCGCTCCTGCGAAGCGATCAGCATCCGGTCGAGCCGCGTAAAGCGTTCGGCATCGACCTCGCGCTCAAGCTGCTGGCTGACCTCCTGCTCGGTCTGACGGCCCAGCTCCAGGGTGACGATCTCGCTCGCCCGCTCGCGGATGCCGTGGGCGATGTAATCGCCTGCGATGTTGAGCATCTTGCCGTCGTCGGTGACGCCACGCATCAGGATATGGGTGTGCGGGTGGCCGGTGTTGTGGTGATCGACCGCGATCCAGTCGAGTTTGGTGCCAAGGTCCGCCTCCATCTGCGTCATCAGGTCGCGCGTGGTCTGGCGAAGGTCGGACAGCTCGACGCCTTCCTCTGCCGACACAATGAAGCGGAACTGATGGCGGTCCTCGCGGCCCCGATCAAGGAACGCCGGACCATCGGCAATATCCTTGTCGGCGGAATAGACCTGGCCCTTCTCACCGTCGCGAGTCACGCCATCGCGCTCCAGGTAACGCAAATGCGCGTCCACCGCCTTGCGGCTGACGAACTGCCGTCCGCGCGTGGCACCGCGCTGCGGATTGAGCTTCACCACACGGGCCTTCACCGCCACCCGGCGCGAGCGGGTGCGGACGCCACGCCCGTCCCGACTCCACCCGTTCTGGCCTTTCAAACCCGCTGCGACCTGAGCGCCCCGTCCGCGCGCGTTGAACCGCCCGCTTCCCTTCCCCGTTCCGGCCAACCTGTTCGGATTGCCGCCCGCCCGGCGGATGGCCTGATGCACCTCGCCGATGAAGGTCTTGGGACGCTGCCGCACCACCCTTGGCAACCGGCTTGCCCCCCGGTCGCGGACCTTGCCGGGACGGATACGGAATCGGTCGTCATCGTTCGCCATGACGTGACGATTGAGGGCTGGATTTACCCGCGCAAGACAGCAAATCGAGGCGTAGGGCCGTGGCGTAGAAAGACTTGCAAACGGCGGGAAACGGCGGGACTGGATTTCGCGCACATCGTCGATTGTGCATGTCGAAGCATTGATAACAAACGAGAAAATGGCTTGAGTGCCACCCATGCACCGCGTTAACAGTGCCGCGCGACGCCAAAAAACAATGTGCAGACAAACACTTAGGAACGAAGTTCCGGCAGCGAGGAATCTCGCTTTATCTTGCCGTCATCTTCCTTCCCCTCACTCTGCCATTCACGACCATTGATTCCGCCGATCTTACTACTACGCTAAACTACGATAATGCGCCAGCTCGAGCCGTTGATTCGCCGGATTGTGACAAAACGATTGCGCGAGCGCAGCGCAGTAACTGTGCAGCCAAGCCGGCATAGTCGCCTTCCGGGAATGCCGCCGCGACACTTAATTCAGCGTTGTCGATCTGCAACGGTTTGGACGTCGGCTCGTCCATCGTAATGCCGCTGAATGATCCGGGAACCAGCTTTACACACGCGCCCGATTTTACAAAAGTCATCAGGGCGTGACGATGAAAGGCACGCGCGACCACCTTCGGCGACACACCCCGCCGTGAACAAGGCATGTGCTTGATCGTTGCTGCCGGGACCGAACTCGGGTGTCTACCAAGCTTATGTCGGGAACGGCTGGCAGGTCGCCTTACGGCTCGCCATGCACGAGCAGTCACAAAACTTATGCTCGCTTAATGCGTCGCCGCCGCATTCCACCGCGCCGCTTAATGCAGTTCTAAGGCAAACGCTGGGTTCGATCTAACAAAGGCGACCCCATGCCCTTCGACCTACTGCTCGGCGCAATCGTTGCCGCGATTGTGCTTGTCTATCTGCTCGCCGTGCTCGCGCGCCCTGAGCGGTATTGAGGGAGTGCCAGGCATGACACTCGCCGGATGGGGCATGATCGTCCTTTTTACCGTTCTCTTCGTGGCGCTGGCCAAGCCCGCCGGAGCATGGCTGCACGCCCTTTATGCACGCGAGACTTTGCCGCTCGGGAGCATCGAGCGGGGGTTTTATCGCGTCGCGGGTGTTGACCCAAAGGCGGAGCAAAGCTGGGTCGGCTATGCTGTTTCGCTGATGGTCTTCAACGTCGCGGGGATCGTTTTTCTGTTCGCAATTTTGAAGCTGCAGGGTTTGCTGCCGCTGAACCCGCAAGGCTTCGGCGGTGTCGAAACGCTGCTCGCATTCAACACTGCCGTCAGCTTCGTCACGAACACAAACTGGCAGAACTACGGCGGGGAAACGACGCTCTCGCACCTATCCCAGATGCTTGGCTTGACGGTTCAGAACTTCCTTTCCGCTGCGACCGGGATCGCGGTGGCATTCGCGTTCATTCGGGGTTTCGCGCGTCGGCAGGCAACGGGCATCGGCAACTTCTGGGTCGATGTGACGCGCGTCACGATCTATCTCCTGCTGCCCGCCTGCATTGTGCTCGCGCTGGTCTATGTCGCGCTCGGCGTGCCACAGACATTCGCGGCGTCGGTCACCGCGACGACGGTCGAGGGCGCTCAACAGCTTATCGCGCTCGGACCGGTCGCGTCGCAGCTAGCGATCAAGATGCTCGGCACCAACGGGGGCGGCTTCTTCAACGTCAATTCCGCGCACCCATTCGAAAATCCGTCGGCGCTCGTCAATATGATCCAAATGCTGACGATATTCGTGCTCGGCGCGGGGCTGACACTCACGTTTGGCAAGGCGGTCGGCAACGTTCGCCAGGGCTGGGCGCTGCTCGCGGCGATGGTCGTGCTGTTCCTGATTGGCGTCACTGTCGCCTATTGGGCAGAGGCCGCAGGCAATCCGATTCACCAAGCGCTCGGGCTTGCTGGCGGCAACATGGAAGGCAAGGAGGTTCGGTTCGGGATCGCCGCGACCGTGCTGTTCGCGGTCGTCACAACCGCTGCGTCCTGCGGCGCGGTCATCGGCATGCACGACAGCTTCATGCCGCTCGGCGGGCTGGTGACGATGTTCAACATACAGCTCGGTGAGATCGTGGTCGGCGGCGTCGGCACGGGCTTCTACGGAATGCTGATTTACGCCATCCTCGCGGTGTTCATCGCTGGCTTGATGGTCGGGCGAACCCCTGAATATATCGGCAAGAAGATCGAGGCGCGCGAGATGAAGCTGGCGGTGATCGCCATCGCCATCCTGCCATTGATGATCCTTGGACTGACTGCAATTGCCAGCGTCACCTCTGCCGGACTGGCGGGTCCGCTCGCCAAGGGGCCGCACGGCTTCAGCGAAATCCTCTACGCGTTCTCGAGCGCCGTTGGGAATAACGGATCGGCATTCGGCGGCCTGACAGGCAATACGGCGTTCTACAATCTGCTGCTCGCGCTGGGCATGTTCGTGGGCCGTTTCGGGGTCATCCTACCCGTCCTCGCGATTGCTGGAGGTCTGGCGGCCAAGCGCCACATCCCGCCCGGCGCGGGTTCGTTCCCGACAACCGGTCTGCTTTGGGTCGGACTGCTCGTCGCGATCATCCTGATCGTGGGCGGACTGACGTTCCTGCCCAGCCTCGCGCTCGGCCCGATTGCCGACCAGGCGCAAGTCGCCGCCGGCACCCTTCTTTGAGAGACGCTGCAATGTCCGAACAAACCTCGCTTTTCACCGGCCCGCTGATGGCCGCTGCTGCCCGCGACGCCTTTATTAAGCTCGACCCCCGCGTCCTCATCCGCAACCCGGTGATGTTCGTTACCGCAATCGTCGCGGCGCTTTCGACGGTGCTGCTGATCAAGGGAGTAGCGACAGGAACGGGCAACGCTGTGTTCGAGGCGCAACTTGTGTTCTGGCTATGGCTCACAGTGCTCTTCGGCAATTTCGCCGAAGCGCTCGCCGAGGGGCGCGGAAAGGCTCAGGCGGCCTCGCTGCGCGCAACCAAGGCCGATCTTCAGGCCAAGCGCCTGGCGGGGGTCGGCGATGTGTGGGAGATGGTCGGCGCGAGCTTGCTCGGCGTCGGTGATGAGGTGCTCGTCGAGACCGGCGACCTCATTCCCGCCGATGGCGAAGTCATTGCTGGTGTGGCTTCGGTCAATGAAGCCGCGATTACTGGCGAAAGCGCGCCGGTGATCCGCGAAGCTGGCGGCGACCGTTCGGCGGTGACGGCGGGGACGCGGGTCATCTCGGACAGCATCCGCGTTCGCGTCACGGCAGCGGCCGGACAGGGCTTCCTCGATCGGATGATTGCGCTCGTCGAGGGCGCGTCACGGCAGAAAACGCCCAATGAAGTCGCGCTGACGATCCTGCTCGCCGGGCTAACGCTCATTTTCCTGATCGCGGTCGGCACGCTCCCCGCGTTCGCCTCCTATGCAGGTGGCTCGCTCGCGGTGCCGGTACTCGTTGCACTGTTCGTGACGCTCATCCCGACCACGATTTCCGCTTTGTTGTCGGCGATCGGTATCGCCGGAATGGACCGGCTGGTGCGGTTCAATGTACTTGCCAAATCTGGCCGCGCCGTCGAGGCAGCCGGCGATATCGATACGCTGTTGCTCGACAAGACGGGTACGATCACGATTGGCGACCGGCAGGCAACGGCTTTCCTGCCCGTAGCAGGGGTCAGCGTCTCGGAACTCACCGCCGCCGCGCGCTTATCGAGCCTCGCCGACGAGACGCCAGAAGGTCGCTCGATCGTTGTGCTCGCGGGCGCTGGCGAGGCCATGCCAGCCGGTGGCGAACCGATCGCCTTCACCTCGCAGACGCGGGTCTCAGGGCTTAAAATCGGCGAGCGGGAACTGGTCAAGGGCGCGGTCGATGCCGTGCTCAAGCGGCTGGGTCCGGTAGCCAATGCCGATGCCCTGCGCACCATTGCAGACGATGTTGCTCGCCAAGGCGCTACGCCGCTCGCGGTAGCCGACGGACAGCGCCTGCTCGGCGTCGTCCAGCTCAAGGACATCGTCAAGGCGGGCATCCGCGAACGCTTTGGTGAACTCCGCCGCATGGGCATCCGCACCGTGATGATCACTGGCGACAATCCGCTCACCGCCGCCAGCATCGCCGCAGAGAGCGGGGTCGACGACTTTCTCGCCGAAGCGACGCCTGAGGACAAGCTCGCCCTGATCCGCAAAGAGCAGGAGGGCGGCAAGCTGGTCGCGATGTGTGGCGACGGCACCAACGATGCGCCCGCGCTCGCACAATCTGATGTCGGCGTTGCGATGAATACTGGCACGCAGGCCGCGCGTGAAGCTGGCAACATGGTGGACCTCGACAGCGATCCGACCAAGCTGATCGAGATTGTCGGCCTCGGCAAACAGCTGCTGATGACCCGCGGCGCGTTGACGACATTTTCGATCTCGAACGATGTGGCGAAGTATTTCGCGATCCTACCAGCGATCTTCGTCGTGCTTTATCCGGGGCTCGGCGTTCTCAACGTCATGGCGCTCGGTAGTCCCGAAAGCGCCATTCTGTCGGCGATCATCTTCAACGCGCTGATTATCCCGGCGCTGGTGCCGCTCGCTTTGAAAGGCGTGAAGTACCGGCCTGCACCAGCGGGCACGCTGCTTGCACGTAACTTAGCCGTCTACGGCGTCGGCGGTCTCGCCGCGCCGTTTCTCGGCATCAAGCTGATCGACCTCGCCGTCACTAGCCTCCATCTTGCCTAGTAAGAAACACCATAATGATCATCCGTTTTCAAATGTTCGCCATCGCCCTTGCGGTCGTTCCCACGGTTGCGCTGGGACAGCCGACCAGCGAACCAGGCCCGATCTGCACCGACCGGCCGACAAAGGCCACGTCAGTCTGCACCGTGCCCGCTGGCACGTTCCAACTCGAAGCCGACCTGCCCAATTGGACCAGGCTGGATGATGCGGGAACGCGAACCGACACGGTCCTATACGCTAATCCGACCCTCAAGCTGGGGCTTGGCCCGAATACGGATATCCAGGCCAACATCGCGCCATATGTCGATGTTCGCACGCGGGCGGGCGGTGTAGTCAGCCATGTTCGCGGCGTAGGCGACCTCTTCGTTCGCTTGAAGCAGCGGCTGACCAATCCGGCTGCGAAGGTCCAGGTCGGGGTCGTGCCTTACATCAAGGCACCTCTCGCCAAGCGCGGTATCGGCAACCGCGAATGGGAAGGCGGCGTCGTCGTTCCGGTTCAGTTTTCGCTACCGCAGAGCTTTACCTTAACCTTTGCGCCCGAGATGGACGTGCTTGCCGATGGCGACGGCTCGGGCAAACACGTCCAGCTGATCGGCGTCGTGAATCTGGCAAAGCCCTTGTCGTCCAAGGTCACCGCCTACGCGGAACTCTGGACCGCTCAGAATTATGATCCCGCCGGAACGGTTCGCCAATATTCTGCCGACGTTGCGCTCGCCTATCTTGCGAGTCCGACGCTCCAGTTTGATGTCGGCGGAAACTTTGGCCTGAACCGCGCCACGCCTGACGCGCAAATCTACTTCGGCATTTCGACCCGCTTCTAGGAGTAGCAACTATGCGTTCCGAACTCACTGCCTCGCTCCGCCCAGCGGCGGTACTCCTGATCCTGTTTTCGCTGGTGCTGGGGCTCGCTTATCCAGCGGCCCTGACCGGTCTGTCTCAAATTTCCATGCCACGACAGGCAAATGGCAGCCTCATCCGGGATGGTGATCGCGTTATCGGTTCGGAGTTGATCGCGCAAAATTTCGCCAGTCCGCGCTACTTTCAGCCGCGCCCCTCGGCTGCGGGCAAGGGCTATGACGCTGCGGCCTCCGCCGCGACCAACCTTGCCCCCGGCTCGAAAGATTTGCGCGATGCTATCGCCACCCGAATGGCCGACGCGCGCGCGAAAGGAATGACCGGGGTTTCTGTTCCGCCTGACCTGGTCACCACTAGCGCCTCGGGGCTGGATCCCGATCTCAGCCCCGAGGCGGCTTTTTCGCAGACCGCGCGGGTCGCCACCGCACGGGGGTTGCCGGATGAGCAGGTGCGCGCGCTCGTCGAACGCAGCATCGCCTATCCCCTGTTCGGCATCATTGGAGAACGGCGGGTGAACGTGCTGCTCCTTAATCGACAGCTCGACCGGATTGCGCCTAACGCTACACCATGAACGATGCCGCCCGTCCTTCTCCCGAAGCGCTGCTGAAGGCAGCGCGGCGTGAGGCGCGCGGGCGGCTCAAGATTTTCCTGGGTGCGGCCCCAGGTGTGGGCAAGACGTTCGAGATGCTGCGTGAAGGTGCCGAGCTGCTGCGAAGTGGCCTTGATGTCGTCGCTGGTGTGGTGGAAACGCACGGTCGCGCCGAAACGGAAAGTCTGGTTGCTCCTTTTGAAGTGTTGCCACGCAGCTCGATCGAGCATGGTGCGCACACCCTTGCTGAGTTCGATATTGATGCGATGCTCGTTCGCAAGCCGCGCGTCGCGCTGATTGACGAATACGCTCACACCAACGCCCCCGGCAGCCGTCATCCCAAACGCTGGCAGGACATTGAAGAACTGCGCGACGCGGGCATTGATGTTCTGACGACGCTGAACATCCAGCACGTCGAAAGCCTGAATGATGTCGTCGCCGGGTTCACGCGCGTTCGTGTCCGTGAGACCGTTCCCGATGCGGTCCTCGACGATGCCGACATCGAAGTCGTCGATCTGCCACCCGACGAACTTATCGAGCGGCTGAAGGCCGGCAAGGTGTATGTCCCGCACGAGGCGACGCGTGCGCTGGGGCATTTCTTTTCCAAGTCGAACCTGTCGGCATTGCGTGAACTGGCTTTGCGGCGCGCCGCACAGACGGTCGATCGTCACCTGCTCGATCACGTCGAAAGCATTGGCGAGCGAGGCACCTGGGCGGCGGGCGAGCGCGTGGTTGTCGCCATCGGCGATCAGCCGGGCGGCGAAGCGCTTATCCGCGCCGCCAAGCGACTTGCCGACGCGCTGCACGCGACCTGGACGGCGGTGAGTGTTGAGACGCCGCGCAACGCGACCCTGAGCGCAGACGCGCGCGAGCGCATGGCCGATGCGCTAAAGCTCGCGACCGGACTTGGCGCTACCATCGTTACCGTCCCCGCGCGGTCGGTGTTCGACGGGCTGTGCGCGCATATCCTTGAGACGCGCGCAACGGCGGTCGTCATCGGCAAGTCTCGCCGGAGCTGGTGGTTCGAACTTCGCCACGGCTCGGTCGTTGATCGGCTGGTGCGTGGACTGGACGGTGTGGCTGTCCACGTCGTTCCCGTCGCTGAAGCGGCCTCGTCCAAGGCGGAGCTGCCAACTGTCCGCGCGCCAGCGACACGCGGGATGTTAATCGGCCTCGGGCTTGTGACGTTGACGACGATAGCGGCAATCGGAGTCCAGCCGCTGCTTGGACTGAACTCGATCGATCTGCTCTATCTGCTGCCGGTCATCACTACGGCTACATTGTTCGGTCTTCGGCCCTCGCTCGTGGCCAGCGTGGCTGCCGCCCTCGCCTACAACTTCTTCTTCCTGCCGCCGCTCTATACCTTCACGATCGCTGATCCGCAGAATGTCGTGACGTTGCTCGTGCTAGTGATCGTGGCGATTGTCGCAAGTCAGCTTGCGGGCCGCCTGCAACGTGAAGCCACCATCGGCGCGCGTACGGCGACCGAAAATGCAGCCCTCGCGGCGTTTGGACAACGCTTGGCGGCGGTTTCCGATGAAGCGGGGACTGCGACGGCGGTCTGCGAGGAAGTGGCCCATCTTCTCGACGTCTCAACCGTTTTGTTCGCACGAGATGGCAACCGGCTCGTCGTGATCGGCGCAAGTCCCGAAAATCCATCGCTGGGCGCGATCGATATGGCAGCGGGCGAATGGGCCTTTGACCGAGGCGAAGTGACTGGGCGCGACAGCGGCACGCTGACCGCGAGCGACTGGCAATTCCATCCGCTCGAAACGGCACTTGGCGTATTAGGTGTTCTTGGTCTCGCCCCTAACGGACGCGGCGATCCGGTACCAGCCGACAAGCGCGTTTTGTTCACGACGCTCATGGGACAGGCCGCGCTCGCCCATGAGCGCCTGACACTCGAAGCTAATGCGCGCGAAGTGAGTGCGTTGAAACAACGCGACGATCTGCGCGTGACGCTCCTGTCGTCTATCGGGCATGACCTGAAGACGCCTTTGACAGCGGTTGTCGCGGCGGCGGACGAACTGGCAGCTCAACATGGCGCATCGACGATAACCGCCACACTCAAGGGCGAAGCCCGCCGGTTGCGGCGGGTGTTTGACGATCTCGTGGAAATGACCCGGATTGAGGCCGGGGCGTTGGTCGTCCGCCGCGAGGCGACCGACCTGACTGATGCCGTTGCCGCCGCCGCGCAGGACCTGCGTGCCGAACTTGCCAGTCACCGAATGGTGTTGGAAGTGCCGCCGACGCTGCCGCTCGTAGACGCCGATCCGCGCATGTTGCATCATGTTCTCATCAACTTGCTAGGGAACGCTGCCAAGTTTGCCGCTCCCGGGACGGCGATCCGGGTTAACGCGAGACGGACCCCTGACGGGCTAGCTATGGCGGTGATCGATGAAGGACCGGGCTTGCCGCAGGGCCGCGAAACCACGTTGTTTGACCGTTTCACCCGCGTGGATGGTGACGATATGAGCGGTGGAACCGGCCTGGGCCTCGCGATTGTCAAGGGTTTTTGCAATGCGATGAACTTAGGCGTGAGCGCGCGAAACCGTGACGAGGGCGGGGCGGTGTTTGAAATCATCTGGCCTGAATCAAGCATTCGCCATTCGTTGCCCGAACAGACGCAGCTATGACTGGGCAGATACTAATCGTTGACGATGAGCCGGCCATTTGCCGATTGGTCCGGGGTGCCGTCGAACGCGCCGGCTACACTGTCAGCGAAGCAGCGACCGCCGGGGAAGCTCTAAAGTTGGCACGTCGCGAAGGCTGTGAACTCGTCCTTCTCGATCTTGGCCTCCCCGACCGTGACGGCATTGAACTTGTCCCACTCATCAAGGCAATGCACCGGGCGGTCATCATTCTGACCGCGCGCGACGCGACCGTCGAAAAGGTATCAGCGCTCGATCTTGGCGCGGACGATTATGTCGTCAAGCCGTTCGACACAGACGAGCTGCTTGCTCGCGTTCGGACAGCACTCAGACACCGATCGGCTATGGATGACGGCAGCGGTGTCCTTGCTTTCGGTTCCATAACCATAGACTTGGCCGCCCGGCGTGTGTTGCGCGACGGGGCGGAACTGAAATTGACGCGCAAGGAATATGCAGTCCTCGCCGAACTCGCTCGGCATCCCGATCGCGTCTTGACGCACTCTCACCTGCTTCGAGCGGTATGGGGTGAAGCCCACACCCAAGATGTCGAATATTTGCGTGTCACGATGCGAGGACTGCGACTCAAGCTGGAAGAAGATGCCGCATCGCCGGTGCTCCTCAGAAACGAGCCGGGAGTTGGTTATCGCCTTACGGTGACCTAAGCATGGCAGCCGACCATATTGCACCGGGCGACAATCATAGTGCTACAGCGTATTCGTAGTGCTCATCTTCATCGGTCGTGGCCCGCCATCATATCAATCCAAAGACATCCAAGGCGGCCCTAAAGGTCTTGATTTGTAATGCAAAACGGGGCGACATGCGTTCGGTCCTGTCCATACGAGTACCCCTGCATCCAGAGGCCAGTGGGGGCATATTGGGGCACGGATCAGAACGCTGGGGGTATCATGGCACTGACGGACATCCAGGTGAAAGCCGCAAAGCCTGCTGCCAAACCGTACAAGCTTGCCGATGCCAAAGGCCTCTACCTGTACGTGGCCCCGAGTAGGCTTCGATCCTGGCGAATGAAGTATCGATTCTGTGGCGTCGAGAAGACGCTGACCTTTGGTCCATATCCCGAGGTCAGGCTGAGCGAGGCCCGCGAGAAGCGTGATGCAGCGCGCGCCCTGCTGCGCGATGGCCGCGACCCTGGCCTCGAAAAGCGGCTGGCTGCCGCTGCTGGCGCTCAAGATTCTGAAAACGACTTCAGGACTGTCGCTATCGCCTGGCACGAGTTGCACAAGGCAAAGTGGAGCTCAACGCACGCTGCCGATGTCATTGGCAGCCTCGAGCGTGACGTCTTTCCCGCGCTGGGCGGTCTGCCGATCGCGAAGATTACACCGGGAATGGTGCTGGAAACGCTCAGGGCAGTTGAACAGCGTCCGGCGATCGAAACAGCAAGGCGCCTTCGCCAACGTATGTCCGGTGTATTCGTCTACGCGATTGCCTGTGGCTTTGGGCAGTCAGATCCTGCCGCCATAGCGAGAAGCGCGATGAGGCCCTTGCCGGCCAAGGGGCGCCAACCGGCCCTTGTTGATTTGGAGGACGCGAAAATGCTTCTCGCTAAAGCCGAGGCGGCCGCCGCATCGCCAGTAACCAAGATAGCCTCGCGCCTGCTGGCGCTGACTGCGGTACGGTCAAATGTCCTCCGTCGGGCGGAATGGACAGAGTTCGAGCAACTTGATGGCGCTGCCCCTGTCTGGCGCATTCCAGCTGGGAAGATGAAGCTTACCGCAGCTCGGAAGGCCGACATCCGGGAGGAATTCGTGGTGCCACTGTCACCCGACGCTGTGGAAGCTATCGAAGCGGTAAGAAAGCTTACCGGGCGCAGCAAGTTTCTGTTTCCCAGCGCTCGCAGTTTTCATAACGCCATGAGCGAGAATGCGATCGGTTATCTGTACAACCGACTGGGCTACCAGGGTCGCCACGTACCGCACGGCTGGCGAACGACATTCTCCACGCTGATGAACGAACGAGCCGAACGGGAGGAGCGTGCGAATGACCGGGCCGTGATCGATCTGATGCTTGCCCATGTACCCCGGAACAAAATCGAGGGCGCTTACAACCGCGCCGCCTTTGCACCGCGGCGGAGGGAACTTGCGATCCTGTGGGCGCAACTGCTGCTCGAGGGCAGCAAGCCGGTTGCTGAGCTGCTGGAAGGACCGCGGAGGTAGCGATGGACGATGACGGGGGAAGTCCGGGCAAACCGACGATTGCCGCCCTGCAAGCCGACGTCGATGCGGATCTGTTCGAACAGCAGCCAATCCGCATCATTGAGCGTTATCTGGAGAGCTTCTCGTCGAGCGGCGAGATGACGTTTCCCGTGCCCCCGCACATTCTTGAAGCGCTCGCCATTCGCTTTCGTGTTTTTCTGGATCCGGAGTCGGCGATCATATCGCTGGATGAGGCGTTTGGAGGGCAGATGGCTCGGCAGCGGCAAGCGCTCGTAAGCGCCCAAAAACAATTCGAAATCGCGTTCCATGTGATTACCGAAATGCAGCGACTGCAGATGATCTCTACTGCTGACCGAGGCCCCGGGACGCCGTTTGAGATAGCGTGCGAGATCGTGGCCGAGCATTGGGCCATCTCGGTGGATAATGTCCGCCGCATCTACAAAGAGGCAAACCGAAAGCCACCACGCAGCGCAGGGTAGCATTTCATCGGATTGGCTACCCTGTCAGCCCGTCCAGAGTGGTCCAGTTGAACCTCCTCGCAATCAATCTGCAGGTATCAACATGCTTGAACTGCCCATCAATAGCGGCGCATTGCTCCGTCTGCCCGAGGTGTTGCGCCTCATTCCCGTCGGCAAATCGTCGTGGTGGGCCGGGGTCAAGTCCGGTCGCTACCCCCAACCCATCAAGCTCGGGCCGGGCATCACTGTCTGGCGCATCGCTGACATCCACCAGCGCACCGGCCCGGGAAATCTCTGGCTGGCTTCTTAATGCGACGCGCAAACGTCCGCGAGCGCCTGCCACACCCCCACAGTGACAGCAGCTGCCGTATCGGCGCGGAGGATGCGCGGCCCGAGGCTGATCGGCAGCGTCTGCGGCAGTGCCCGAATGGCGTCCCGCTCATCGGCGGTGAAGCCGCCTTCGGGGCCGATGAGGATGGCGGCGGGGGCGGTTGCTGTCTGCAGGGCCGCCGCCATGGGGGCGCCACCGGTTTCATCGGCAAAGATCAGCCGGCGCTCGGCTGGCCAGTCCCGAAGCAAGGCCGCCAGCTTGATCGGCGAATCGAGGGCCGGCACTGCCGTGCGGCCGCATTGCTCGGCGGCCTCGACCATATGCGCGTGAAGCCGATCGAGGTTGAGCTTGTCGACGATCGTGCGCTGGGTGATGACCGGCAGCAGCCGCGCCACACCGAGCTCGCACGCCTTTTCGGCCACCCAGTCGATCCGCCCGCGCTTGAGTGGAGCCGCGCACAGCCAGAGATCGGGCACCACCTCCTGCGGCGCCGATTGCGCTTCGGCCACCACGACCACCTTCTTGCCCACACTCTTCACCCGCGCCGCCCATTCGCCATTGGCGCCATCGAACAGCCGCACCTTGTCTCCCGGTACTCGCCGCATCACCTGCGCCAGATAGTGGGACGCCGGCGGTGGCAGGATGATCTCCACGCCGACGCCCAGCGGGCCGGCCACATGCAGGCGCGGCGTGGTGGAGAGGGTGGTTGACAGATGGGGTGACGTTTCGCTCATGGCAGCATGGCTAGCACGGCCCCCCGCCCAAACGAACCCGCCACTCCGGATGCCGAGGTCAGTGGCTGGCTGCGGCTGCTGCCGGCGGGCGCGCAAGCCTATGCGCGGCTGGCGCGGCTCGATCGGCCGGCGGGCAGCTGGCTGCTGTTCTGGCCCTGCGCCGCCGGTGTGGCGCTGGCCGGCGGCTTGGTGGCGGACTGGGCGCTGATCCCCTGGTTCCTGCTCGGCAGCCTGGCGATGCGCGCCGCCGGCTGTGTGTGGAACGACATCATCGACCGCGATCTTGACGCCAAGGTGGAGCGCACGCGCGCCCGGCCGGTGGCGAGCGGTGCGATCGGCGTGCGTGCGGCACTGGCCTTTGCCGTGGCGCTGTCGCTCATCGGGCTGCTCGTGGTGCTGCAGCTCCGCCCGCTGGCGCAGCTCGTCGCAATTGCCAGCCTCGTGCTTGTCGCCGCCTATCCCTTCATGAAGCGCATCACCTGGTGGCCGCAGGCGTGGCTCGGCCTCACCTTCAACTGGGGCGTTCTGGTGGGCTGGACGGCGATCACGGCACCCGGCTGGCCGATGGCGCTGCTCTATGCCGCCGGCATCTTCTGGACGCTCGGCTATGACACGATCTACGCGCTACAGGACCTTGAGGACGATGCAATGGCGGGAATAAAGTCTTCGGCGCGGGCGCTGGGTGCCCGCGCGCGGACCGGGGTGGCGGGCTTTTATGGCTTGAGCGTTGCCGCACTGGTCGCAGCACTCTGGCTGGCGCTGCCCGATCCGCTCAGCCCGCTCGCTGCCCTGCCGTTCGCGCTGCACTGCCTGTGGCAGGTCTGGGCGTTGAAAGACCATGCGCCCGCCCGCGCGCTGGCGTTGTTCCGCGCCAACCGCCAGGCCGGGCTGCTGCTTTTCGCCGCTTGCGCCGTGGTCGGGCTGGCCTGACTGGACCGGCGGCGCACGGCACCCTAAGGCATGGACCATGCTTACCATCCCCCAAGCCCTTGATCGCCTCGACACCATCATAGCGGCCGCCCGCACGGCGGGAGCCGATGCCGCCGACGCGGTTTATGCCGGCGATGCCAGCACGCAGATCGCGGTGCGGCTCGGCACGCTCGAGGATGTCGGCCGGTCGGAGGGCGAGGAGCTGGGGCTGCGCGTGTTCATCGGACGGCGCTCGGCGAATGTGGTTATCTCCGACCTGTCGCCGACCGCACTTCACGAAGCTGCCGAGCGGGCGGTGACGATGGCGCGGCTGGCACCCGAGGACCGGTACGCCGGGCTCGCCCCTGCCGGGCTGCTGCTGAACGGAACGCCGCCCGAACTCGATATCGAGGATTCGCATGTCATGCCGCCCGAGGCGCTGAAGGCGCTGGCGCTCGAAGCCGAGGACGCGGCGCGCGCCGTGGCGGGGGTGAGCAACTCCGAAGGTGGCGGTGCGTCGGCGGGGCGCGTGGTGACGGCACTCGCCACCAGCACCGGCTTTGCCGCAGGACGGTCCTCGTCCAGCTTCAGCCTCTCCGCCAGCGTCATCGCCGGCGAGGGAGCCGCGATGCAGCGCGACTATGCCTGGCATGCGACACGGCATTTTGCCGATCTGGAAGCAGCAGCCGCCATCGGTCGGCGCGCGGGCGAGCGCGCGGTGCAGCGGGTGGGGCCGCAGAAGCTCGAGACCGCCAGCCTGCCGGTGGTGTTCGACCGGCGAGTCTCGGCCTCGCTGCTCGGCCATCTGGCGGGCGCCATCACCGGCAGCGCCATCACCCGCGGCACCAGCTTCCTCAAGGATGCACTGGGCACCAGGGTGTTCTCCAGCGGCATCCACATCATCGACGATCCGCTGCGGCGGCGCGGCCTGGCGTCGCGCAGCTTCGATGGCGAAGGGCTGCCGGTGCGGCGCACGGCACTGATCGAGGATGGCGTGCTCACAACCTGGCTTCTCGATGTGGCGAGTGCCGCACAATTGGGCCTGCAACCGACCGGCCATGCCAGCCGCGGTGCCGGCGGTCCGCCGGGGGCAGGCACGACCAATCTGCACATGGCAGCGGGCAACCAGAGCGTGGCGGCACTGATCGCCGACATCAAGCGCGGGGTGCTCGTCACAGAGCTGATCGGCATGGGGGTAAACGGCCTGACCGGCGACTATTCGCGCGGCGCCTCGGGCTTTCTGATCGAGAATGGCGAGATCACCGTGCCGGTCGCCGAGATCACCATCGCCGGCAATCTCAAGGCGATGTTCCAGGCGATGGTGCCCGCCGATGACCTCGAATTCCGCATGGGCACCAACGCGCCGACGATCCGCATCGATGGCATGACCATCGCCGGAGCCTGATGCCGGGACGGGCCGAAACCGATGTGGCGCTGGCACGGCGGCTGGCGCAGACGGCCGGAGAGCTCGCGCTCCGCCATTTCCATGGCCCCGAAGACTGGTGGGACAAGTCGCCGGGCAACCCTGTGAGCCGGGCCGACCTCGAGGTCGATGCCTGGCTGAAGGCCGAGCTGGCCAGCGCCCGCCCCGAAGACGGCTGGCTGTCGGAAGAGACCGCCGACACGCCCGGCCGGCTGGGATGCCGCCGCGTGTGGATCATCGACCCGATCGACGGCACCCGCGATTTCGTACGCGGTCGCACCGGCTGGGCGGTGAGCGTGGCACTGGTGGAGGATGGGGCGCCGGTCGTTGCCGCGCTGCACGCACCGGCGCGCACCCAGCTTTTCGTGGCCGAGCTTGGCAAGGGCGCTTGGCTGGGCGATGTGCCGCTCCATTGCAGCGGCCGCGAGGGCTGCATCCGGCTCCCAATCGATGCGCAGAACCTTGCGGCACCCTTCTGGCCGGCGCCATGGCCCGGCGGCGAGCTTGTGGAAAAGCCCAACAGCCTGGCGCTGCGCATGGCCAAGCTGGCAGCGAGCGAGGCTGATGCCTGGATCGAGGGGCGCACGGTGAACGAATGGGATGTCGCGGCATCCGCGCTCATCGTCAGCGAGGCAGGAGGAACGGTGACCGATCGCCACGGCCAGCCGCTGAGCTTCAACAAGCCCGATCCGATCATCCACGGCGTGGCCGCGGCTGCTCCCGGCCTGCACCCGCTGGCACTGCATTATCTGCAGCACGCGCTCGCCATCTTTGCGGCGCATCGGCGGGCGGCGGGCTAGGCCGCGACTGCCACCGCGTCTTCGGGAGCCTTGCTGCGCTGGCGCTCCCAAGCCAGTGCATGGCCGACCATCGTCGTCAGGTCCTTGTAGGCCGGCGTCCAACCGAGTGCGGACGCGAGGCTGGCGTCGGCCACCAGGCTGGCGGGATCCCCGGCGCGGCGCGGTCCGAAGCTGTAGGGGATGTTGCGGCCGCTTACCTTGCCCAGCGCCGACAGCACATCGAGGACGCTCTGCCCCTCGCCATAACCGAGGTTGAAGGTGAGGCTCTGCCCCTTGGCGGCGAGGATCGTTCGCAGCAGCAGCACATGTGCTGCGGCGATGTCGCTGACATGCACATAGTCGCGCACCCCCGAGCCGTCGGGAGTTGGATAGTCATTGCCATGGACAGTGATCATGTCGCGCTGGCCGGTGGCGACCTGCGTGGCGATCTCGATCAGATGGTGCGGGTGGAGGCTGTTCTGGCCCGAGCGGCCGAGCGGATCGGCGCCGGCGACGTTGAAATAACGGAGGATGCCGACCGACATGCCGTGCGGCGACGCGGCAGCAATGTCCCGCAGCACACGCTCGGCCATCGCCTTGGAGGCACCATAGGGGTTGATCGGATCGAGGCGATCGGTCTCGCGAAGCCGGGAGCCGTCGTTCTCGGCATAGACAGCGGCGGTGGAGGACAGGAGGACCGCGCCGACGCCGGCAGCTGCAGCGGTGTCGGCAAGCTCCAGCGTCTCCACGAGATTGTTGCGATAATAGGCCGCAGGCTGCGTCACCGAATCGCCGACACTGATGCTCGCAGCGAAATGCATGACCGCGCCGATGTTCTCGCGCCGGATGATCCGCGTGACCAGCGCGGAGTCGCCGGCCTTGCCGCGCACGAACACTGCTCCCTCGGGCACCAGCAACGACGAGCCGGTGGACATGTCATCGAGCACAACCACCTTCACGCCCTGATCGAGCAGTGCAAGGGCTGCATGGCTGCCGATATAGCCGGCGCCGCCTGTCACCAGCACGGCGGGGCAATCGGCAATCGGGATCTTCGGGAGCGGCTCGGACTGGACGATCGGCGTGGGCCGGTTGCGATGTTTAGCCATGCTGATACTCCTTACTCATACCGGGGTTACAACCCGGATTTCAGAGTCTTGTTCCAGCCGTCCGAGCAATTCCCACAGGCTCTTGCGACGGATCGCATGCGCGTCAGCGAGCCAGTGGCGCAACGTTGAGACGCAGCTTGATCGCCAGTCCGCGCCGCCGCCAACGGCGCTGGGTTTCCGAAGCAAGGCCCATCTTCATGGCGCGGTCGATGAGGGCCGTACCGAAGCCCTGCTGCCCTGGAGCCGCGGTGATCGGCGGGCCGCCGCTCTCCACCCACATCAACGTCAGATGCTCCGCCGACTGGCGAACGCGCACGGCGATGCGCCCCTGCGGGCTTGAAAGGGCTCCATATTTGACCGCGTTCGTGGCGAGCTCATGCACGACCAGCGTCACGAAGGTGGATGTCGACGGCCCGAGCGGGGCATCGACACCGGTGATCGTCACTTCCGGCCCATCGGTTTCGGCATAGGGGCGCAACAGCAGTTCGAGCAGCCCCTGCAGCCGCACCGGGGCTGCCTCATTGGCACCCGTCATCGGCCAGGCATATTCATGCGCCTGCGCCAGTGCCGCGAGCCGCGCCTTGGCGCTGGCGGCAAAATCCTTCGCTTCGGGGCGTGACCGTGCGGAAAAGGCGATGACGCTGCCGACGACGGCGAAGATGTTGCCGATCCGGTGTGCGAGCTCGCGCGCCAGAAGCGTGGCCTGGCTCTCGCTGGACTTGATGGCATCGATGTCCACCGCGGTCCCGATCCAGCGGGCCGTCCCGATATCGAAGGCTGCACGCGCGAGCACCCATCCATATTGGCTGTTGTGCCGGCGCAACCTGAAGCTCTGCTCGAACGGCGCGCCGCTGGCCATGCTCGCCTGCCAGCCGCTCCCCAGCGCCTCCCTGTCATCGGTGTGGACGGCCTGCAGCCAATCCGACCCGGCACAGGCTGCGGCATCGAGGCCGGTATGGGCGTGCCAGCGCGCATTGAAATGCCAGTGCTGTCCGCCATCGGTCGCCACCCAGGCGATTTCCGGCAGCGCATCGAACATATTCCCAGTGCCCGGATCGAACGCGGACAACGCCATGAAACTACTTTCGCATGGCTCCGCTCGGGACCCTGCGTCTGGCATTGCCGGAAAGCCGAGGGTCGAACCGCCGAGGGTCGACCCGCCCGGGGTCGAGCCGCCCAGGGTCGAACCAACGCCTCGCTGGCCGAATTCATTTTGGTGCACAGCGTCTCCGCGGGGGCCAGATGTCCAAAAGCCCGGATAATCTGGTTCATCATGGAGGTCTGCGCACTAGTGGACAGACCTCCATGATTGCTGATGGCCAAGACGCGGCCTATCGTGTCACCTGTGAAATCAGATCTGCCTCATAACAATCTGCTTCGCTTTCTGAAGCCACCTGACCAGGCGCTACTGGTCAGGCACCTCGAACCACTTCGTGTGGCCGCCGGTGAAATCCTTTACGAACCCGGGGACGATGTGGACCATGTGCACTTTCCCGAGGGGCCGGCGCTGATCTCGTTCATGGTCGCCTTCGAGGATGGAAACTCGGTGGAATGCGCGCTGATCGGCCGCGAAGGTGCTGTCGGCGGAATCGTGAGCCAGGGTCATCTGCCGGCCTACACGCGGTCGGTGGTGCAGTATCCCGGCACCTTGTGGCGGATGGAGACGCGGCAGCTGCAGGCGATCAAGGAAGAATCACCAGCCCTTGATCAGCTGTTCACGCACTATGCCGATTGCCTGCTCTCGCAGATCTTCCAGTCAGTCGCCTGCAGTGCCGCGCACAGCATCGAGCAGCGCACGGCGCGCTGGTTGCTCTCGGCGCATGACAGGACTGGTGATCTCGCCATCCCCATCACCCAGCAACGGCTTGCCGAACTGCTCGGGGTGGGACGCAGCTATGTCAGCCGTGTGCTGGCCGGCCTGAAGAGCGACAATGCGCTCAAGGTCTCGCTCGGCTGCATACAAATTCTCGATCGCCGTCGTCTGGATCGGCACAGCTGCAACTGCACGCGATCGGTGCGCGCGCACTTCGACAAGGTGCTGGCCCAAGTCTACCCTCCCGACAAGCGCAGCTGAGCCTCAGTTGGTTTCGGCGCGCTTGAAGCTGCGTGCCATCAGCGCCTGGCCGATGGTGGCGATCACCGTCTCGGCCTTGAACGGTTTGGTCACCAGATACGCCGGTTCGGGACGCTCGCCGGTCAGCAAACGTTCCGGGTAAGCGGTGATGAAAATCACCGGCACATCGAAGGTTTCCAGGATTTCGCGCGCGGCATCGAGGCCGGAAGATCCGTCGGCCAGCTGAATGTCGGCAAGCACCAGCTCCGGCAGAACCTCATGTGCGCGGATCGTTGCATCCTCATGCGTCATCGCCATGCCGGACACTTCATGCCCCATGTCCTCGACGATCTGCTCGAGATGCATCGCAATGAGCGGCTCGTCTTCGATGATCAACACCCGCGACCGGATCGTCTCGGCGATGGCGGCCTTGGCACGGCTGACCTGGCCGGCAATCACCTCTTCGGTCTCATCGAGGATGAAGGCGGTCTCGGCGAGGCTGAACCCCTCGACAACAGTCAGCAGCAGCGCCTCCATGCCTCCCGGCGGCATGTCGTAAATCTCTGTTGCCGGCAATGAAGGTGATGGCAGCTCAGCGGTCTGCAGCACCGAGTGGAACAGCCGGAACAACGCCAGCTTGGGCCGCTTGTCGTCAGCCGAATAACTGCCCGGCAGATGCTCGGGCTCGATCAGAATGGTTTCCAGGGTCAGGCGCACATAAGCGTCTCCACGACGCTGCGCACCGGTAAGCGCACGTGCATACCGGCGGAGGGGAGGCAAATGCGGCCCGAGCGCAGCCCGCATCGAAATCACTTCTGTCACGCATCACTCCGGATAACCAATAGTGCAACCGCACAACACCATAGCAGCTTGCCGGTTCCAAGCCGACCGGCAAAAAACCCCCCGTTGATAGGGAACCATTATCTTATCGCATGGTTTGCACCCATTGACGATGATGGAAACCAGATGAATGGCTGAAAAACATCCCGCGGCCGATGGTGCACAGGAGCCTGCAAAGCCGCTCTATCATGAGTCGCAGCAGGACATGGGACTGCCGTTGCGCGGCGCGGGTCCACCCCGGCGCGGTCGCCGTGTCGGTGATGATCCCGTGTCGCTGGGACTGCGGAAGCTTTGGCAGGACGTGGAACGCGAGTCGGTGCCAGACGAGTTCTTCGATCTTCTCGATGCCATCGACGCCGTTCGCAAATCGTCCGAGTCCCCGCCGTCGAATGAACCTGCCGCGCTGGCCAACGGGACCATCGAGCCCGAGGGCAGCCAATGAGCAAGGTGGTTGATCACGCAGGCGGCGAAATTCCGGAAGGTACGCCGGCCCCGGGCACCAGCGGAAAGTTGCGCCTCGGTGCGAGCGATGAAGCGCAATTCCGGCGCCAGTTGACCGAGGTCATCCCTTCGCTCCGGGCCTATGCCCGCAGTCTTTGCTACAACCGGGATCTGGCCGATGACCTGACGCAGGAAGCGCTCGCCAAGGGTTGGGGCGCACGCGCCTCCTTCACGCCCGGCAGCAATTTTCGCGGCTGGATGTTTCGGATCCTGCGCAACCACTTTTATTCCGTGGTCAAGGTGTCGCGCCGGTTTGTCGAGCTCGATCCCGAAGTGACCGACCGGTTGATGGTGACGGCCCCATCGCAGGAGGCAGGCCTCAATCTCGAAGATTTGCAGCGCGGTCTGCTGCTGTTGCCGGCGGAGCAGCGTGAAGCTTTGCTGCTGATGGAGTCGGGGCTTCGCTGCGAGGACATTGCCGGGATCATGGACACGCCGGTCGGCACCGTGAAAAGCCGGATCAGCCGTGGCCGCAGCGCGCTTCGGCGCCACATGGATGGATCATCCTCGCATGAGTCCGCTCGCCTGCCATCGTCCGGCCGGTCGCAATTGTCGCAGACAGCCAACAATCGCTGATGCAGGAAATGTTCGGAAAGCCTGCGCCGCGACGAACGGCGAGTCTTGTTGCGCCGTTGCCGCTGCTCGACCGGATGACCCGCAGGAGTTCCATTCGCGGCATCCTCCTGTTCATCATGCTGGTGTCGCTGCTGCCGCTGGTGCTGCTTTCCACCTGGCAGGGGATCGCCCGGCTGCAGCGCGACCGCAGCGCCGGAAGCGGGCAATTGCTCGAATCTGCGATGATGACCAGCGCGTCCGAACGCAATGTTATCGCAGGTGCCCGAGCCATTCTTGGCGTGCTGGCGACAATCCCCGATGTCCGGGCGCGCGAGCAGGCAACATGTGGCCCCATCCTGCAGGAAACCGTACGGCGCTATCCGGCCTATAGCCATTTCTCGATCGCGCGGCCCGATGGCACGCTCGCCTGCGCGAGCGACCCGAGCGCCGTCGGCATGACGATGAAGGAGCCGATCCTCTCGAAGCAGTTGCAGACCAGCGGATTTCTGGTGACGGCACCGATATGGGGCGAGATTTCGAACCGACCGATCCTGCGCGCCGTGCTGCCACTCCGCGCTGCCGACGGCGAATTTGACGGGGTCATCACGGCATCGATCGATCTTGCGTGGATCGAGCGGCTGCTCAGCGAACAGCATCGCCTCGACAATGTGGCTGTGGCGCTGGTGGATGGCGCAGGCCGCCCGGTGGTGAGCAGCCGACAGCTGCCGTGGAAGCAGCTCGATATTCTTCCGAAGAATGCTGATGCAAATAACGACGAGGTGTTCACCGTGGCAGGGCCGGACGGGCGGGACTGGTCCTATGCCGTGGCACCGCTGCATATCGATACCGAAGGCGGCGAATCGTTCCACATTGTCTATGCCGCTGCCCAGCCGTTCCGCTTCGGCAGTGACTGGTGGTTTGCCGCAGGCTATTTCCTGCTGCCGCTGCTCGCGCTGGTGCTGGCCTCGGCGGCAATCTGGTATGGTGCCAACCGCGCCATCCTGCGCTGGATTGCCGAGCTCGGGACACTCGCCGGGCGAATCGGCAACAGCGGTGGTTCCGATCTCAGGCGCCGGCCAAGCTTTGCCAATGCGCCGATGGAAATGCGCGATTTTGCGGCGGACCTTTTGCGCATGGGCAATTCGATTGCCGAGCGCGACCATCGGTTGCGGCAATCGGTCGAGACCCAGACGGCCGTGGCGCGCGAACTTCATCACCGGGTCCGCAACAACCTGCAGGTGATGGGCAGCTTTCTCAGTCTTCAGGCTGCACGCATGCCTGCCGGGCAGGCGCGCGTGGCGCTCGACGAAGCGCAGCTCCGCGTCGCGACGCTGGCGATGGTCAACGGCCTGCTCTACGCCGACGGCGAGCTCACCACAGTGTCGGTTTCCGATCTGCTTGAGCCTCTCGAGGAGCTGCTGGCGTCGCACGGCCGCTGCCGCGGCGAGGTGATCGTCGATCCCGATCTTGCACCGCAGGTTGTCGATCTCGATCGTGCCGTGCCGCTCTCCTTGTGGGTGGTGGAAGCTGCCGTCTGCCTGTTCGAAAGGGCGGGCGGGGATGAGGATGCCGGGACCTTCCGTATCCATATCACCAGCGAGGACGATATGATCTGCTTCGTGGTGACCGCACACGGCCTGCTCCCCGATTCCGGTCGTGACAGCCTTCACCGCCGGCTCGTCATCGCCATTGCCCATCAATTGGGGGGCCGCTCGCGCATCGACGATGTCGGGCCGGACAAGGGCCAGATCGTGCTGTCGATGCCGCTGGACAAGGTGATGACAGTCGAGGCGCGCGGTTGAAGCCTGACGCCGGCTCAGACCAGATAGCCTGGCCGGGCCACGAAGGCCTGCATGCGCGCCCCAAGCGCTTCAAGATCGAGGTCGGAGCCCCGCACCCGCCGGAAGATCTGCCGCTCCTCCATTTCTGCATGGTGCGCGAAATGCTCGCGGAGCACGGTCATATGGGCACGGAGCATCTCCGGCGACATGGCAGGATCGGCGATGTGCTCAAGCAGAAATTCGGTGGTCATGCGCTCCACGACGGCAACATCGATCAGCTCGGCGGTGTCGAGCACTGCAGACACGGCCGGATAGAACACCTGCTGCTCGAGCGCCTGATGGCTTGCGATCGCCGCACAGATCGGCGCTTTCAAGGCCAGCTGCCGCTCCGGGGTGGCGACTTCGAATTGCTCGAAGAGCGCATCGATCTCGCGGTGTACAGCGGTCAGCAGGGCAATGGCATTGGGTGGTTGGGGCACACGATCAAGCCTTGAGTGATTTCATTGTCGAACCAACCATGGCTGGGCGGCCAAGTTCCGGGCGGATGACTGCGCTTTGAGATGGTTTGCAGTCCGCTTGAAATTTGTGCGGGCAAGGAACCAAAACCGGCATCATATCTTGAATTTCATGGAACATCGCGGGGGCATCACCGGAGGTTTTCATGAACAAGATTGCTCTGCTCGCTCTCTCGACTGGATTCGCGACCATGGCCGTGGCGCAGGAAGCGCCGCCGACAACTGGTTCCACGGCAGTACCCTCTGCTCCGGCTCCGGCACCGCCCCTCGGCGCGCCGAATGCCGGCATGGGCAACGCGCCTTCCGCTAGCATCCCGGCCACGCCGCCGCAGCGACCGCCTTTGGCGGACCGCGGACTTGGATCCATGCCGACCGCGCCTGCGCCTGCGCCAGCGATCGGCCAGACCCCGGCGCCGGGCTCGGTCGTGGAGAATCCACGACCCTGAGGCCGGATCATCGACCTGATTGCCGACTCCGACGAAAGAACCATCTTCGATGAAAATGCTGTCCAGCGCGGCCAACGGGCTTGTCGCGACCGATGCCGATGCGCCAACACATCCCTTGCTGCTTTGTTTCTCGCATCTGCGTTGGAATTTTGTGTTTCAGCGCCCGCAGCACCTGATGACCCGCGCCACCACCGATTACGAAGTGATCTTCGTGGAGGAGCCGATGGATGCGCCCGACATGACGCCGGGCTGGTCGATCGCCATCAGCGGCGGGGTTACCGTCGCAACACCGCTGCTTCCCGCTGGCGGCAGTCATGAGCAGCGCGTCGAAACCCAGGCGTTGCTCGTCGACAATCTGCTGATGGGCCGGCTGCCCCGCGTCGTCTGGTATTACACGCCGATGGCGCTCGAATTCAGCGGCTCGCTCGGCAGCACCACGACTGTCTATGACAACATGGACGAACTGGCGCTGTTTCATGGAGCCGACAGCCGCATCCGCCAGCAGGAAGCACTGCTGATGGCGCGGGCCGATGTGGTGTTCACCGGCGGCCACAGTCTCTACGAGGCCAAGCGGCATCTGCATCCCAATATCCACCCGGTGCCATCGAGCGTCGATATCGCCCATTTCCGCCGGCCCGAGCCGATGCTCGCCGATCCGCAGGATCAGGCGCATATCCCGCATCCGCGCATCGGCTTTTTCGGCGTCATCGACGAGCGGATGGACATGGCGCTGGTTGACGAGCTGGCCGCACGCTGCCCCGAGATGCAGTTCGTGATGGTTGGGCCGATCGTGAAGATCGACCCTGCTTCGTGCCCCGAGCGTCCCAACCTCCATTGGATCGGCGGCAGGAGCTACGACCAGCTGCCCGCCTATCTCCACCATTGGGACTGCGGCTTCATGCCGTTCGCGCGCAACGATGCCACGCGCTTCATAAGCCCCACCAAGACACCGGAATTCCTGGCAGCCGGCTTGCCCGTCGTCTCCACCGCCATCCCCGATGTGCAGAACCCCTATGGCGATCTCGGCCTTGTCGGAATCGCCGATGATGCCGAAGGCCTTGCCGCCGCCATTGAGGTCGCTCTTGCCTCTGCCGGCGACCCTGCATGGCACAGCCGCGTGGCCGAGCAGCTGCGAAGCTCGTCGTGGGACAGCACCTGGGCGCTGATGCACCGTGAAATCAGCACCGTCACAACGCAAGCTCTGGAGAGCGAACATGCATGATTGGATTGTGGTCGGCGCCGGCTTTGCCGGTGCGGTAATGGCCGAGCGCATCGCCTCGCAACGCGGCGAGACCGTGCTGGTGGTCGACAAACGCGACCATATCGCCGGCAATGCGCATGATCGCCGCAATGCCGATGGCGTGCTCTTCCACCAATATGGCCCGCACATCTTCCATACCAACAGCAGCATGATCTCGGATTATCTGTCGCAGTTCACCGAATGGCGCCCGTACGAGCATCGCGTGCTGGCGTCGGTCGATGGGCAGCTAGTGCCGATTCCGATCAATCGCACCACGATCAACAAGCTCTATGGGCTCGACCTCGACGAAGCCGGCGTCGAAGCCTTTCTGGCGGCGCGCGCCGAGCCCGTCGAGACCATCCGCACCTCCGAGGACGTCGTCGTCGGCAAGGTCGGGCGCGAGCTCTACGAGAAGTTCTTCCGCGGCTATACCCAGAAGCAATGGGGCCTCGATCCCAGCGAGCTCGATCGCTCGGTGACGGCACGGGTGCCTACGCGCACCAACGATGACGACCGTTACTTCACCGACTCGTTCCAGCAGATGCCGCGCGATGGCTATACGGCGATGTTCGAGCGCATGCTCGCCAATCCGCTCATCACCGTCCAGCTCGGCGTCGATGCGCTGGCGATGCCGGCCGCCGACCGGCCGCGGCGGATGGTCTTCACCGGGCCGATCGATGCCTATTACGGCCATGTCTATGGTGCGCTGCCGTATCGCTCGCTGCAATTCCACCATGTCACGCTCGACGAGGCCTGGACGCAGCAGGTCGGAACGATCAACTTCCCGCAGGATCAGGATTATACCCGCGTCACCGAGGTGAAGCACCTCACCGGTCAGAACCACCCCTGCACGACCCTCACCTATGAGTATCCGAGCGCGGAGGGCGACCCCTATTATCCCATTCCGCGGCCGGAGAACGAAGCGCTGTTCAAGCGCTACGAAGCGCTCGCACGTGCCGAGGAGAACACCTGGTTCGTCGGACGGCTGGCAACATACCGCTATTACAACATGGATCAGGTGGTCGGCCAGGCACTCGCGACGTTCCAGCGGCTCGATGCTGCGGTGCCGCGCACCGGTCGGCAAGCCGCCTGAAGCAGCGACATGATCCAGCCTCTCTTCGGGACCATGTTGATGGGCGGCTTCGAATGTGCTGCCCAGAAATTGAAGTCACGCAGACGGCTGGATATCGCCGCCAGCACCGGCCATGCAGCACGCGCTGCCGAGGATTATCGGCTGCTGCACGCGCATGGCATGGCGGCGGCGCGCGATGGCCTGCGCTGGCACCTCATCGAGCAGCGGCCCGGCCGTTATGACTGGTCGAGCTTCCTGCCGATGCTGCGCGCGGCGCGCGAGACGAACACGCGGATCATCTGGGATCTGCTGCACTATGGCATCCCCGATGGTGTCGATGTCTTGTCGCCGCGCTTCATCACCCGTTTCGCCGCCTTTGCGCGCGAAGCGGCGCGGGTGATCGCCTCGGAGACCGACACTGCCCCCTGCTTCACGCCTGTCAACGAGATCAGCTACTGGGCCTTTGCCGGCGGCGATACCGGCGATCTCAACCCGTTCGCGCGGGGCTCTGGTGACGTGCTCAAGCGGCAGCTCGTCCGAGCCGCCCTCGCCGCCACGTGCGAAGTGCGCAGCATCAACAGCCAGGCACGGATCACCTGCGCCGAGCCGTTGATCAATGTGCTCCCGGCCGACGCCTCGCCAGCGGCGGCGGCAAAAGCGGCACGGCACAATGAATCGCAGTTCGAGGCGGTCGACATGCTGCTCGGCTTGAAGGCGCCTGACCTCGGTGGCCATGCCGATGCGCTCGATGTCATCGGGTTCAACTATTACTACAACAACCAGTGGATCGATGAGGGACGCACCGTCTTCCTCGGAGACTGGCTTCACGTCCCGTTGCATCAGCTGCTCGGTCCGGCTGCCGCGCGCTACAGCCAACCCGTCTACATCGCCGAGACCGGCACCGAAGGCGTGTTTCGCCCGCACTGGCTCCGCTACGTCTGCGACGAGGTGTGCGTCGCTGCCCGGCAAGGCACGATGGTCGGCGGCATCTGCCTCTATCCGATCATCAGCCACCTCGGCTGGGTCGACGACCGGCACTGCCAGAACGGCCTGTTCGATGGCCATGCTCCCGACGGGCATCGCCATGCCCATGCCGCGCTGGCCGGGGAGATTCGCGATCAGGCGACACGCTTCCGAGCGCTCGCGCGCGTGTCGGCCGCAGCTTGAGCATCGGGGCGCCGCCCGTTGTCGTGGCGATTCCGGCACGAAATGAAGCAACACGGATCGGTGCGGCATTGGAAGCCCTTGCCGCGCAACCGCATGCCGACAGCAGCATTGCGGCCGCTATCGTCCACGCCAACAATTGCACCGATGCCACGGCCGCGGTCGCCCGCAGCGTGGCGCTGCCGTTTCCGCTCATCGTCATCGAAGCCGTGATGCCGTCGGCCGAATCGCATATCGGCCACGCCCGCCGCGCAGTGACCGAAGCCGCGGTGGCACATCTGCTCCGGCTCGGTCGCCCTGATGGCATCGTCGCCGGCACCGATGCCGACAGCCGCGTGGCCGGCGACTGGCTCGGGCGGTTGCTGGCCGCCTTTGTGCCGCAGATCGACGCCGTGTGCGGCGTGATCGCCCTCGATGGCCCGATCAGCGCACCGCTCGCGCGCGTGCGGGAGGCCGAAGCCGAGTATGCCGCGATGGTCGCGCGCGTCACCGATTGGCTCGATCCGCTCGATCATGATCCCTGGCCCAACCATGTCTGGAGCTGGGGCGCCAATTTCGCCGTGCGCGCCAGCACGCTTTCCACCGTTGGCGGCTCACCGCTGGTCGACCTTGCCGAAGACCGGGCGCTGCATGCCGCCCTTGTCCGCCATGATGCGCGAATTCGCCATGCCTGCGACGTGCAGGTGTTCACCTCGGCGCGCGCCGATGGTCGCGCACCGGGCGGGCTTGCGGACCTGCTGAGCGACTATGCGACCGACCAGGACGCCCTTGCCGATTTTGCCCTCGAGCCGGCGGCAACGACCTGGGACCGCGCCGCGCGCCGCGTTGCTGCCCGTGCGCGCTGGGGCAGCCGCCCGGGCTTCGGTGCCGCCTGGGCAGCGCAGGAGGCAGAGACGCCCCGCCTTGCCCGGCAGCGTGTGGCTGTTCGCGCCTTGCCGGCGCAAACCGCCTTGTTGGGCCGCTGGCTTAAAGACGCAGCAGATCGATCCGATAGTCGCGTTCCGCTGCCTGGTGCAGGATTGTCGCTGCAGGCCGCAGGGCATTGATGAACAGTTCCGCCGCAGCATTGCCGGTGAGCGGATAGTCGGGCGTCGGCCCAAGCCAATGGACGAGCAGGACATCGGCACCGGGCGCCGCTACCGCCCTGGTGACCCGCACCGCGCGCATGAGTGCGGGTGGATCGAGGTAATAGAGCACTTCGGAGAGCATGATCAGATCATAGCCCTCGGCGGGCGCATCCTGCTGCACTTCGCCGGGAAAGGCCCGGCCCGCCAGCCGCACATTGCCGAGGTGGCGGGTTCGTGCGCGTGCGCGCTCGATTGCGGCCTCGGCCACATCGATGCCGAGCAGACGGTCGCATCGCGGTGCCAGCGCCTGCGTCAGAACCCCGATCGAACAGCCGACTTCGAGCGCGGCATTGTAGCGCTGCCGCGGCAGCGCGGCCAGGGTCGCTGCATATTTGCCCGCTTCATAGTCGCTGGTTTCGAACTTCCAGGGATCGGGATCACGTTTGTAGAGCGCGTCGAAATAGGCCGGCGGCAAGCTTCCCATCGTCATTCTCCGATATCGCGATGCATCGGCCGCTCGGCGAGTGCCCAGATCGCTGCCGAATCAAGAGCAGCATCGGGAAACGGCTGGCGGAGATAGGTGGCGAGATCGCGGACGATCCGCTCGATGGGGTTGGGCCGCAGCATCGTCGAGAGCCCGATGCCGCGCTGTACGCGCTCGATCACGTCGAGCGCTGCCCGCTCGAAGCCGTGGCGTGCAAGATTGACGAACGCATCGATCTCGTCGCCCGGCCGCCTGGCGTCCTCGGCAATCGCGGCGGCGCCCGCCGTCCACAGCCGGGCGGTTTCGAGCGCGGCCACAGCCTCGCCGAAGCGCGCGCGCTGCACAGGGTCCTCGGTCCGGTTGCGATCGACCATCTGCGAGCGGTAGAGCGACACCAGCCGCTCGATGGACCCGAGCTGCACGGCGAGCACCCGCCAGGCGCCGCCGGCGAAATGCGGGCTGCAATAATAATCCCCCGCCTCACCGACGATCTCGGCATCGCCGACGGCAATGCCGGTGAAGTCGACGGACCCGGTGAGCGAGGCGCGCATCCCCAGCGGAGTCCAGCTGGAAAGGTCGTTCCGCGCCGCCTGCACATCGGCCAGCAGCATCAGCACGCCCTGCGGCGTGCCCGCGGTCAGCAGCGGGCGCCGCACCATGCCGGTGCCGGACGTGTAGATCTTGCTGCCTGCTAGCCGGCGGTCGGCCAGCGTCACGCCCAGGCCGGTCTGCGCGTTCCACACTGCTGAAAGACGGCCGGCAGCGGCTTCGTTAGCGAGCAGTTGCAACTGAGCCGCCGTGCCGAAGCGCGTGACCAGCCGCACGGCGTTGACATGGCCTTCGTACAATCGCCCGAGTGAAAGCGATCCGCCGCCGATGATCCGCAATACATCGCGCATCGCCGGAGCCGTCGCTGAATCCATCCCGAGCCCGGTGCCGCCGAGCCGCGCGGGCAGCGGCGCATGCAGCAACCCTTCGACGGCCAGCGACGCCACTTCCCGATCGAGCACGCAGCCATCGCAATCGCGTGCCGGCGCCAGTTCATAGGCCAATGCGGCGACATGACAGGCCGCCGCGACCGGACCGGGCGGTGCGGCGGGAACCGGAGCAACGGGAGCATGATTGAGCATCGATGGTCAACGCGCTCATGCCGTCGTCGTTCCCTGCGCCGGGACCCCTGCCGGCGCTCGATCGCTGGCGAGCGGCATCGGGCTGGACGCCGGCTGCCACACTGCTCGGTGCTGCCCGCTCGCTGGGGGTGATCGTGCCGCATGCCGATGATGAGACGCTGGGCTGCGGCGGCCTGATCGCCACCGCCAGCGCCATGGGGATAGACGTCACCGTCACCATCCTCACCGACGGCGCCGCATCGCATCCGGAATCGTTGCAATGGCCGCCGGCGCGTCTGGCGCACCGACGGCGGCAGGAGGCGCGCACTGCGGTCGCGATCCTCTCCGCAGGCACCGCGCGGCTCGTCTTCGCGAACGCGCCCGATGGAGCGCTCGCCGATCATCCTGAGGTAGCCGCGTCGGTGCCACCGGCGGACTGCTATGTAAGCTGCTGGCGCGACGATCCCCATCCGGACCATCAGGCCGCATTTGCGGTGGCGGTGGCGGTTGCCACGGCGCATGCCGCGCCGCTGTTCGCCTTTCCGCTATGGGTGCTCGATACCGATCTGCCGGTCCCCGATCTGGCCATCCACCGGATCGATGTGACTCCGCACATGGCGCGCAAGCGCCGGGCCCTGGCAGCGCATGCAAGCCAGCTCGGCCAGCTCGTGACCGACGATCCCGGCTTCATCCTCGATGATCCGCTCCAGCAGCTGTTCCTTCGCCCGGACGAGCTGTTGATTGCGGTGCGCTGACGGTTGGTCAGGCCAGCGCGCGGACGATGGTGAAGAGGCTGGTGACGGTGAGGACGCCGCCGACAAGAAACATCAGCATGCGTGGCCTGACGTGGCGAGCCACAAGGGCGCCGAACGGTGCTGCAATCACGCCGCCGATCAGCAATCCGACCGTGGCGGTGGTGAAGGCGCTCAACCCCATGGTGGCGATGAAAGCCAGCGAGACCGACACGGTGAGGAAAAATTCGGATGCACAGACCGTACCGATCACCCGTCGCGGATCGCCGCCCTGGATCAGCAGGTTGGAGGTCACGACCGGGCCCCAGCCACCACCTCCGGCAGCATCGAGGAAGCCGCCCACCAGGCCGAGTGGTGCCACGAACTTGGGATCGCTGATCCTGGGCGTTGGAAAACGCCATGCACGATAGAGCAGCGACAAGCCGATGATCGCGAGATAGGCCATCACGAACGGGCGCGCGACCCCCGCATCGATGCTGGTGAGCACATACACGCCGACCACGCCGCCGATCACCCCCGGGATGACGATCCTGAAGAACAGTGTCCAGTCGATATTGCGAAGCCAGGCATGGCTCAGGCCCGACGCGCCGGTGGTGAACACTTCGGCAAAATGGACGCTGGCAGAGACTTGCGCCGGCGGCACGCCGAGAAAAGAGCCGAGCAGCGTGCTCGAGATCACGCCGAAAGCCATCCCCAGCGCGCCATCGACGATCTGGGCGGCCAGCCCCACAAGAATGAACGGCAGCAGGTCGAGGAAGCTGATTTCGGGAAACTCCAGCAACCGGCTCGCTTTCGCTTGAAGGGGTGAGTCACTTGCTACACGCGACCCATGGCACTTGTCATACTTTTTGCACCCGCAGATGATCTTCCGGGCGAGATAGCTGGACGAGACATCAAGCAGCTGAAATAGCGAAAAGCCATGCTCGAAGATCGCCGCACCCGGCTGTTCGCCGCCACGCTCTCAGCCACTGCCGGCTATGTCGATGCCGTGGGATGGCTCACATCGGGCGGGCTGTTCGTGTCGTTCATGAGCGGCAATGTCACCAAGGTGGGGCTGGCAATGGCGGGGGTTCTGGGCAATCTCGCCCTGGGCTTCGGGCTGATCGCATCGTTTGTCGGGGGCGTCATTGCCGGCTCGCTGCTCGGCCGCGCCACAGGTCGCCGCCAGCGCGGTGCGGTGCTGTGGCTGGTGACGATGCTGATGGGGCTGGCGGCGCTGCTGCTCGAGCTGGGGCCGATGGTGCCGGCAGTGCTCCTGCTTGCCGCGAGCATGGGCGCCAAGAACACCGTGTTCGCCGAGAATGGCGAGGTGAAGGTGGGGCTGACCTACATGACCGGCGCGCTGGTGCGAATGGGCAAGCGCATCGCCACCGCCATCCTGGGTGGGGACAAGCTCGGTTGGGTGTCCCCCGCCACGCTGTTCGCCGGCATGGTCGCCGGCGCGACCCTGGGCGCGCTCACCCATGTTGCACTCGGCGCGCGCGCGCTTTTCGTTTCGGTGGGCATCATGCTGGTGCTCACCCTTTATGCGCAGCTCCGGCTGCCGGGCGCCGAGGACACGCTGGACCTCGAGCCACGGCGCTGAAGGGCCCCTTTGACCAGCCTCAGCGACGACGTTCCATCTGCTCGATCAGCGCCGAAAGCTCGGCATGGCGGCGCGTGAGATAGGCCTGCTCATTGGCGCCAAGCCCGATGCGCCGCCAGGCCGCATCGAGACGAACCAGATCGCCATGCTCGGTGCGCAGCCGCGCGGTCTGATTGGCGTTGATCGCGCGGTTGCGCTCGGCATTGTTGATCCGCGTTTCGAGTTGCGCCCAATTGCCCGCAGTCTGCGCCTGCCCCTGCCCTTGCCCCTGCTGCCCGAAACGCCCCAGCCGCCGCTCGATGGCCTGCATCCGGGAATCGAGATCCGCCGTCTCGCGGGCATCGAGCCCGTTGCGGCGATACTGGGTTTCGAGCTGGGCCAGCGTCTGCCAATCGCTCCGCAACCGGTTCGATTCAGCAACCGTGATGACCCGGGCGCCCCGCGCCTCGGTCAGCCGGCGCTCGAAATCGTTGCGGCGCTCGGCCATCGGCTGCCATGCGCCGGACTGGGCATAGCCCTGCCCATTCTGGTAGTTCTGGCCAGTCTGATAATTCTGGCCCGTCTGGTTCTGACGGCCGGCATCGACCCAATCGGTGTTGCCGGCCTGTTCCTGCTGCGTGCCCAGAACCGACGCCAGAAAACCGCCGATCCCTGTCTGCTGGGTGCCGGCGCGAAGCGGGCCGACGACGGCGGTGGTGCCGGTGCACGCGAGCACGCCTTCACGAACCGAAAGATTGCTCCGGCATTCGTTGATGCGGATGGCGCTGGCGCGCTCACCCGATGTGGTGGAGCATTCGGCCACCACCGTCCCATCCTGCCGTTGCTCGACCATCCTGCACGAGCCTGGCAGCTGCGTGTTGCCGCCGCTGGTCTGCGCCATGGCACCGCTGGCACCACCCGCAAGGAGAAGGGCCAACAGGCCGGCAGAAAAGCCGGCAGTCCGGGGGGTGATGCGCATCGCGACGTCCTGTGGAAATTCTTGGGCGCAGACTAACACGGCACAAACCCAATGGTTGCAAAGGTTTGTGCCGGGGCCCCGATATTTGCGCCAACCGGCCCCTACCGTCACCCTGCCAGCGCTGCTAGAGCGTGGCGATGCAACAGCCGGTCCGCATCGCCCCCTCGATCCTTTCCGCCGATTTCGCCCGCCTTGGCGAGGAGGTCCGCGCCATCGAGGCCGCCGGCGCCGATTATGTGCATGTCGATGTGATGGACGGGCATTTCGTGCCCAACCTCACCATCGGACCGATGGTGGTGAAGGCGCTGCGCCCGCACACGACGCTGCCGCTCGACGTGCACCTGATGATCTCGCCCGCCGACCCCTATCTCGAAGCCTTTGCCGAAGCCGGCGCCGATATCCTCACCGTCCACCCCGAGGCCGGGCCGCACCTGCATCGCAGCATCCAGCGCATCAAGGCGCTCGGCAAGCGCGCCGGCGTCTCGCTCAACCCGGCCACGCCGGCCAAGATGCTCGATTATGTGCTGGAGGAGCTGGATCTGGTGCTGGTGATGAGCGTCAATCCCGGCTTCGGCGGCCAGAGCTTCATCACCAGCCAGCTCCGCAAGATCGAGGCGATCCGCAAGGCGATCGACAAGACCGGCAAGGTGATCGACCTCGAAGTCGATGGCGGCATCGATGCCTCCAATGCCCGCGCCGTCATCGATGCCGGTGCCGATGTGCTGGTGGCCGGCACCGCCACCTTCCGCGGCGGCGCTTCGCATTATGCCGCCAACATCGCCGGCCTGCGCGGCTGACATGGCAAAGCCGCCCGCCAGCGAGGCCCCGCCAGAACGCATGCTGGAACGGCGCCAGACGCTGCAGCGGGTGGGCGGGGACAAGGGGATTTCGCTTTCGGAGCGGCTGGCGGCGCGGCTCGCCACCAGCGTCTATGGCTCGAAGCTCCACGCGATGCGGCTGCGCGGCCGCTATCCGCTCAAGCTGCTCGGCGTGGCGCGCGATCCGGTTCCCGGTGATGCCGCGGTGGGCGAGCGCATCGCCGCCGGCCGGTTGATCCACGCCGGCCACACCGCCATGGTGCGCGATCTCGATTTCGGCGCTGCCGGCCACCCCGCCGCCTGGCGCGAATGGGCCGACAGCTGGCTCTGGCTGCGCGACATCGCGGCGCACGAGCCCGACCGCAACGCCGGCTCCGGGGCCGCTGCAAGCCTCGCCGAGCCGCTGGCGGCGCGCTGGCTGGCGCGCTTCCCCGCCTTCGATCCGCTGGCGTGGCGCGCCGATGTCACCGGCCAGCGGCTGCTGATGGCCCTCAGCCATGCGCCGCTCATCCTCTCCTCCACCGACCAGATCTATCGCTCGCTGGTGCTCTCCGCCCTCGCCACATGGGCGCGGCATCTCGATCGCGCCGCGCTCCGCCTGCCCGACGGCCTGGGCCGCGCCCAGGCACTCGCCGGCCTGTGGGCGGCGGGGCTGCTCATCCCCGGCGGCGAGGTGCGCGCCACCCGCGCCATGGCTGCCCTCGAAGCCCTTCTCGCCCGGCTGGTGCTCGAGGATGGCGGCATGGCAAGCCGCGCCCCCACCGATGCACTCGGGCTTGCAGACCTGCTGCTCCATGCCGGCACCGCCGCCGAAGCCGCCGGCGGCCGCGCGCCGCTGGCCTTCGCACAGGCGCTGGCGAAGCTCGTGCCGGGGCTGCGCGGCCTGGCATTGGGCGATGGCATCGTCGGTGCCTGGTCGGGGAGTGCGGCCATCGCACCGCCGGTGCTCGACCGGCTGGCGAAGCAGGCGCCCACCGGCGCGCAAGCCGGCAAGGGCGGCACCGCCTCGGGCTATCATCGGCTGGTGGCGGGCAAGTCGGTGCTCGTCGTCGATGCCGGGCCGCCACCGCTCGCCCGGCTGGCGCCCGAAGGCCATGCCGGAACCCTGGCCTTCGAGATGAGCGATGGGGACCAGCGGCTCATCACCAATTGCGGCGGCGTGCGCGGGCTGGCGCTGCCGCTGCCCGAGCCGCTCGCCGCCGGGCTTCGCACCACCGCCGCGCACAGCACGCTGGTGGTGGCCGACACCAACAGCACCCGCATCCGCGACGATGGCACGCTCGGGCTGGGCGTGGAGACGGTGCATGTCGAAAGCCGCACCAGCAGCGAAGGCCATTGGCTGGAGGCAAGCCATGATGGCTATGCCCGCCGCTTCGGGCTGACGGTGCGGCGGCGGCTCTGGCTCTCCCCCGATGGCCTCGATCTGCGCGGCGAGGATGCCCTGGAGCCCGCCACCATCGGCGCGCTCAAGCGGCGGGTGCAGCGCAGCTTCGATATCCGCTTTCATCTGGGCACCGGCATTGCCGCCACCCCCACTGCCGATGGCACCGGCGCGCTGCTCAAGCTCGCCAATGGCAAGGTGTGGGCGATGAAGGTGCGCGGTGGCCAGGTGTCGATCGAGCCATCGCTGTGGATCGGCCCCGATGGCGCCATGCACAAGACCCAGCAGCTGGTGGTGGGCGCCACCACCGAGGCCGGCCAGGCCAGCATCGGCTGGAGCTTCAAACGCGCTGGTCGCTGATATTCTCGAAAAGAAGGACAAAAATGACTGATCTGGTTCGCATCGAACGGGCGCTGCTTTCGGTATCCGACAAGACCGGGCTCGAAGCCCTTGCCGCCGCCCTTGTGGCGCATGGTATCGAGCTCGTCTCGACCGGCGGCACTGCTGCAGCACTGCGCGCGATGGGCCATGACGTGCGCGACGTGGCGGAGCTGACCGGCAGCCCCGAGATGATGGACGGCCGGGTGAAGACCTTGCACCCGCGCGTCCATGGCGGACTGCTCGGCGTGCGCGGCAACCCCGAGCATATGGCGGCGATGACCGCCCATGGCATCGCGCCGATCGATCTCGCGGTCATCAACCTCTACCCCTTCGCCGCCACCGTGGCGAAGGGCGCGCCGCGCGAGGACATCATCGAGAATATCGACATCGGCGGCCCGGCCATGGTCCGCTCGGCGGCGAAAAACCATGAGTCAGTCGCGATCCTCACCGATCCGGCGCAATATCAGGGCCTGATTGATGCCCTGGCCGAACACGCCGGCGCCACCCCGCTGGCGCTGCGCCGCCAGCTCGCCGCCGCCGCCTATGCCCATACCGCCGCCTATGATGCCGCCGTGGCCAGCTGGTTCGCCTTCGCCGATCAGGGTGAGGCCTTCCCCGCCACGCTGCCGCTGGCGCTCACCCGCGTCGAGACGCTTCGCTATGGCGAAAACCCCCATCAGTCGGCGGCCCTTTATCGCCCGCAAACGGGTGCCAGCGGGGTGGCAGCGGCCCGCCAGCTGCAGGGCAAGGCGCTGAGCTACAACAACCTCAACGACGCCGATGGCGCGCTCGAGCTCATCGCCGAGTTCCGCGATGCGGGGCCATCATGCGCCATCATCAAGCACGCCAACCCCTGCGGCGTCGCCACCGGCGCCACGCTCGCCGCCGCCTATGAAGCCGCCTTCCAGTGCGATCCGGTTTCGGCCTTCGGCGGCATCATCGCGCTCAATGCCCCGCTCGATGGGCCGACCGCACGCGCCATCACCGAAATCTTCACCGAGGTCGTCATCGCCCCCGATGCCGATGCCGAAGCGATCGAGATCTTTGCCGCCAAGAAGAACCTGCGCCTGCTGCTCACTGCTCTCCCCGATCCGCGCCGGCCCGGCCTGGCACTCCGCCAGATCGGAGGCGGCATGCTCGTGCAGACGCGCGACAATGCCGCCGTCTCGCGCACCGATTGCACCGTCGTCAGCGCCCGCGCCCCCAGCGACGCCGAATGGGCCGACATGCTGTTCGCCTGGACCGTGGCGCGCCATGTGAAGTCCAACGCTATCGTCTATGCGCAGGGCGGATCGACCGCCGGCATCGGGGCCGGCCAGATGAGCCGCCTCGATTCGACCCGGATCGCCGCGCAAAAGGCGCAGGACGCCGCGACGCGCTGGGGTTGGGCCGCCCCCCGCACGGTCGGCTCGGCGGTGGCGTCGGATGCCTTCTTCCCCTTTGCCGATGGCCTGCTCGCCGCCGCCGATGCCGGCGCCACCGCGATCATTCAGCCCGGCGGCTCGATCAAGGACGCCGAGGTCATCGCCGCCGCCAATGAGCGCGGGCTGGCGATGGTGTTCACCGGCCAGCGCCACTTCCGGCATTGAGGAGACTCGCGATGGAAACCCGGATCCGCAGCGCGCTGGCAGCCGCACTCGAAGGCAGCGGCATCCCCGGTGCCGTGGCGCTCGTCGTCGATGCCGAGGGCACCCGCGCCGAAGTGGCGCTCGGCCATACCGCCACCGATCGTTTCCAACTCGCCTCGATGACCAAGGCGATCATCTCGGTCGCCGCCCTCAAGCTTGTCGAAGCCGGTGCGCTGAGCCTCGATGCGCCGCTCGGGTCGCTGCTGCCCGCCCTCGCCACACCCCAGGTGATCGCCGGCTTCGATGGCGATGTGCTGCAGCTGCGCCCCGCCACCACCGCGATCACGCTCCGCCACCTGCTCACCCATAGTTCGGGCTTCGGCTATGATTTCGTGCAGCCCGAGATCAGCCGCAGCCGCAGCGCCCCCCCCACACCCGGCACCATGGCCTCCATCACCATGCCACTGCTCTTCGATCCCGGCACCGGCTGGGCCTATGGCGTCTCCACCGACTGGGTCGCGCTCGCCATCGTCGCCGCCACCGGCGAGCCGCTCGACAGCTGGCTGGAGCGCGAGCTGCTCGGCCCGCTCGGCATGGCCGACACGCGCTATGGCGCGGGCACCGTGCCGATGATGATCCGGGGTGCCGATGGCGGCATGGCGCCCTTTCCGGCCTTTTCGCTCTACAGCGAAGCCCATGAGTTCATCCCCGGCGGCGCCGGTCTGGCCGGCACGGCGGGTGACTATGGCCGCTTCCTGCAGATGCTGCTGCGCGGCGGTGATGGCACGCTTTCACCCGCCATGGTCGAGGCTTTCAGCACCAACCAGCTCGGGCCGCTGCGTGCCGGCATCATGGGCTCCACGCTGCCCTGGCTGGCACGCCCCTATGAGGCGATGCCCGGCCAGCAGTGCGGCTGGGGGCTGGGCACGCTCATCAACCCGGAGCCCGGCCCCGATGGCCGCAGCGCCGGCTGCCTGAGCTGGGCCGGCATCGCCAACACCTATTTCTGGGTCGATCCTGAGGCAGGTCTTGCCGCAATCTTGCTGATGCAGCATCTTCCCTTTGCCGATCCTGCTGCCCTGGCTGTTCTGCAGGCGTTTGAAAGATCGGTTTACGATTTGTCCTGAAGGACTTGGTGGCTTTGCAACGCTGCATCCCCTGGCAGGCGCGCGTATCGGCCTGCGGCAACCCCCGCCGTTGAGCTGGCGCTTGGAGACGAGAATGCGAATCGGCGAGATGCTCGCAGCGGCGGGACTTGTCACGCCAGCGGCGGTCGAAGTGGCGCTGGCCCACCAGCGCGAGCATGGCGGACGGCTGGGGGACAGCCTGGTGGCGACCGGCGCCATCAGCCCGTCCGGTCTGTCACGCTTCATGGATGGCATCCCGCGCGAGCCGTTGAGCATCGCCGACACGAAAATCGAAGAGAAGTCGCTGCTCGAACTGCTTCTCAAGACAATGGCGTCCACGCCGGCAGACACGATTGCTGCGCTTTCATCCGCTCTCAAGCTGGCGCCCAAGATCATCGCCGACCTGATCGACCTCGGCGTTCGAGGCCAGCTGATCGGCATGCTCGGCGGCCTTACCGTGATGCGCCACGAGCTGACCGAGGCCGGCAAACGCCGCGCCGCCGAGGCCATGTCGCGGTCGAGCTATGTGGGTCCTGCCCCGGTCTCGCTCGAAACCTATATCCACTGGATCGACCGCCAGAAGGTAACCAACGAGACCATCGATCCGGCTTCGATGCGCGCCGCCTTTGCCGGGTTGCAGGTGCCGGAAGCCTTTGTCAGCCAGATCGGCCCGGCGGCGCGGGGCGGGCGCGCTATCCTGATGTATGGTCCGCCGGGCAACGGCAAGACGTCGGTGGCGCAGCGGCTCGAGCGCGTCTTCCGTCAGGTGATCTATATTCCGCACGCGGTTTCGATCGACGGCCAGATCATGCAGCTCTTCGATCCCGATGTGCACAAGCCGGTCGAAGTGACCAACAGCGGCTCGGCCAGTGCCCTGATGCGCGACGAGCCCGATGCCCGCTTCGTCGCGTGCCGCCGCCCCTTCATCATCACCGGTGGCGAGCTGACACTCGAGATGCTCGATCTGAAGCACGAGCCCAATGCCAATTTCTACACCGCCCCGCTGCATGTGAAAGCCGCCGGCGGCTGCATGCTGATCGACGATTTCGGCCGTCAGATCGTGTCCCCCACCGCCCTCCTCAACCGCTGGATCGTGCCGCTGGAAAACCATGTCGATTATCTGAAGCTCCACACCGGCAAGAGCGTGCGCATCCCCTTCGAAGCGATCGTCATCTTCTCGACCAACCTCTCCCCTTCCGACCTGATGGACCCCGCCTTTCTCCGCCGGATCCCCTACAAGCTCGAAGTTGCCGCCCCGCCGCGCGCCACCTGGGTGACGATCTTCGAAGGCGTGGCGAAAACCCTCGGCTTTCCCGACGCACCCCCGCGCACCGAGGTGGAGGCATTGGCAGACGCGCTCACCGAGACGCATCGCCTGCCGCTTGCCGCCTTCCAGCCGCGCTTCCTGCTCGAGCAGCTCGTCACCGCCTGCCAGTTCGAGGACAGGCCGCTGGCACTTCACGCCGATCTGCTTGACCATGCCATCGGCAACCTCACCGTCGGCAACAGCGGATCCGGGGGCAGCACCGGCACAATGGCGAGCGTCTAACCCGCGAGGATCGCCAGCAGCAGCAGCGCCACGATGTTGGTGATCTTGATCATCGGGTTGACCGCGGGCCCCGCGGTGTCCTTGTACGGATCACCCACCGTATCGCCAGTCACCGCCGCCTGGTGCGCCGGCGACCCCTTGCCGCCATAGGCGCCTTGCTCGATCACCTTCTTGGCATTGTCCCAGGCACCCCCGCCCGACGTCATCGAGATCGCCACGAACAGCCCCGAGACGATCACCCCCATCAGCAGCGCGCCAAGGGCGGCGAAGCCATTGCCCTGCCCCGCCACCGCAGTGATGGCGAAATAGACGACGACAGGTGCCAGCACCGGCAGCAGCGACGGCACGATCATCTCGCGGATCGCCCCCGCCGTCACCAGCCCCACGGTCCGCGCATAATCAGGTCGCACCTCGCGCGTGGCGATGCCGGGGTTCTCCCGGAACTGCGCGCGGATGTCCTGCGCCACCGCTTGCGCGGTGCGCCCCACCGCCGTCATCGCCATGCCGCCGAAAAGATAGGGCAGCAGCGCCCCCAGCAGCAGCCCGACGACGACATAGGGGTTGGAGAGCGAAAAATCGACCGGCACATCGGCAAAGAACTGCGCCAGATCCTCGGTATAGGTCGCGAACAGCACGAGCGCCGCCAGCCCGGCCGAGCCGATCGCATAACCCTTGGTCACCGCCTTGGTGGTGTTGCCCACGGCATCGAGCGCATCGGTCCGCTCGCGCACTTCCGCTTCGAGCCCGGCCATTTCGGCAATGCCGCCGGCATTGTCGGTCACCGGCCCATAGGCATCGAGCGCCACGATCATGCCGGCCAGCGCCAGCATCGCGGTGGCAGCAAAGGCAATGCCGATCAGCCCGGCCAGCTGATGGGTGGCGATGATGCCCACCACGATCACCAAGGTTGGCATCGCCGTCGATTCCATCGACACCGCCAGCCCCTGGATGACGTTCGTCCCATGCCCCGAATCGCTCGCCTTGGCGATCGACTGCACCGGCCGATAGCCGGTCCCGGTATAGTATTCGGTAATCCAGACGATCAGCGCCGTCACCCCCAGCCCCACCATCATGCAATAGAACAGCGACCGTCCAGTGAAGCTGCGCTCCGCGGTGCCGATGACGGCGTTCATGTCGGGAAAGATCATCGCGGTCGCGAACCAGAGTGCCGGCACCGACAGCACGCCCGTCACCAGCAGCCCCTTGTAGAGCGCCCCCATGATCGAGCCGCCCCCCAGCCGCACGAAGAAGGTGCCGATGATCGAGGTGACGATGCACACGCCACACGCAAGCAGCGGCAGCGTCATCAGCCGCGCCGCATCGGCCCCGCCCACCAACAGCGCCACCAGCACCATCGTGGCACCGATGGTCACCACATAGGTCTCGAACAGGTCGGCCGCCATGCCGGCACAATCGCCCACATTGTCCCCGACGTTGTCGGCGATCACGCCCGGGTTGCGGTCATCGTCCTCGTCGAAGCCGAGCTCGTTCTTGCCCACCATGTCGGCGCCCACATCGGCGGCCTTGGTGAAGATGCCGCCACCCAGCCGCGCAAAGATCGAGATGAGCGACGCTCCGAAGCTCAAGGCCACCAGCGCATTCACCACCGCCCGGCTCGTCGGTGCCAGCCCGGACGCCACCAGCGCATAGAAATAGCCGGCAATCGCCAGCAGTGCCAGGCCCGCCACGAGCATGCCGGTCACGGCGCCCGAGCGGAACGCCATCGTCAGCCCCGCCTGCAACGAGAGCCGCGCCGCCTCGGCGGTCCGCACATTGGCGCGCACCGAAATGTTCATCCCGATAAAGCCCGTCACCCCCGAAAGCACCGCCCCCAGCACGAACGCCCCGGCCTCCACCGGCCCCAGCAGCACGAACACCAGCACCGCCATGATGACGCCCACAAAACCGATCGCGGCATATTGCTTGCCGAGATACGCCCCCGCCCCTTCCTGGATCGCCTTGGCAATCTCCTGCATCCGCGCATTGCCCGGGCTTGCCGCAAGAACCTGCCGCGATGTGAGCACGCCATACAGCACTGCCACCAGCCCGAAGCCGATGGCCATCATGACCGGATCCATGCGCATTCCCCTGCCCAGCCGCGGACTATTGCTGCGGTTATTGTGCGCAGCATGACAGGCATGGGGTCGATGTAAAGACCGCAGAATCAACAGCTACAGTGCATGCTCCCAGCCGCGTCGCGCGGGCAGCGGCACCGCGTGCCCATCCGCATTCAACGCCAGCCCCGCCCCGCGCACCACCGAGCCGATGCAGCAGGCCCCCGCCGACACCACCGCATCGGCCGGAGCGGTGAACAGCAGCTCGTAATCATCCCCGCTCACCACCGCCTCGATCGCCGACAACCCCGCCGCCCGCGCCGCCTCCGACAAGGGCACCGCATCCAGATCGATCGCCAGCCCCACGCTGCTCGCTGCCGCCAGCCGCTCCGCGTCGATCAGCAAACCATCGCTCACATCCATGCACGCACTCGCCACACCCACGAGTGCGGCCCCCAGCGCCAATCGCGGCATCGGCCGCCGAAGCCGCTTGAGCAGCCAGGGCTGCATCGGCGCCAGGCCCTGCGCCATCGCCAGCCCCAGCCCGGCATCACCGATCGTCCCCGAAACCCAGAGCCGGTCCCCCGGCTGCGCCCCGCCGCGCCCCAGCGCCCGGCCCGCCTCGACATGGCCGACCACCGTCATCCCTAGAACCGGCGCCGCCACGCCGCTCACCGTATCCCCACCCCACAGCGCCAGCCCGAACGCGTCCAATGCCTGCCCCAGCCCGCGCGCAAACCCCGCCTGCCAGTCCGCGTCCTGCCCGGTCCCCAGCGCCACCGAGAGCAATGCCCCTGCCGGCCGCGCCCCCATCGCCGCCAGGTCCGATGCGTTCACCGCCACCAGCTTCCACCCGACATCGCCCGGCGGATCGCTGGCAAGGAAGTGCACCCCCGCCGCCATCGTGTCATGGGTCAGCACCAGCTGGCGCCCCAGTGGCGGCGTCCACACCGCCGCATCATCCGCCAGCCCCCGCGCCGCGGCACTGCCTGCCAGCGGCGCCATCAGGGCGCGGATGAAATCGCGTTCAGCCACGCACCTGCCGCGCCACCGTATCGAGCAGCCCGTTCACGAACCCCGCCTGCTTGTCATCGTGAAACGCCTTGGAGAGCGCCACATACGCCTCGATCACCGTCGCCGCACTCACATCGGCGCGCGCCACCAGCTCATAGGTCGCCAGCCGCAGCAGCGCCTGCATCGGCCGGTCGAGCCGCTCCAGCGTCCACCCCGCCGCCAGCGCCCCCGCCACCAGCCCGTCCAGCTCCTCGGCGCGGGCACTCGCCCCCATCACCAGGTCATCGAAAAACGCCACATCGGCCTCGGCCATCTCCACCCCCGGCCCGGCGCCGTCAGGCGACTCACCCAGCCTGTGATGGTGAAATTCGTTGAGCAGCCGCGGAATCGTGTCCCCGGTCATCGCCTGCTGATAAAGCGCCTGCACCGCACCCAGCCGCGCCGCACCCCGCGCGAGGTTGATGTTGGCCGGAGATTTGGTGCGCGCTTTGGACATGCGCGAGCGTCTAGCGGGGTGATGGGCTTTTAGGAAGGGGGCCTCCGGCGGCCGGGGCCTCGGCCCCGGACCCCAATCATGGGGACCCGGCCCGACCAAAGGGGTCTGGGGCCCAAGGCCCCAGCCGCCGGAGGCATTCCTCAAATAATTCTAGTATATTGTATTTGTTACGCTAATTGGCGCTGTTCCACCCCTTCTCCACAGCCTTGTCCCACCCAGGGGGGATTCAAAAACCCGGCCGGATGCGGCACAAGGTGCCATGGCCACATCCCCTCCCCTCCGCATCGTCGAAACACCCATGGATTTCACCACCCTGCCGCAGAATCTCGAAGCGGAGGCCGCCCTCCTCGGCGCGCTGATGATCGACAACCGGCTCGTCGAGGATGTCATGGGTCGCCTCACCGCCGCGCATTTCGCCGAAGATCTGCACGGCCGCATCTATGCCCAGATCCTCACCCTTTCCGACCGGCGGATGACCGCCAACCCCGTCACATTGAAGCCGCTTTTCGAAAACGACCCCGCCATGGCCGAGCTCGGCGGCCCGGCCTATCTCGCCCAGCTCACCCAGAATGGCGCAGGGCTGATCGCGGCGCGCGATTTCGCCCGCCAGATCTATGACCTGGCCTTGCTCCGCGAGCTTATCCGCGTCGGCCGCGAAATGGCGACCTCGGCCGCCGACACGTCGGTGGAAGTCGAACCGATCAAGCAGATCGAGGAGGCCGAAAAGGCGCTTTACCGCGTCGCCGAGGCCGGCGAAGTCGGGGGCGGCGTCAAGACCTTCCGGAGTGCGGCCGACGAGGCGCTGGCGATGGTCACGCGCGCCATGAAGTCCGGCGGCAATCTCTCGGGCTACACGACCGGCCTCGATGGCCTCAACACCAAGATCGGCGGGCTCCACAAGTCCGATCTCGTCATTCTCGCCGGCCGTCCGGCGATGGGCAAGACGGCGCTTGCCACCAACATCGCCTTCTCCTGCGCCGAGCGCTACATGCAGGACAAGGAACGCGGGCTCGATCCCGAACAGTCCTCGGGCGCACCGGTGGCCTTCTTCAGCCTCGAAATGTCGGCCGACCAGCTCGCCACGCGTATCCTTGCCGAACAGGCCGGGGTGAACTCGGAAAGCCTGCGCATGGGCAAGATCCGCCAGGAGCAGTTCACCCAGCTCGCCCGCGCCTCGGGCGCGCTCACCACGCTCCCGCTGTTCATCGACGACACGCCCGCACTTTCGATCGCTGCGCTGCGCACCCGCGCGCGCCGCCTCAAGCGCCAGCACAACATCGGCCTCATCGTCGTCGATTATCTCCAGCTGCTGCAGGGAACGGGGCGCAATGGCGGCGAGAACCGCGTCCAGGAAATCTCCGAGATCACCCGCGGCCTGAAGACGCTCGCCAAGGAGCTGCAACTCCCCGTCCTCGCCCTCTCGCAGCTCAGCCGTGCCGTCGAGCAACGCGACGACAAGCGCCCCCAGCTCGCCGATTTGCGCGAGTCCGGCACCATCGAGCAGGACGCCGACATCGTACTCTTCGTCTACCGCGAGGAATATTACCACACGATGAAGCAGCCCGACATCGAGGAGGTGGAGAAGCACACCAAATGGCTGGAAAAGGCCAACACCCTCAACGGCCTGGCCGAAGTGATCGTCGCCAAGCAACGCCATGGCGCCACCGGCAAGGTCGAACTGATCTTCGACAAGAACGTCACGAAATTCAGCGACCGCGCGCCGGACAGCTGGCGCCGGGATGATCAAGGGTAACTGCTGGCAAAGAAGAAGGAAGGCGGGGCGTGGCAAAGCCACGCCGTCGGACGGGGTCGGCGGGTTGGAACCCGCCGACCCGCCGGCCGGCCTTGCGCGAGTCGCGGGATAGCTACGCTATCCCGCCGCCGCGCTGCGGCTTAAGGCTTCACGAACTTCAGCGTGAACCGGTCGCTTTCGCCGATCGCCGCATATTTCGCGCGGTCCTCATCCTTCTTGGCGAAGGTCGGGGGCAAGGTCCACACGCCGCCGGGATAGTCCTTGGTGTCCTTGGGGTTGGCGTTGACGTCGGACGAAGCGACGAGCTTGAAGCCTGCAGCTTCCGCCATCTGCCGCACCGCCGAAACCTTCATGTACCCGCTGGTCGTCATGTCGGCATCGGGCCGGTCTTCGGGCAGGCGGTGATCGACCACGCCGAGCGTGCCGCCCTTTTTCAGCACCTTGAAAAACGCCTTGAAGGCATCGGGGCCATAGCCGCCCATGTGCCAGTTGTGGACGTTGCGGAAGGTGAGAACGGCATCCGCCGAGCCTTCGGGGGCAATCGCATCATAGCTGCCCTTGCCGAACACGCCGACCTTGGCCGAAGGCGCATAGCTGGCGAGTTTTTCCTTGTAGGCAGCAACCGACTTGGCGGCATTCTCGCTCGCGGCCGGGTTGCCGGCAGCAGCGATATACGTGCCATTGCCTTCGAGCATCGGGGCCAGGATTTCCGAATACCAGCCGCCGCCAGGCGAGATTTCCACTACGGTCATGCCCGGCTTCACGCCGAAAAACGCCAGCGTTTCGGCCGGATTGCGATAGGCATCGCGCGCCTTGTTCGCTTCGCTGCGCTGCGGGCCTGCAAGAACTTCCGTCAGGCTGGCGGCCTGTGCCGGCGCCACCAGAACCGTCGCAGCCAGTGCTGCCGTCAACAGATATCGCATGTCATCCTCCCAAATTCGGTCGTGCCGCGCTGGCGGCCACCCCGCTTCATGCAGTAGCGCAGCCGCATGAACCGGGAAATAACAATAACGCTGCTCATCACCGCACTCCTGCTCGCCGCCGCCGGCTGGCTGGGGGACCATGCCCGCCGCCGCGCCCCGCTCGCCTGGCATGCCCACCTGCCCTGGAACGCCGCCACCTTCATCGGCCTCACCCTGGCAATCCTTTCGGCCGGGCATCTGCTCACGCTGCTCCGCGAGCCTTGAAGAATAGTACCGAACAGGCGTTAACTATTCGTCAGTTAAGCTTTCGCCAACGACGGTCGTATCCGCGGATATGCCATCGATGGAGTCATCGCAAATGCCCTTCCGCCTGTCCGCCGCCGCCCTGCTCACCAGCATCGCCAACCCTGTTGCTGCCGTCACCATCATCGGCAATCTTGCCGGCGCGCCAGACCCCGGACTTCCCGCCGGCTTCGTGCCGGTCATTGGCCTGGATGCGCCGATGGCGGCGGGCATCACCAATATCTTCGCCGGCCCCACTGTCATCACCGCCGCCGGCAGCAGCGCCGGCCGCGCAGCCCCCGCCGGCACGCCGAACGGTGGCGTCTACCAGTCGGTCGGGCCGGACAGCCTCTCCACCTTCGATTTCACCAATTTCACCGGGCGCGGGCAGGTCCTTGCGGGCTTCAGCCTCTACTGGGGGTCGATCGACAGCTACAACAGCCTCGATTTCCGCCGTGCCGACGGCAGCCTCGTCCGCACAATCACCGGCCTCGACATGCCGCAGTGGAACGGCAACCAGGCCGCCGCCATCACCAACCGCCGTGTCACCTTCGGGCTCGACGTGCAGGACCGGATCGAGAAGGTCGGTTTCCGCTCCTCCAGCCCGGCCTTCGAGTTCGACAATATCGGCGTGACGATCGGCGCGGTGCCCGAGCCGGCCAGCTGGGCGATGCTCATCACCGGCTTCGGTGTTGTCGGCGCCCTTCTCCGCCGGCGCAGGACCAGCTCGGCTATCGCCTAGCGCCGCATCCCATGCTCGTCGACGAGCACCTCGCGCCGGTTGACATGGTCGGGGCGGGACACAAAGCCATCGGCTTCCATCCGCTCGATCAGCCGTGCCGCATTGTTGTAGCCGATGCGGAGCTGGCGCTGCAGATAGCTGGTCGAGGCCTTTTGCGCCGAGGCCACCGCCTGCACGGCGCGGGCATAGATCTCGTCCTCGCTGTCGGCACCCGGAGCACCCCCGCCGCTGCCACCACCTGAAAGCGGCAGGCTGCCACTCCCGCCGCCGTTGCCACCATCCCAGTCGTCGGGCTCCTCGGTCACCGCATCGACATAGGAGGGCGCACCCTGGCGGCGCCAATGATCGGCCACCGCTTCCACCTCGTCATCGGTAACGAAGGGCCCATGCACGCGCACCGGCGCCTTGCCGCCCGGCATCCACAGCATGTCGCCCTTGCCGAGCAGCTGCTCGGCACCCTGCTCGCCGAGAATGGTGCGGCTGTCGATCTTGCTCGTGACCTGGAAGCTGATCCGGGTCGGCAGATTGGCTTTGATGACGCCGGTGATCACATCGACCGATGGCCGCTGCGTCGCCATGATGAGGTGGATGCCCGCCGCACGCGCCTTTTGCGCCAGCCGCTGGATAAGGAACTCCACCTCCTTGCCAGCGGTCATCATCAGATCGGCGAGCTCGTCGACCACCACCACCACCAGCGGCAGCGGCGAGAAATCGAGCACCTCCTCCTCGATGATCGGCGCCTCGGTATCGGGGTCCCACCCTGTCTGCACGCGCCGCACGAAGGGCCGCCCGCTCGCCTTGGCCTCGCGCACCTTGGCGTTGAAGCTGGCGAGGCTGCGCACATTGATCGCCGACATCTGGCGATACCGGTCCTCCATCTGCTCGACCGCCCATTTGAGCGCGCGAATCGCCTTGGCGGGCTCGGTAACCACCGGCGCCAGCAGATGCGGAATTCCGTCATAGGTCTTCAATTCGAGCATCTTGGGGTCGATCATGATCATCCGGCACTCGGCTGGCGTCAGCCGGTAGAGCAGGCTGAGGATCATCGCGTTGAGCCCGACCGACTTCCCCGAGCCGGTGGTGCCGGCAATCAACAGGTGCGGCATGGGGGCCAGGTCGGCGATCACCGGCTCGCCGGCAATGTCCTTGCCCAGCACCAGCGGCAGCACGATCGATCGGTTCTCGAAAGCCGCCGATCCGAGCAGCTGCGATAGGCTCACCATCTCGCGATTGGCATTGGGCAGCTCGATGCCGATCACATTGCGTCCCGGCACCACCGCCACACGCGCCGAAAGCGCACTCATCGACCGGGCAATATCGTCCGAAAGCCCGATCACCCGGCTTGCCTTGATGCCGGGCGCAGGCTCGAGTTCATACATCGTCACCACCGGCCCCGGCCGCACCTCGCCGATCCGCCCGCGCACGCCGAAATCCTCGAGCACGCCCTCCAGCAGCCGGGCATTCTGTGCCAGCGCCGCCTCATCGATCCGCCGTGCCGGGCCGGTGGGCGGCGGCTTCAACAGGTCGAGCCCCGGCAGCACCCCGCCATCGCCAAGATCGAGCACCGGCTGGCGGCCCCGCTGCGGTCGGGGTGGCGAAGGGCTGGCCGTGACCACACGCGGACCCCGGAACTCGGCATCGCCATCGGCATCGGCGCGCACCCGGACATCTTCGCCCCCGCGTGGTGCAAGCACCAGCGGCGCATCCTCGGCCTCATCATCCATGTCGTCGAAGTCGGACCGGTCCCGCCGCCACAGCGCGCCGGCCCAGGCGAAGTCCTCGCTGCGCACGCCAGTGCCCCAGCCGAGCAGCCCCAGCGCCAGCGGCGCCAGCAGCAACGCCACCACCAGCCCCACCGGCACGCCCTCCAGCCACCGTGCATCGCCTAGCGCGTCGCTGCCCCAGCCCGCCAGCATCCCCAGTGCACCGCCGGCACCTGCCGGTGCCAGCCCTGCGGTCACCCCCGCCGACCCCAGCGCCGCCGCCAGCAGCACCACGCCGAGCGGCACGGCACTGAGGGCCCGGCGGGCCGCAAAGTCCGTCTCCTGCAGCAGCCGCAACCCCGCCATCAGCGGCAGCAGCGCCAGCCCCAGCCCAGCCCATCCCACGCCCTGCATCAGCAGATCGGCGACATGGCTGCCGATCTGCCCCATCGGATTGGCCACGGCACGGCCGGTCACGGTGTTGAACGATGGATCATCGGGGGAATACCAGGCCATCGCCACGACGAGCGCCACCGCCACCCCGATCAGCAGCAAGGCCACCGTCCACACACCGGTCGTGCGCAACGCCCGGGCGCCCCAGGCCAGCAGCCGCTCGACCGGGCTCGGCGCCACAGGCTTGCGCGCGCCGCCTTTCGGGCGGCGAGCCTGCATCGGCTGCTGGGTGGCCCGGCTGGCCATTGGCGCACAAACTCCCTCAGTCGCGCAGCGTGTTCACGCTTTGAACCGCAGGGCTTCACAGTGACGCAGGCCGGATTCAGGGTCAAGGCTCCGCATCATGTGGCAGTGGTCCGCCGGTTGCGCTAAGCCTGTGCCATGAACGCATCCAACACCGCAGACGTCCTCATCATCGGTGGTGGCCTCATCGGCTCCACCATCGCCCTCGCCCTCGCCCGCCACGAGGTGTCGAGCATCGTCATCGACACCGCCGACCTGCAGACGACGCTCACCGCCGCCTTCGATGGCCGCGCCAGCGCCATCGCCAGCGCCTCGGCCCGGATGCTCGGGATTCTCGGCATCGATGATGTGCTGGCACAGCATGGCTGCGCCATCCGCGCCATCCGCGTCACCGACGGCACCGCCCCGCAATTCCTGCATTTCGACGCCGGCGAGGGGAACGAGCCGCTCGGCATCATGCTCGAAAACCGCCTGCTCCGCGCCAGCCTGCTCCGCGCCGTGGAAGCCGAGCCGCACATCACCCTCATCGCCCCCGCCCGCGTCGCCAGCCTCGACTATGGCGATCATGCCGCCACCCTCACGCTGGCTGATGGCCGCAGCTTCAAGGCCCCGCTGGCCATCGCCGCCGATGGCCGCCGCTCGGCCACGCGAACCGCCGCCGGCATCCGCATCGCCGGCTGGCAATATCAGAGCAGCGCACTCGTCTCGATGGTCGCGCACAGCGTCCCCCATGGCCAGGTCGCCTGCGAGCTCTTCTACCCCTCGGGTCCGCTGGCGCTGCTGCCGATGGTCGATCACACCGATGGTCGCCCGCGCTCGGCGATCGTCTGGACGGTCGATGCGCATGCCGCCGCCGGCAGCGCCAAGCTCGGCCCCAAGGCCCTTGCCGCCGAAATCGAGAAGCGCATCGACGGCACGCTGGGCGAAGTCGAGGTCATCGCCCCGCAGGCGGTCTGGCCGCTCGGCTATCACCATGCCGCCGAATATTATCGCCCGCGCCTCGTGCTGGCCGGGGATGCGGCGCACGGCATCCACCCCATCGCCGGCCAGGGCCTCAACATGGGCTTCCGCGATGTCGCCGCCCTTGTGCAGGTGCTCGTCGAAGCCGCCCGCACCGGACAGGATCTGGGCCACCCCGATGTGCTGGCACGCTATTCCGCGTGGCGCCGGCTCGACAATTCGATGGTGGGCGCGGTCACCGACGGACTCAACCGCCTGTTCGCCGTCCCCGGTCGCCTCCCCGCCGCCGTCCGCCGCTTCGGCCTTGCCGCCGTCGAGCGCGTGCCGCCACTGAAAGCCCGCTTCATGGCCGAGGCGCGCGGCGAAACCGGCGCGCTGCCGGCGCTGTTGCAGGGTCAGCTGGTCTGAAAGCGGATTACGCTTGCTGCGGCAACTCGCGCGCCGCTTCGATGAGCAGGATCGGCGTCCCGTCGCGAATCGGATAGGCGAGGCCCGCCACGTCCGACACCAGCTCCTGCCGCTCGGCATCGAGCCGCAGCGATGTGCGCGTCATCGGGCAGACGAGAATGGCCAGCAGCTTGCTGTCGATGGCGGCCGGTGCACTCACTGGAGTGTGGGCCGGTCACCACGCCCGGCGGGGTTTCCGGCAAAGGTCATCAGCGCCGTCAACGTGGCCGCGCGCTCGGGCAGGTCCGACGCTTCGAGCAGCGCCTGCTTTTCGGCCGGATCGAACGGACACACACAGGCGAGCGTGGTGACCAGCGACTCGTCATCGGCGTTCTTCACCGCTTCCCAATCGGCAGCAAGGCCCTGCGCATCGAGATAGCTGCGCAGCACATCCTCGAGCCCGGCGCGGGCAGCGGGGCCGAGCGCGCTCGGCTCGTCACGATCGCTCCCGAAGCCATGGTAATCGGCGAGCACCTGGCGGTAGAGCGTCGGCCGATCGAGCTCGGCGCCGACGCGGAAGCGCGACACGCCGACAAGCGCTATCAGGATGCGCCCGTCATCGGTCTCGCGGTAATCGGTGATCCGGCCGAGGCAGCCGACGTTGAACAGCGGCGGCGACTCACCCGCAATGCTCCCCTCGCCACGCGCCTGGATCATGCCGATGATCCGGCTGGCTGCCCCCTTGGCCTCCATCGCGTCGCGGACCATCGCGAGGTAACGTGGCTCGAAGATGTTGAGCGGCAGCAGCCCGCGCGGAAACAGCAGCGCGCCGGTGAGCGGAAACACCGGCACCGCGCTCGGCAATGGCGTGGTGGCCACATCACTGGTGTAATCGTTCATGTCTTCACTCATGCGAACAGAATCGAGCGCAACCGCGCCCGTACCTTGATGCTCCACGGGTCGCCGAGCCCGGCGGCCTCGAACAGCTTGAGCAGCCTGGCCTGTGCCGCCGCCTCGTTCCAGCTGCGATCGGCGGCAACAATGGCGAGCAGATGATCGGCAGCAGCATCGCGGTCGCCGCGCGCCATATAGCCTCCGGCAAGCTCGTAGCGCAGCGCATGGTCGTCGGGTGCGGCGGCCAGCTGCGCCTCGAGCCCGGCGAGATCGTCGACCGGCGTCGCATCGAGTGCCAGCGTCACCGCGGCGCGCGCCTTCACCACACCCTCGTCCTTGAAATCGGCGGGCACGGGTGCAAGCGCATCAGCCGCCCCCTGCGCGTTGCCGGCGGCCAGCAGCGCCAGCGCATATTTGCCGGTGATGTCGTGCCGCTCGGGCAATTCCTGCAGGATCGCACCGAAGATGCCGAGCGCATCGGCATGCGCCCCGGCGGCACTCGCCTGCTCGGCCGCCTGCACGAGCGCCGCAATCTCCGCCTCCTGGTCGGCCTCGTCAGCCGAGGGCGGGGCGCCGGCAAGCAGCCGATCGATGAAGGCAGTCAATTCGCGCTCGCCGAGCGCACCCTGGAAGCCATCGACCGGTGCGCCATTGAGAAAGGCATAGACGGTGGGAATCGACTGGATGCGGAATTGCGCGGCAAGCGCCTGGTTCTTGTCGACGTCGATCTTCACCAGCTTCACCCGCGGGGCTTTTGCGGCAGTCACCTTCTCGAGCAACGGCCCCAGCGTCTTGCACGGCCCGCACCATTCCGCCCAGAAATCGACGAGCACGAGCGCAGTCTTGCTGGCTTCGATGACATCGCGGCGAAAGGCTTCGATGCTGGCCTTTTCAGTGGCGGCGGTGGCGAGGCTGGCCAAGGGAAATCTCCGGTCGAATCCTGATACTCCTCACATATGGGGCGACAGGGGCGGAATTGCCAAGGGAGGAAGCGGCAATCGGCGGGTGATGCGGGGTCGCACGTGATTGGGGCTTGCATTGCCGGTGCGGCCGGTGCTAGGGCCGCGCCTCACCACTGCAGTGGTCGAGCGGGCGTAGCTCAGGGGTAGAGCGCAACCTTGCCAAGGTTGAAGTCGAGGGTTCGAATCCCTTCGCCCGCTCCAATTTTTCTCCCATTTCAAACGAAGATGCTGAGGAAAACTGGAGCGACGCTCCTTTTTCGATAAAAGTCCTTTGATGCCGCATTGTCGAACATCGTGTCCGCCAACAGCCGCGTCAGCTTCCGCTCCTACGCCTCCAGCGACCACATCCGCTGCTCTTCCGTAAACCTCGTTCGCTTCATCGTCCGTCCTCTTCAAGGGCCGAACTCTGATCGATCGTGGAGGAAAATCAGGGGGTCAGCTCAGCGGGCGTCGATCATCTGAACGTGGACGGACATGCTGGTGAAGATTGCGGCGACGGCGACCATCTTGCCATCGATCGGCAGAACGGTGTCGCCCCACCATGATTCCGGCGGGACGAGCGCGGTGGTGCCGACAAGTGGTGCGGCACAGCGCAGCGCCACGGCGCAAACGACTCGCGACGGGCCATGATGGCGCTCGAAGGCGAACACGTTGTTCGCGCGCGGCCCCATGGCCTGAACCGGTGTGTAACTGCCTTTGGCAAACAGCATCGGATCTGACCGCCGCATCGCGAGCAGCGCCCGGATGAGGGCAAACTTTCTTGTTGCCCCGCCGTCCAGCATTGCGCGCCGGCGATCATGGTCGACCGCGCGGCGATTGTCGGGGTCGACCAGGCTCAGATCGAGCAACTCGGCGCCTTGATACAGGTCGGGCACGCCGGGCAGGGTGAAATGCAGCGTCGTCTGCGCCAGGGTGTTGGCCTGGGCCGCTGGCATTGCGAATGCAACCAGTTCAGCCATTTCGGCCAGAAATGGCAGTCCTGCGCCCGGATCGAGCATCTGTTCGACGAGCCGATGGGCGCGCGATTCATAGTCTGCATCGGGCGCTTCCCATGACGAGCGCAGCTTTGCCTCGCGCAATGCCTTTTGCTGCCAGCCATTGACCCGCGCGGCGAACGCGGCGAGGCCTGCGCGGTCGTTCGTCTGCAGGGCTTCAGGCCATGCTCCGAACAATGTCTGGTAGAGCATGTAGCGATCGGCCGGGTCGATGCCGTCCTCCGACATGTTGCGCTCCCAGCCGGCCACATGGTCCCGCCAAATATCGGGAATTTCGCTCAGCACCGCCAGCCGCGCGCGGACATCTTCGCCGCGCTTGTGATCGTGGGTCGCGGTGGCGAGCATGGCACCCGGAAAATCCCGTCCGCGCGCTGCAGCGACGGCATGAAAGCGCTCGATGGGCAGCGAAAAGCAGGCAGCATCGAATCCGACGTCGTTGTTCGAGAGCAGCCGGCCATGGCGATAAAAGGCAGTGTCCTCGACGGCCTTAGCTGCGATTGGCGCCGACAGTTGCTGAAAGCGGCGCACCGCGTCGGCGACCGCGGTTGCGTCCCCCGGGCCGGTCCCGGCAAGCCAGCCCAGCACAGCATCGACGACGGGCGCCTCGCCCGGCGGCACGAAGGGGCTGACGCGGCGGCGAGCCTCGGCGCGGATCGGCGCATCGATTGCCGGGGCATCCTTGCCGGTGCCATAGGTGCGATAAACCGGGAACACCCATAGCAGCCGCTCGACAGCGCGGCGCAGCATTGCAGCCGTGAAGCCCAACGGGGCCGCGATAGACACAAACGCCGCAACGCATGCCGTGAGCTGGCCCTCGAACTGCCACGACAGCATGTCCTGGCGGGCGCGCAGCTCCTCGGGAGCGAAAGCCGCACTTCGGCCGCTGACAGCTGCCCACAGGGCGCCGAGAGGCACTTCACCGTCCGGCGCGTGCAGCAGGGCAGCAACCTCCGCCATGAAATCATAGCCGCTGGTGCCGTCGACGCCCCAATTGGTTGCCAGTGGCTCGCCCGGCCCCAGGATTTTTTCGACAACGATATAGGCGGGTCCGGCAGGGGCGTCTGCCGGGCGTTCGATGGCATCGAGGCGGGCGCGCAGCTTTCGGCAATAGCCTGCGGGATCGGTGAGGCCATCGACATGATCGACCCGCACCCCGTCGATCAGGCCCTCGCGGTAGAGGCGGAAGTACAGCGCGTGCACCGCCTCGAACACGTCCGCGTCTTCGATTCGAACGCCGGCCAGGTCGTTTATCGTGAAGAAGCGCCGCCAGTTGAGATCGTCATTGGCGGTGCGCCACGACGCCAGCCGGTAATGCTGGCGACCCAGCAACGCGCCGACGTCTGCCGACGCATCGAGGCCGTCTTGATCCTCGGGGCGGATCGGCAGGCGATGTTCGCCATAGGCCAAGACATGCCAGCCGTCGCCGTCGTGCGCGATGGCAATGTCCCCCTGCGCAAGTGCGGTAGCCAGCGGATCGCCGAGGATCGGCAGCACGAGCTTTCGGCGCCAGTCGATGTCGAATGTTCGCGCATGGTCGCTTGCCTGCCCGCGCGCCAGCACGTCGTTCCACCAGCCGTTGCCGCCACCGGCGACACCAATGTGATTGGGCACGATGTCGATGATGATGCCCATTTCGTGCGCGCGCAGCGCCGCGACAAGCTGCCGAAACGCCGCCTCGCCGTCGAGTTCGGGGTTGATGCGGGTCGGATCGACGACATCATAGCCATGGGTCGATCCCGCTCGCGCAGTGGTGATCGGCGAGGCATATAAATGGCTGATGCCAAGCGCTGCGAGATAGGGCACCAGCGCCTCGGCATCGGCGAAGGTGAAGTGCTGGTGGAACTGCAGGCGATAGGTGGCGCGTGGAGTCATCGTCTTCTTTCGGCATCGAATGCCGCCAGGCGTGCTGCAACGACGGGGTTTTCGAGCAGCTCGGCGGTCGATCCCGGCAGACGGCGCCGCCAATTGGGATGCTCGTCGATCGTGCCGGGCAGATTGGGTTGTTCGACAGCGCCGATGATGTCTTCCATCGGCACGATCGCCAGCACCGAAGGCGTGCGACCGATGAATGCCAGCGCTGCATCGACAACCGGGCCGGCGTTTTCGGGGGCGGGTTGCGCGCCGTGCGCCACGCCGGCGGCGACCAGTGCCTGCCACAATGCGGCGCGTTCTGCATCGCGGGCGGCATGGTCGGCGGCCTGATCGATCGCGCGCGACGTGCGGCCGAGCTGCCATTGCCATTCGATATCGCGCCCGCACCACCAGCCGGCGACGGTCGGCAGATCATGCGTGCCGGTCATCGCGGCAGCGTGGTGCGCGTAGCTGTCGGCAGGTTGAAAGCCCCCCGCATCGTCACGCTCGAACCACAGGACGCGCATGCCCAGCATCGCCTTTTCGTCCATCGCCGGGCGGAAGCCCGGGGGCACGGTGCCGAGGTCCTCGCCGATCACCACCGCGCGGGCACGATGCGATTCAAGCGCAATCAGCCGGAACAGATCATCCATCGGCATCTCCAGATATGCGCCCTCGGCCGACACAGCATTTTCGGGCACCACCCACAGCCGGCGCAGGCCCAGCGCATGATCGATACGGATGCCGCCGGCATGGTCGAGCGCTGCGCGCAGCGTCGCGATGAAGGGCGCAAAGCCGGTGCGCTGCAATGCCAGCGGTGAAAAACCGGTGATGCCCCAGGTCTGCCCGTCCGGCCCCAGCAGGTCGGGCGGCGCGCCGATCGACAGGCCGGTCAGCAGGTCATCGGGCCGGCTCCACGCATGGCTGCCACCCGGATCCATCCCCACCGCCAGATCGGCGATCAGCCCCAGCGCCATGCCGCCATCGATGGCGGCACGCTGTGCCGCATCGAGGCTGCGCTTCGCCAGCCATTGCAGAAACCGGTAGAAACCGATGGTCTCGCCATTCTCGGCTGCAAAGCGCGCCACAGCGTTCCCATCGGGGTCGTGATAGGCGACGGGCCAGTCACGCCAGCCCTGCGCGCCGATTGTCTGCAAGAAGTGCGCGTGCAGAGCATCGAACCGCGCATGGCGCTCGAGATCGGCCCCGCCCTGCTGGGCATGGGCGGCGGCGGCGGCGCGCACCGCATCGGACCTTTGGTCATAAGCTTGGCGCAGGGCATGCAGCCGCGCCGGGATGCCTTGCTCCCAATCGATCAACTCGCCGGCGCCAGCCGCCGCCGTTTCACCCCCCACCAGCGCCGGATCGGCATGGAGAACGTTCAAGAATTGCCGCGTCGAAGGCGCATAGGGGCTGAAGCGTCGGGCATCGGCGGGGAACAGCGCGTGGACCGGGCTGATCGCGATCGCATCGGCACCGCGTGCGGCAAAGGCCCGCGCCGCATCCGCCAATGTGCCGAAATCGCCGAACGCGCTGCCTGCATCGCAGCGCAGCGCGGCAATCTGCACTGCCGGCCCCCACAGCCGCCGCCCGCCCGCCGCATCTTCCACCGTAAAGCAGCGCGGCGGAGCGATGGCGACGCTTATTTCGCGCGTGCCGATGGTGAGCCGGTGATAGCCGATGGTATCGATCGCCGGCACACGCAGCCCGGCGCCCACCGCCTCGACAACGACCCGCTGGCGGCTGCCATCTTCCAGGACGAGCTCGGCCGGCCCGGCAGCGCCGCACGCTGCAGGCAGCAGCAGCGGCTCGCCCACCACCGCCGACACGAAGTTGCAGGCAATCTCCCGGTCGTGCGCGATGCGCGCCGCACTGTCGGCAATCGCGGTGTCGCTGTCGGCCTTGTAGCCGAGCGCCGCCAGGATCGCGACGAGCGAGCGGTCCGACACACGCTGCGCCTGGCCGAGCGCATCCTCCCATTCGATCTGCAACCCTGCGGCGGTGGCCAGCGCGTGGAGCATGCTCATCGGCCGATCCAGGCGGCGAAGCTGCCCTCTGCACCGGGTTCACCCAGCGCAAACAACGGCGCGGCGATGTCGGGGAAGACCACCTGCGCGTCCGCCAGGTTGATCGCGAGCGTCAACGTCACCCCGTCGCCCATAAGCCAGCGCGCCACCACGGCACCGTCGCCGATCGCCTCGGCCCCCAGCGCGCGCGCGCCGCGCAGGCGGGGCACGATTTCGGCATGCCTCAACGCCAGCAGCTGCGCGTACAGCGCCCGCCATGCGTCGGCATCCGGGCCCGGCGCCGCGCGGGACTGCGCAAATGTGGTTTCCGCATTGGGATCGGGAATTCGCTCGCGCGCCGACGGATCGGCGAAGGCTTCGAACTTGGCAAACTCCCGGCGCCGTCCCTCGCGCACCGCATCGGCAAGGTCGGCATCGAAATCGGTAAAGAACAGGAATGGCGACCGGCTGCCGGTCTCGTCGCCCATGAACAGCAGCGGTATCTGCGGCGCGAGCAGCAGCAGCGCAGTGGCCGCGCGCAGCTTCGCCGGATCGGCCAGCAGCGTCAGCCGCTCGCCCATGGCGCGGTTGCCGATCTGGTCGTGGTTCTGCAGGAACGAAACGAACGCCGTGGGCGGCAGATGCCCGCTCGGCTTGCCGCGCGGGGTGCCGGCGTGGTTGGGCGATCCCTGGCCTTGATAGATGAAACCCTCGGCCAGGCAGCGCGCCAGACGCTCGGCGGGGCGCGCAGCAAAATCCGCATAATAGCCGCTGTTCTCGCCGGTCAGCAGCACATGCACCACATTGTGGAAATCATCGTTCCATTGCGCGTCATACCGCCCCGGCGTCAGGTGGTCGGGGTCGTTGGCTTCATTCTCCAGCACCAGATGGACATGCCTGTCCGGCCCCGTCGCCGCCCGCAGATCGCCTGCCAGCCGGTCGAGAAACGCCGGATTGCCGATCGCATGGACGGCATCGAAACGCAGGCCGTCGAAGCGATACTCGCCCAGCCACATCAGCGCATTCTCGCGGAAAAAGGCGAACACCGCTGGCGACTCGACCGCGACCGCGCCGCCCCAGGGCGTGCTGGCGTCGGCATCGAAAAAGCCGCCGGCATAAGCGCCCAGATAATTCCCGTCCGGCCCGAAGTGATTGTACACCACATCGAGAAAGACCATCAGCCCCAGACCATGCGCCCGGTCGATCAGCGCCTTCAAGTCATCGGGCGTGCCATAGCTTTCGGCAGGCGCAAACGGCAGCACGCCGTCATAGCCCCAGTTCCGCGTACCGGCGAACGCGTTGACCGGCATCAGCTCGATCGCGGTGACACCCAGTTCCGCGAGCCGCGGCAGCGTTTCGGCAACCCCGGCAAAGCCGCCCAGCGTGCCGACATGCACCTCCTGGATCACCGTCTCTTCCCAGGGTCGCCCGCGCCAGCCGTCATTCTTCCAGCGATACGCGTCGGGATCGATCACCAGGCTCCAACCATGGACGCCGCCCGATTGTGCGCGGGCTGCGGGATCGGGGACCACGAGATCGGCATTGAGCCGGAAGCGATAGCGCGTGCCCACCCGCGCCGCCGCCTCGGCGCCGAACCAGCCACCGCGCTCACCTGTCATGGCCAGTGGTGGTGCCCCGGCGATTTCGAGCGTTACCGCGTCGCAATCGGGCGCCCATAGCCGGAAGAGGGCGCGGCCGGGCCCTGTGAGCGATGCACCCCATTCGGTCATTCGACGGCCATCTTCCAGGTCAGCAATGCCGCACCCTGCGGGCCGACTTCATAATGGTGGATCACCTCGATCTCGCCCTGATCGGGTCTGGCGCTGTCGATCATCACGATGCGCGCGCCATCGGGCGGCGGCAGCCGGAACATCAAGGGCTCGGGGCAGGCGTTCAACAGCAGCGTCACCGATTCGATCTCGCCCGTTTCAAGCCGCACCGACCGGCGCATCACCAGCGCCCGGCCCTGGGGGTTGTCCCAATCCTCGGAAGACAATTGCAGGCCGCGCTCGTCCCACCATTCGAGGTCGTCGATCCCCTGCCCCGGAGAGCCGTCGCCATAGAGGAAGTTGCCGGCACGCAGCATCGGGAAGCGCCGCCGCAGCGCCGTCAGCCGCGCGGTGAAGTCGATCAGCGCCTCACCCGCCGGCGAGCGCGCCTGCTCCCAATCGAGCCAGCTGGTCTCATTGTCCTGGCAATAAGCGTTGTTGTTGCCGTGCTGGGTGCGGCCGAACTCGTCGCCTGCCACCAGCATCGGGGTGCCCAGCGATGTCAGCAGCGTCGTCAGCATCGAGCGCATCACGCGGGCGCGCGCGTCGTTGATGTCGGGGTCGTCCGTCGGGCCTTCCGCCCCCCAGTTGCTTGAATAATTCTCCGAATGGCCGTCGCGATTGTCCTCGCCATTGGCTTCGTTGTGGCGCTGCTCATAGGCCACGGTGTCCGCCAGCGTGAAGCCGTCATGCGCGCCGATGAGGTTGATGCTCGCCCAGGGCCGCCGCGCGCGCCGGTCGAACAGGTCGCCCGATCCCGCTAGCCGTGCTGCCAGCTCGCCGCGCTGCGCCTCGTCGCCGCGCCAGAACCTGCGCACGGTATCGCGATACTTGTCGTTCCACTCGGCAAAGGACGGTGGAAAATTGCCGAGCTGGTAGCCGCCCGGTCCGATGTCCCAGGGCTCGGTCATCAGCTTCAGCCGCCCCAGCACCGGGTCCTGGCGCAACACATCGAAAAACGCGGCCCCGGGGTCGAAGCCATGGTTTTCGCGCCCCAGCGTCAGGCCTAGGTCGAAGCGGAAGCCATCGATGCCGAAGCTCGTCGCCCAATAGCGCAGGCTGTCGGCGACCATCTGGATCACCCGCGCCTTGGTGAGGTTGAAGGTGTTGCCGGTGCCGGTATCGTTGATGCAGTAGCGCGGATTGTCGGGAAGCAGCCGATAGTAGGTGGCATTGTCGAGCCCGCGCCACGAGAGCGTCGGCCCCAATTCCGATCCTTCGCAGCTGTGGTTGTAGACGACGTCGAGGATCACCTCGATCCCCGCCGCATGCAGGCGGCGCACCGCGCGGCGAAGCTCATGCTGCGTGTCGGTCGCGAAATAGCTCTGCTCGGGCGCGAAGAAGCCCAGCGTGTTGTAGCCCCAATAATTGTTCAGCCCCTTTTCCAGCAGGAACCGGTCCTGGGTGAAGGCGTGGATCGGCATCAGTTCAAGCGCGGTCACGCCGATGCGCTGCAGATGCTCGATCACCTTGGGGTGGCCCAGTGCTGCATAGGTCCCGCGCTCGCGCGGCGGCACCAGGTCGAAAAGCTTGGTGAGGCCCTTGACGTGCGCTTCGTAGATCACCGTCTCGGACCAGGGCGTGTTCGGCTTGCGGTCACGCGACCAGTCGAAATGTTCGTCGACCACCACCGCCTTGGGCATCGCCACCGCGCTGTCGCGTCGATCGAAGCTCAGGTCCTCGCGCTTCGAGCGCACCTGATACCCGTGCAGCGCATCGGTCCAGCGCACCGGGCCCGAGAGCTTGCGCGCATAGGGGTCGAGCAGCAGCTTGTTCGGGTTGAACCGATGCCCTTCCTCAGGCGCATAGCGGCCATGCGCCCGGTAACCGTAGAGCATCCCGGGCCCGGCGTCGGGCAGATAGCCGTGCCAGACCTCGTCGGTCCATTCGGGCAGCTCATAGCGGCGAAGCTCGCGCCGCCCGCCTTCATCGAACACGCAAAGCTCGATCTTCTCGGCATGCGCCGAAAACACCGCGAAGTTGACGCCCAGGCCATCGAACGAGGCGCCCAGCGGATAGGCGGACCCGGATTCGAGCCGATCGGGAAGGGAATTCAACTGCCGGTTCCTTCAAAGCGAAGCAAAAGGCCGGCAAGCGGCGGTACGACGATATCGGCACTGGCCGGCTGGCCGTCCGCCGGCTCGGCTCGGGCGTGCACCACGCCGGCATTGCCGATGTTCCCACCGCCATAGATGTCGGCGTCGCTGTTGAGCACTTCGCGCCAGCGACCGGCGCGCGGCATGCCGATGCGAAAGCCGTGATGGGGATCGGGGCTCATGTTGATCACCACCACCAATGGTGAATCACCGGTGTTGCCGTGGCGTGCATAGACAAGGATGCTGCGCTCGGCATCGGCACCAACGATCCACTCGAAGCCCGCCGGCTCGGCGTCGCGCGCGTGCAGCGCAGGCTGCTCGGCATAAAGGCGGTTGAGATCGCGCAGCAACCGTTGCATCGCGGCATGGTCGGGCTCGTCGAGCAGTTGCCACGCCACCTGCGCATCATGGTTCCACTCGCTGTCCTGCGCGATCTCGCAGCCCATGAAGAGCAGCTTCTTGCCCGGATGCGTCCACATGAAGCTGAAATAGGCGCGCAGATTGGCAAACTTGCGCCAGCGATCGCCGGGCATCTTGCCAATGAGCGATCCCTTGCCGTGCACCACCTCGTCATGGCTGATCGGCAGCACGAACTTCTCCGACCAGGCATAGACCAGCCCGAAGGTCAGCTCGCCATGGTGCCAGCGGCGATACAGCGGGTCGCGCTCGGCATATTGGAGCGTGTCGTGCATCCAGCCCATGTTCCATTTGTACGAAAAGCCGAGGCCGCCCTGCGCCACCGGCGCCGACACGCCCGGCCAGGCGGTCGATTCCTCGGCGATGGTCATCACACCGGGAAAACGCTCCCCCACCACGCTGTTCATGCGCTTCAGGAAGGCGACCGATTCCAGATTCTCGCGGCCGCCATGGATGTTGGGCACCCATTCGCCGGCGTTGCGGCTGTAATCGCGATACAGCATTGACGCGACCGCATCGACGCGCAGCCCGTCGATATGGAATGTCTCGAGCCACCAAAACGCCGATGCGAGCAGAAACCCCGACACTTCGCGCCGACCCAGATTGTAGATCAGCGTGTTCCAGTCCTGATGGAAGCCCTCGCGCGGATCGGCATGTTCATAGAGCGGCGTGCCATCGAAATGCGCCAGCCCATGCACATCGGTCGGGAAATGCGCTGGCACCCAGTCGAGGATCACCCCGATCCCCGAGCGGTGGCAGGCATCGACAAACCCCGCAAACTGGTCGGGCCGCCCGAACCGCGCCGAAGGTGCGAATTGCGACAACGGCTGATAGCCCCAGGACCCGCCGAACGGATGCTCCATGATCGGCAGCAGTTCGATATGGGTGAAGCCCATGTCGACGACATAGGGGATCAACCGATCGCCCAGCGCCTGCCAGTCGAGCGTTCCCGTCGGGTCACCGTCCGGTCGCAGCCAGGACGCGGGATGCACCTCGTAGATCGAGATCGGCGCATCGGGGGCGTGGCGCGCGGCGCGCTCGGCCAGCCAGTCGCCATCGGACCAGGCATAATCGGGCGGCGGCGCGACGATCGATCCCGTCGCCGGCGGCAATTCGGTCTGCCGCGCCAGCGGATCGGCCTTCTGGACGATGCTGCCATCGGCACCCGCAATCTCGAACTTGTAGTGCGCGCCCGCGCCGATCCGCGGCACGAACAGCTCCCACACGCCGGCACTCTGCCGCAGCCGCATCGGATGGCGGCGACCGTCCCAACCGTTGAAATCGCCCACCACCGAGACGCGGCGCGCGTTGGGCGCCCACACCGAAAACGCCACGCCGTCGATGCCATCCATCTGCCGCGGATGGGCGCCCATCACCTGCCCGAGTTCCAGATGAAGGCCCTCGTTGAACAGGTGCAGGTCGAGTTCGCCCAGCACCAGCCCGAAGCCATAGGCGTCCTCGGTCTCCTGCATCGCCCCGCCCGGCCAGGCGATCCGCAGCGCATAAGGCACAGTCTCGGCCAGCCTGCCGACGAACAGCCCCGGCGCCGATTCTTCAAGCGTGCCGAGCGGTCGGCCATCGTCGCGCGCGATCAGCGACAACGCCTCGGCGCCGGGCTGGAAGGTACGCACCTCGCCGTCATGGGCGCCCAGCACCGCGAAAGGATCATCCAGCCGGCTTTCGAGCAGTGCCGCAGTGGCAGCCGAGAGGGAGTTGCGCGCCATCACGCGCCATCCTCCTGCAACAGTCGCGCGGCGGCGCGGGCCAGTCCCGCTGCGGGAACGCCCATCCAGGCAGGGCGATTGGCGGCTTCATAGACAACTTCATAGGCAGCCTTTTCGAGCACCATCAGGTCGAGCAGCCGGTCGTCGATTGTCTCCGAAACGCCGTGATAGCCCTCCATGAAGGCCCGGCAGGCGCTCTCTCGGAACACCTCGTAGCGGGCGTCGGTGCGTGCCTCTTCGGACTCGGCCATCGCCGGGCGGGCGCGCTCGGCGACTGCAGCGGCATAGTCGAAAGAGCGCAGCATGCCGGCCACGTCGCGTTCGGGCAGGTCCTTGGCGCGCCGTTCTTCGAGGGATCGCACCGGCTCGCCTTCGAAGTCGATCAGCATCACGTCGCTGCCGGTGACGAGCATCTGGCCCAGATGCAAGTCGCCATGGATGCGCGTGCGGGTGCGTCCCTCGGCGTGCCGCGCGACCGCGCGGATCCGCGCCATGATGTCGGCTCGGTTGGCGCGAAGATCGGCGACAGCCTCCGTATCGCCGTCAGCCGATGATGCGGCGGCCAATGCCGCCAGCGCCTTGTCGAACTGGCCTTCGATCCGCCCCGAAAGCGTGTCGGCATCGGCAAGGCTCATCCGCTCGGGAGCAAAGGCCATATCGTCGCTCGGCGCCGCCAGAACGCCATGCATCTGAGCAAGGCGAACGCCGACATTGCGGGCGAAATTCTCGTAGTTTTGCGAGCTCCAGTCGGCATCGGTCGCCAGCCGGTCGAGCATGCCCAACGTCCATTCCCAGCCATCGCCCTGGTTGTAGACGAAGCGCTGCACCAGCATCAGCAGCGTGGAGCGGTCGCCCTCGTCGAGCCAGACCTCGCCGGAAATGGCAGGCACATTCTCGAAACCATTGGCGGCCAGATGGCGCACCATTTCGGCATCGGGGTGAACGCCCGGCTGCACCTTGCGCAGCAGCTTGAGCACCACGCGCCGGCCCAGCACCATCGTGCTGTTGGATTGCTCCGCGCCGATCCACTCGGGTGCCGCATCGGGTTCGATGTCGAGCGCGTCGGTTCCGGCGAAGCGCAAGTTGCCACCCTCAACGGCCACTTCATCATTGCGCTTGAGCGCGCCCACCACCGCTTCCGCAAAGGCTGCAACGGCAAAGCCATCGGTCAACAGCCCCACCCGGCGTTCCCTGCGCACCCGGCCAACCGCCAGGTTCGAAGCGAAAGGCCCATGGTGCTCGCCTTCCCAGGCGATGCCGAGCGGCAGCGTATAGGCCTGGGTGCCCGCGTCGGTTGTCACTTCGATCAACGTCAGCATCAGGTCGGCCACGCCGGGCATCGGAATCGTCCGCCCCACACGAACCTGCGATATCGTCTGGTCCTTGGCCCCGAACCAGCGGCGATGCGCGACATAGGCTGGCAGGATTTCGGTCTCGAGCACCTGCACGTTGCGGCCTTGCGTGACGCCCGAAAGATCCGGCCGAAGCACGAAGGTATGGCGCTCGACTTCGGCACCGGGGGCCGCACTCGACCATTGCGGCGCCGTCTTGTCGTTCGACAGCTTGAACCAGATGAATCCATAGGGCGGCAATGTGAGGAGATAGGGCAGCTGGCCGATCGCCGGGAAGGTCGCGCTGCCCGAAAGCTCGACCGGCGTGCGGCCGACATATTCATGCAGGTCCAGTTCCACCGCCTGCGCGGTGCGCCCCAGATTGGCAACACACAGCACGACCTCGTCATCCTTCTCGCGCAGATAGGCGAGGATCTTGCGGTTGGCAGGCCGCAGGAAGCGCTGCGTGCCGCGCCCGAAGGCGCGATACTCGCGCCGCACCGCGAGCATCCGCTTGATCCAGTTGAGCATCGAGTGCTGGTCGCGCTCCTGCGCCTCGACGTTCACCGCCTGGAAGCCATAGAGCGGGTCCATGATCGGCGGCAGGGTCAGGCTGGCGGGATCGGCGCGCGAAAAGCCGCCATTGCGATCCGATGACCATTGCATCGGCGTCCGCACCCCGTCCCGGTCACCGAGATAGACATTGTCGCCCATCCCGATCTCGTCGCCATAATAGAGCACCGGCGTCCCCGGCATCGTCAGCAGCAGCGCGTTCATCAGCTCGATGCGGCGCCGGTCGCGCTCCATCAGCGGTGCCAGCCGGCGCCGGATCCCCAGGTTTATCCGCGCGCGCTTGTCGGCAGCATAGGTGTTCCACAGATAGTCGCGCTCCTCGTCGGTCACCATCTCGAGCGTCAGCTCGTCATGGTTGCGCAGGAAGATCGCCCATTGGCAGTTTTCGGGAATCTCGGGCGTCTGCCGCATGATGTCGGTGATCGGAAACCGGTCCTCCTGCGCCACCGCCATGTACATCCGCGGCATCAGCGGAAAATGGAACGACATGTGGCATTCGTCGCCATAGCCCTGGTCATTGGTGTCGCCGAAATATTGCTGGGTGTCCTCGGGCCACATGTTGGCCTCCGCCAGAAGCATCCGGTCGGGGTAATGCGCATCGAGATTGGCGCGGATCTTCTTCAGCACATCGTGCGTTTCAGGCAGATTTTCGTTCGAGGTGCCGTCGCGCTCGATCAGATAGGGGATGGCGTCGAGCCGCAACCCGTCCACCCCGGCGTCGAGCCAGAAATGCATGACCGACAGGACTTCTTCAAGCACCTTGGGGTTGTCGAAATTGAGGTCGGGCTGGTGCGAATAGAAGCGGTGCCAGAAATAGGCCTGCGCTTCGTCGTCCCACGTCCAATTCGATTTCTCGGTGTCGCAGAAGATGATCCGCGTGCCGGAATACAGCTTGTCATTGTCCGACCAGACGTAGAAATCGCGCTCGGGGCTGCCGGCAGGCGCCTTGCGCGCCGCCTGGAACCACCGATGTTGGTCAGATGTATGATTTATCACCAGCTCGGTGATAACGCGCATGCCGCGCGCATGCGCCGCCTCGATAAAGGCACGGGCATCGTCCATCGTCCCGTAGTCGGGGCTCACCGCGCGATATTCGCCGATGTCATAGCCATCGTCGCGGCGCGGGCTGGGATAAAATGGCAGCAGCCAGATCGCAGTCACGCCAAGCTCGGCGATATAATCGAGCTTGGCCATCAGCCCGCCGAAATCGCCGATGCCGTCATCGTTCGAATCGAAGAAGGACTTGACGTGCACCTGGTAGATGACCGCATCCTTGTACCAGAGGGGGTCCTGGTCGAGCGCGCTCATGCGGTGTCTCCCGGCGCGATGCGCCATATGCGATAGGGCTGTTCGGGTTCGAGGCGGATGTGCTGCGTCTTGCCGCGCCATTCGAACCGGTGCCCCTCGGCCAGATCCTCGACAGCGATGGCGGCAGTGTCGGACAGGCCGAACTCCCACAGCGGCACTTCGAAGTCCGCCTCCTGTGCATGGTGCGGATCGAGGCTCACCATCACCAGGATCATGTCGCCACCATCGGGTGCGGGCTTGCCGAACCAGAGGATCCGGTCGTTGTGCGCGACGTAGAAGCGCGTGTTCAGATGCGTCTGCAGCGCAGGGTATGCCCGCCGCAGGCGGTTGAGCATCGTGATGTCGGCGATGATGTTGCCCGGAGCGGTCCAGTCGCGCTGGCGGAGCTCGTATTTCTCGGAATCGAGATACTCCTCCTTGCCCGGCACTGGTGCCGCCTCGCACAGCTCGAACCCGGAATAGACGCCGAACAGCCCCGAAAGCGTCGCCGCTAGCACCGCGCGGATGCGAAACCCCGGCCGGCCGGAGCTTTGCAGAAACAGCGGGTTGATGTCCGGCGTATTGACGAAGAAATGCGGCCGATAATATTCGCGCGGGGCCGTTGTGGTCAGCTCGGTGATATAATCCGTCAGCTCGGCCTTTTCGTCCCGCCAGGTGAAATAGGTGTAGCTTTGCGAAAAGCCGACCTTGGCCAGCCGATACATCATCGCCGGCTTGGTGAAGGCTTCGGCGAGGAAGATCGCCTCGGGATGCCGCGCACGGACATCGCCGATCATCCATTCCCAGAAGGGCAACGTCTTGGTGTGCGGATTGTCGACACGGAAGGTCTTCACCCCGCGCTCGATCCACAAAAGCACCACATCGCGCAGCGCGGTCCACAACCCCGGCACCGCATCCCTGGCGTAAAATTCGACGTTGACGATATCCTGATACTTCTTCGGCGGATTTTCAGCGTATTTCATCGATCCATCGGGCCGCCACGCGAACCACCCGGGATGCTCCTTCAGCCAGGGGTGGTCGGGCGAACACTGGATCGCGAAGTCCAGCGCAATCTCGAGGCCATGGTCGCGCGCCGCAGCTACCAGCCGCAGAAAATCCTCAAGGCTGCCGAGCTCGGGATGAATCGCATCATGCCCGCCTTCGGGCGCGCCGATCGCATAAGGGCTGCCCGGGTCACCCGGCGCCGGCGTCAGCGTGTTGTTCGGCCCCTTGCGATTGGCAGTGCCGATCGGATGGATCGGCGGAAAATACAGCGTATCGAAACCCATGTCGCGGATCGCGGGCAGGCGCTGCACCACATCGTCGAACGTGCCATGCTGGCCGGGCACCATCGATTGCGACCGCGGGAAAAGCTCGTACCAGCTCGAAAAGCGCGCGCTCAGCCTTTCGGCATCGAGCGGCTGCACCGCCGAGCGCAGCCGATGCGGGCGGTCATCGGCCTCGGCCATCGCTGCCGCCAGCGCGTCCGAAAGCAGCAAGCCGGCATCGTCATCACGCTTCAAGCCGGTGGCGAATGCGCCCAGCGCCTTCTTCAGCGCACCCTTCGATCGGTCGCGCGCCGCGGCGACAAGCAGCCGACCCTCGGCATGATCGACCGGCGTCGCCACCCCGGCATCGAGCTTCTTGCGGAAATCGCGCGCAAACCCGCCAAAGCGGTCGAGCCATGCTTCAACGACGAATTCGTGCCGCCCCATCCGCGTGGTCGCAAAGCGCGCCTCCCACCGATAATTCGGCAGTTCCTCCATCGGCACCACCGACCATTCGGCGGCATCGGCAGGGCGCCACAACAGCTCGGCAGCCAGCTGCTCATGCCCATCGGCAAAGATCGATGCCTCGACAATCACCGCTTCGCCGACGACGCGCTTCACCGGAAACCCGCCTTCGACGAAGGGCGAAACATCCTCCACCACGAGCCGCGGCATCATCGCAGCACCAGCGGCGCCGTTGTGCGCGCGGTCGAGAAGGATCGGTCTTGCGCGTTCGGCAGTTCGCAACCGAACCTCGCCGGGCTCAAGGTCGGCGAAGGCATCGCCGCCAAAAGCCTCGAACGCTGCCCCCGCCGCCGACAGCAGATCCCCCGATGCCGGCGCGGGCAAGGCCCTGTCGGTGGTGTTGATCAGCACCAGCATCGCAGCACCACAATCGCGCACATCGCCGGTGTCTGCACGCAGCAGCGCAGTCACCGGGCTCCCGGCACCATTCAGCCGCCGCGTTTCACCGCCGACGCCACTTACCTCCCTGGAAATTTCAATGGCCCGCTTCGCCTCTCGGGGATATCGCTGCATCACGTCGAGCGGCAGGATCAGCCCATCGGAAGTGGCGGCGGCAGCGGCCAAGGTGCGGGCAATCTGGCTATCGGCGAGCTGCGCGGCGCTGGGCTCGGCGATCAACGCCATGGCCGCGCCGGCGGCGTGCCGTTCCTCCACCAGCGCCACCGAGCGCAAATCCCAAGTGCCAAACGACGAGACAAGGCCGTCGAGCCCGACACCGCGCAGCGCCGCTGCGGCCTCGCCCGCCAGACCATGGCTGCGGGCGATGAGCAGCACATCGCCCTGGTGTGACCGCAACCGCGTGATCAGCTCCTGAAGCAAGGCCGGCGCGATTGTGTCGGCCCGGTCGAAGACGAAACCCCTTGCTCCGGCGTCCAGCAGTTCGATCAGCCTGCTGGCGATCGCCGGCAGCAACGCCTCGGCTGCACCTTCGGCGCGCAGCCGAGCAAGCGCCTCTCCCGATGCAGGCATGGGGAGGCGCGGATCGACCGGTCCTTCACGGTCAGCCGTCCGGCGCAGCGCGAACAGCGACGGCTGTGTCGAGACCAGGGGGTGATCGACGGGAAATCTCGAGACGTCGATCTCGTGCAGCAAGACGAGGCCCGCATCCTCGCAATGTCGGGCCAGTCCGTCGGACAGCTCGTCCGACGCTCCGAAAAGCCCTTGCACCATGGGCCAGAGGAGGGCGCCGAAACCTGCTGCGGCGCCGCTTGCCAGGGCCGTGATATCAGGTCGATCCACTTTGGTGCCCGGGCTGGACGGAATCGACAGGAAACTGGGCACGAGCGGGCGCAAAAGATATCTCCGAAGGATCTGGATATTCTGATAAGCGCTCGTCGTACGAAGACGTTCCCCTCGGACGCGGAGAAAGATTCACATCCGCCGCTGCCATGCCGAGCGAAATGCCGGCATCTGATCACGAAAAGACCAATAAAATATCGGCGGTTGTTCAGCCCTTGTCGGGCAAGAATGCACGATATGCATCATTTTGATGACGCAACACAATTTCATGGTGTGTGCCAGTGCTGATGATGTATCTTCCGGACGCACCCGAATGAATTTGAATTGGCGTGGAGTATTGGCTCTGACGCGTATTTGATGAGCTTTGCGTTCTTCCGATATGACGCAGGCATGGCATCGACCCGCTTGCGCCTGCGTCATGGCGGGCGCGCATGAGGAGCGTACATCGTCCAGTCGACCGCTGGTGGGCTCGATCTTTCGCCCGCCCGAAGACACCTGCCGGCAGTCCCCATCGCGCTTGTTGGCCGGGCGGAAGCGTGGGAGACGATGCACATGAATCGTCATCGCCATGCAGCCAGCGCCCTCCTTCGCGCGTCCGCCCTCCTCCTCGCCAGCACCCTCGGCAGCCCGGCGGTCGCCGCTCCCGCGCCGTCGAGCACCGCCAACCTCGATGCGGTGCTCTGGATGCAGAAGGCACCGGAATACGGGCTGGTGGCGGCAGGCCAGTGGCGCGCGCTCGCCGATCGCCTGCCGGCGCTCAAGCGCAGCGGCGAGGCGCTTGTGGAGAGCGAGCAGCCGGCCGAAAAGTCACGCCGCCGCCCTCCCGCCATCATCGTCGATCTCGATGAAACGGTGCTCGACAACAGCCCGGCCAATGCCGAGGCGCCCACCGGCCTCGCCTTCGACGAAGCCCGCTGGCAGCGCTGGTTGACACGCGTGGACGAGCAATTCGCCGTTCCGGGCGCGGTGGTGGCACTGCAGGCCGCAGCGCGGATGGGGTTCCGCGTGTTCTACATATCCAACCGGGAATGCCCGGCGGCCACCGCACCGGCGGTTGCCCCGCATCCCGATTGCCCGGCGCGGCGTCACACGCAGGCAGTGCTCGAGCGGCTGGGGCTGCCCTTCGCCGCCGACTCCGATGCGCTGCTGCTGCGCGGCGACCAGCAGGGCTGGGCGGACAAGACCGCTCGCCGCCAGCACATCGCCCGCCGCTATCGCATCGCAGCCCTGGTGGGGGACGATCTCGGCGACTTCCTGCCGCGCAGCGAAGCCGAGGCGCTGATCGACAGCATCGGCCGCAGCGGCACCGTCGCCGCCACCATGGCGCGGCCGGAGAGCGCGCTCGCAGCGCTGGCCAGCCACGCCGGGCGGGACTGGTTCGTGCTGCCCAACCCGGCCTATGGCAGCTGGGAACGCGGACAGGGCAGCCGCATCGCCTGCAGCAGCCCGTGGCTTGCCGACCAGGCCTGCGCCGATGCGGCACTGGCCGCCAAGCAGGCCCGGCTGGTGCTGCCGGGCGGTGCCCAGCGGCTGCGGCTGGCGACATGGAACATGGAATGGCTGATGCCGGCCGAAACGCGCGATGCGCTGCTGGCCCGCTGCGTGGAGGGCCAGCCGCCCAGCGCGGTTCGAGCCCTGCCCTGCCCGCGCGATCCCTACCCGCCGGTAGCGCGCCATGATGCCACCGATCTGGCGCTCATGGCCGGCTATGCCGCGCGCGCCGGGGCCGATGTGGTGGCGGTGCAGGAAGTCGATGGCCCCGAGGCGGCCCTGCTGGTGTTCCCCGGCCATGTGCCGGCCTGTTTCGTCGCCCGCGCCCATCCGCAAAAGACCGGCTTCGTGGTGCGCGCCGGCATCCCTTTCCGCTGCAATGGCGATCTGGCGGCGCTCGATGATGACGGTGCCGCCCGCGCCGGCGCGGACATCACGCTCTGGCCAGGGACCGGCCAGGCCATCCGCCTGCTCTCGGTCCATCTGAAGAGCGGTTGCTTCGACCTGCCGCTTTCGAATGCCGGCAATCCGGTTTGCGCACGGCTGCAGGCGCAGGTGCCGGTGCTGGCGCGCTGGGCGGCGGACCGGAACGCCAGCGGCGAGGCCTTTGCCATCCTCGGCGATTTCAACCGCCGCCTCGAGGCCGACGCTGCGCTGCCGGCTCCGGACAGCCTGTGGGCGGCGCTGCGCAGCGCATCCCCCGTGGCACGCGTGACCGACCAGCAGGCCTATCGCCGCTGCCGCGCCGGTGAGCGCTACACCGCCTTCATCGACAATATCGTGCTGGGCGGGCCGCTAGCCACCCTGCGCCGCGATCTGGTCCATGTGCCGATGGCGGACGCGCCGGCGGATGCCGTGCTGTCGGATCATTGCCTGCTCGGCGTGGACCTATGGGCCTGGCCCGTGCAACCCTGATGCAGGGATGCAACCGATGCAAAGTTTCGTGACACGGTTGTGCACTTGTGGACAAGGTGCGGACAGTTTTTCGATTAACCACGATGCCACATCGACACGTTAAGATGGTGATAAATGGCAGCAACCGATCAATCACTGGCACGGCCCGAAAAGCATTTTCTCGATGGCGTCGGGGAAATGCCGACCCTGTTTCGCAATTTCGACTGGAGCGAGAGCCCGCTTGGCGAGCCGGAAAGCTGGCCGCCCGGGCTCCGCGCTGCCGTGCGCATCATGCTCACCACATTGCACCCGGTGTTCATCTTCTGGGGCCCGGAGCATCGCTGCTTCTACAATGATGCCTACAAGGCGCTGCTCAGCGATGTGAAACACCCGGCAATCTTCGGGCGCCCTGCCGAGGAGGCCTGGGCCGAGATCTGGGAAGATATCGGCCCGCAGATCAACTTCGTCTTCGATGGCAGCGGCTCGATCTGGCAGGAAAACCGTCGCCTGCCGATCCTGCGCAGCGGAGGCCTCAAAGAAAGCTGGTGGACCTACAGCTACGGCCCGATCGAAGACGATACTGCCGAAAATGCCGTCGGCGGCGTCTTCGGCATCTGCACGGAGAGGGTGGCGCAGCTTGAGGTCGAGCGCCGCGTCAGCCGCGAACTCGACCGCATGCGACGCCTGTTCGACCAGGGCCCCGGTGTCATGTTCGTGATGCGCGGCCCCGAGCATCGCTTCGAGCTGGCCAACCGCGCCTGCATGCAACTGCTCCGCCATCCCGGCCTCATCGGCCGCACTGCAGCCGAAGCGATCCCCGAAGCCGCCGACCAGGGGTTCATCGCCCTTCTCGACTCGGTCTATGCGACCGGCAAGCCGCATGTCGGGCACCACCATCGGCTGGCGTTCGACCGCGGCCACGGCGAAGCGCCCGACGAGCATTACCTCAACTTCGTCTTCGCGCCGGTGATCGATGAAGCCGGCAAAATCACCGGCATCTTCTGCCAGGGGACCGATGTCACCGAGAGCCGGCGTGCCGCTCAGGCGACCGCCGAACGCGAAGCGCATTTCCGCAACATGGCGAACAATGCGCCGGTGATGATCTGGGTGACCGAGCCCGATGGTCGATGCACCTATCTCAACCGCCGATGGTTCGAGGAGACCGGCCAGATACCGGCAAACGCGCTGGGCATGGGCTGGCTCGATGCGACCCATCCCGACGACAAGCCCCGTGTGACCGCGGAGTTCGTCCAGGCCAATGCCGCCGAGCGGCCATTCCGCACAGAATATCGGTTGCGCCTTGCCGATGGCAGCTACCGATGGGTCCTCGACAGCGCCGGCCCGCGCCGCGGCACCAACGGCATCTTTCTCGGCTATGTCGGCTCGGTCATCGACATCGACGATCGTCACGAAGCCGAGCGCCGGATCCAGACCAGCGAGAACCGCTTCCGCGCCGCCGTGGGCGCCGTGCAGGGAATCGTCTGGACCAACAGTGCCGAAGGCGAGATGGTCGACGAGCAGCCCGGTTGGCAGGCCCTCACCGGCCAGATGCCCGACGAATATGCCGGCTATGGCTGGACAGCGGCCGTGCATCCCGATGATGCCGCCGCCACCGTGACCGCATGGCGCGCCGCCGTCGATGCACGGCGCATCTTCGTCCACGAACATCGGGTCCGCCGCTTCGATGGCGAATGGCGGCAATATTCGGTCCGCGCCGTGCCCATCCTCGATGCCGAGGGCGGGATCATCGAATGGGTCGGCGTCCATACCGACGTCACCGAGCAGCGCGCCGCCGAAGCCGCGCTCAAGGCGCTCAACGACGTTCTCGAAGCACGGGTGCAAACCGAGGTCACCGAGCGGCTCAAGGTCGAAAACGCACTCCGGCAAAGCCAGAAGATGGATGCACTCGGCCAGCTTACCGGTGGGATCGCGCATGATTTCAACAATATGCTGAGCCTGATCACCAGCGCCTTCAGCCTGCTCGAACGCAAGCTCTCGAAAGATGATCCCTCGGTGCTGCAGTTCATCGAGGTCGGCCAGGATGCCGCGATGCGCGCTGCAGGACTCACCCGCCGGATGCTCGCCTTCGCCCGGCAGCAGCCGCTCTCGCCGGCTCGCGTCGAAATCAACGCGCTCATCGAGAACCTGCGCTCGCTGCTCGCCCATTCGCTCGGCAAGGGCATCAGCATTGATTGCACCCTCGTCACCGGCATCTGGCCGACCATCGTCGACCCCAATCAGCTCGAAAACGCCATCCTCAACCTCGCCGTCAACGCCCGCGACGCCATGGACGGCCGCGGCCGCCTCACCATCGAGACCAGCAACGCAACGCTCGCAGGCGCCGAGCTTTCGGAAAGCGTCGATGCGGGGGACTATGTCGTCATCTGCGTCACCGACAATGGCAAGGGCATGGAGCCGGAGGTGCGCGCCAGGGTCTTCGAGCCCTTCTTCACCACCAAGCCGGTCGGGCAGGGCACCGGGCTCGGGCTCAGCCAGGTCCATGGCTTCGTAAAGCAGTCGGGCGGCGGCATCGAGATCGCCTCCGAGCCCGGTCGCGGCACGGCGGTCAGGCTCTACCTCCCCCGCACGACGCCATAAACAGGCGCCGCAGGATGGGGGGCCTCAACCGTCTCCCTCCGCCGCACTCATGTCGGCCACGACAGCGCCGCGCTGGCCCATCGGCCGCGCCGGGCCCGTGGTCGAATCCTGCGCCGTCTGCCGCTCGGTCTCGGCATTGATCAGCCCGCCGATCAGGATCGCATAGGCCGAAACAAAGAGCCACATCAGCAGCACCACCACCGCCCCCAGCGAGCCATAGGTGGCGTTGTAGTTGCTGAACTGCGCCGCATAAACGCCGAAGCCGAGCGTGGCGACCAGCCACAGCACCGTTGCAGCCACCGAGCCGATGCTCAGCCATCTCCAATGCGCGCTCTCCCGATTGGGCGCAAAGCGGTACATGGCGCCGATCGCCAGGCAGCACAGCCCGCCGGCCACCACCCAGGTCATGCCCTGCACCATCAGCACCACCGTGTCGCCGAAGCTCGCCAGCAGCCGCCCGGCCCAGCTCAGCATCGACGCCGCAAAGATGCCGACAATGCCGGTCAGGATCGCACCGACAATCAGCAGCGCCGATACGGCCATGCCGCCAATGACTCCGCGCTGGTCATGCTGCTCGTAGATCACGTTGAGCGCGGTGATCATCGCCCGCGACGCCCGCGTGGCGCCGAACACCGACACCCCGAGTGCCATCGCCAGCCCGAATCCCTTCTGCCGCGCCGCCGTGGTGGTGAGGTTCACAAGCTGCTCGGAGATCAGCCGCGCCGCATCGGCAGGCACCAGCTCGATGATCGTGTTCATGTGCCGCGCCACCGTCCCCGGATCGGCGATCAGGCCATAGCTCAACACCAGCGCCGCCAGCAGCGGCACGAACGACAGGAACGCATAAAAGGCCACCCCGGCCGCGAGCAGGCTGAGGTTGCGGTCGCCATTGGCCAGCCATACGCGCCGCAGGATCGCCTTCCACGCCACCCCCGAATATTCCCTCGGCGAGCGGGCATTGACGCCGCGCAGTTCCGGATCGGCCGCCTCGGCGGCACGGCGCCGGTCGCGGCGCAGGCTCCAGCGCACCACCGGCGCGGTCACCCGGTCCGGCAACCAGCTGGCCCAGGGCGGCAGATGCGGCGTCGCCACCGTCAATAGTCCCTGGCGAACCGCAGCGTGACGTTCGAGCCACCGAATGAGCCTGTCGAGCTGAGCAGGCTGAGCGTGCGCGTCAGCCCGATCTCGAGCTGCGTCGCCGTAAAGCCGCGCGCATCGGTGATGACTTCCACATAGATGTTGTTGCTGATGTACTGGCCCGCCGCCACCGAAGTGCCGCGCCCGGTCGTCTTGTCCTCACCGAGCACGCGCAGCCGGTCCACCCCCGTCACCGAGCGCAGCTTGCCCAGCGGGTTGAGTCCGCCCCCCGACCCGCGCAGCGAGTTGAGTGCGGCCGCCAGCTGTACCGCCTGGATCGGCGAGATGTTGGTGACCGAAGCTCCGAACAGCAGCCGCGAAAGAACCTCGTCCTGCGGCAGGTTGGGCGAGGATGTGAAAGTGATCTGCGGCGCCTGCGCACGGCCACCGATGTTGATGATCGCCGTCACCCCCTCCACCGTCGTCTCGGCAGACAGCGACAGTTCGGGGTTGGTGAACGCGCCGCCATCGAAGACGATCGCGCCATTCTGACCCAGCTCGAACCGCCGCCCCGCAAAGCTGTAGGTGCCGCGGATCACTTCGAGCCGGCCGATGATCCGCGGTGCCGCCGCCGTTCCGGTAATCCGCATGTCGGTTTCCCATTCGGCCTCCAGCCCCATGCCGCTGACGAAGATCTGGTTGTCCGCTCGCACCCGCACATCGAGCCGCAGCGTCGCAGGGCCCGGCGGCGGTGGCGTAGACTCTCCCGCCGGCGAAGCCGCACCTGCCCCCGCCGCCGTTGCCGACGTCTTGCGGCGTACCCCGGCCAGCTGGCGAATCTCAGATTCGCCGGTGCGGATGATCTCGTAGCGCGCCTCGGGAATGTCGATCGTCCCGCGCACCAGCGCACCGTCGGGACCATTGGTGATCTTCAGCGCACCCGTCGCCTGCGCACCCAGCGCATCGCCGCGCGCCAGCTGCGCCCGGTCGAATGTCACGTCCAGATCCGCCGGGAAGCCGCTCGCCGCATCAAGCCCCACCACGCCGCTCGCCGCCACCGTGCCATCACCGGCGCGGCCCGTCAGCGATGTCAGCTGGAAGCGGGACTGGCTGAAGCGGCCCTGCAATGCGATATCGCGGATCACCGTGCCATAATCCTGGTTGGTGTAGCGCAGCGCATTGGCGCGGATCGTGCCGGTCAGCTGCGGTGCTTCCACCCGGCCACCGAAATCGGCGGCGATGGCAATCGGCCCCGTCACGTCCTGGCCGCCGATGCCGGCCATCGCCCAAAGCACTTCCGCCGGCCCGCCATAGCGAATCCCGCCCGAAAGTGGCGCCGTCATCAGCCGCGCTGCAATGCCGTCACCAGCCGGCAACGCCCCCACCCGCGCCTGCAACCGGCCGATGGTGGCGCTGCCGCGGCGGATCGCGGCGCTGACGGCGCCTCCCGCGCCGGAGAGCCGCGCCGTCGTCGAAATGTCGACCGGCGCCGAGATGGTATAGGCCGCGGTGCGGGTGAACCCGGCGACATCGATTCGCGCGTCGATGTTCGGCACATCGGCCAGCGTCGCATCGATGCTGCCCGAAGCCTTGCCGCCCAGCCCCAGCCCCGGCACGAAGATGTTGGCGATTGCCAGGTCGACGCTGTCGAGCACGGCATTGAGCTGTGTCTGCGCACCATATCGGCCCGCAACCCGCGCCCGCCCTTGCGGGAACACGATCGTCGCCGGCGCCAGCCGCCATTCGCCAGCGGCGCGCGTGACAACCGCCGGTGCAGCCAGCCGGAAGGCGATGCCGTTGAACGCACCATTGGCGTTGGCGACGATGCGCTCGGGCGCCAGTTGCGCCTGGGCAGCAACGTTGAACGGCGATGCAGCACTGCCATTGGCCACGAGCGAGACATTGCCGCTGCCACCACGATAATCGAAGCGGCTGCGCGCACGCGCTACCAGCAACGTGCCCGAGCGCACATCCGAAAGATCGGCACTGCCGGTGATCGACGGCGCCTCGGGAAACAGGATCGCCGTGGCCTGCGCGGCGCCGCTGCCGATGGTGATCGGCACATCGCCCGGGATTTGCGCCGAGCGGGCGCGGACATTCACATCGGCGCGCTGGTTGGCATCCGCCGCCGCCAGTCGAACGGTGCCGGCGATGCCCGAGCCATCGAGCGTGATCGCTCCCGCAAACGGCCCGGCCGGCGTCTGCCGCACGCTGCCGCGCGCATCGATTCCCGCCACCCGCGCCCGGTTGATGTCGACAGCAAGCACCGGCCCGGTCCGCACCAGCACATCGCCCGTCAGCGGGCCATAGGCCGAGCCACCGCTTGCCACGATCCGATAGCCCGCCGCGGACCCGGTAAGATCGGCGACAAGGTCGCGCACATCAAGCCCGAGGCCGGGGCGCTCGGCACGCAGCTGCGCCACCGGCCGGTCGAGCGTGCCCGAGGCGACGATGCTTGCGGGTCCATAGGTCGTCGAGATCGCCCGCACATCAAGGGCAATCCGCCCGCTATCTGTGCGGTAGCTGCCGCTGCCCTGGGTGATCCGCAACAGCGGCGACGTCAGCCGCAGATTGTTGAGCGTCGCGGCGCCTGCCGGATCATAGCCGAAGCCGGCCGTAACAATTGCATTGCCGCCAAGCTGCTCGCGAAGCGCTTCATTCTCGATCGTCCGCGTGGCGATCCGCGCTGTGCCGTTGATCCCGAAGCCGCCCGCCGGCAGCGTCACCAACCGCGCATCGGTCACCAGATCGACCCGGCCCAGCCCCTCGACGCGGTAATCGTTCACCCGGCCCTTGAGCGTCCCGGCATAACGACCCTCGGCCACATCGGCGATGATGATCGCCGTGGCGTCGATCCGGTCCGACCGCAGCCGCAGATTGTCCGACAGCAGCTGACCGTTCGACCAGGCCAGATCACCGTCGATGGCAAGGTTGGTCAACAGCCCGCCGGCCGCCGCATTGAGCCCGGTCACCCGCCGCGCCCGCGCCGTCACCGGCACCAGGATACGCTCGGAGTCGATCGTCGCACGCCCGCTCGCCACCAGCCCCTCGACCTTCGTCGCATCGAAGCGCAGCATGGCGGCGCTGATGCGGTAGGCGATCGTCGGCGTGCCGAAGCCGCCATCGATCGTTGCCGCCAGCCGCACATCATCGCCGCCGAGATCCTCTGCCAGCACACCCGGCCGCAGCAGCTGCGCGCCGAGCACGACGTTCTCGAAGCGGCTTTCCCCAAGGTCCACCAGCCCGCTGGCTTCCGCCACAAAAGCGTCACCGCCGATGCGCGCCACCAGATTGACACGGCGCTCGGCAACCCGCGCCGTGATGTCGAGGTCGAGCGCTCGCAGCATTGCCTGTGCCGGCCCCTCCAGCAACGCCCCGGGGTCGGTGCGGCCCTTGGCGGTGAAGGTGCCATCGGCGGCGGTCAGCGCGACATCGGCGAGGCTGGTGCCCGCGCTGCCAGCGGTCAACCTGCCCTGCCAGCGCGCCCAGCTCCCCTCGCCGGCGATGCGCGCGGTCAGCGGTCGGCCCAGACCGGCGAAGCCGTCGACCAGCCCGCCGACCGGAGCAGCCAGCCGCACATCGACATCGAGCCGATTGTCTTCGGGAACGGCATCCAGCCGCAGCACCAGCGTGTCACCGCCGGCAAGCCCCGCGCCCTGCCGTGCAGCCCCATCCAGAGCCACCACGGCGCGGCCATCGGAAATGCTCGCCGAACCCGCCAGCCGCACGGCATGGCGTTGTCCTGTCACCGCCGGCTCGATCACGAAACTGCCGATGCGCAACCGCCCGATCTCGATATCGATATCGGGGAGCAGTGGATCATCGGGGTCGGAAGGGTTGATCGAAGGGGAGCGCAGCAGGGTGATCGTCTCAGCATCGACCTCCGAAAGCACGATCCGCAGCCCGTCGAACAGCGCCGTCGGGGACCAGTCGACCAGAACCGCCGGCGATGTCACCAGCAATCCCCGCAAATCGCGGATTTCCAGCCCGCGGATCGTCATCCGACCATAGATCGAGCCGTCGATCGCCTCGGCCTGGTAGTTCAGTCCATTCGCCATGGTGAAGCCGGCCAGCTGCCCGAGCAGGACGCGCTTGCCGGCAGCCGTGTTCAGGAACACCAGCAGCACCGCCACCAGGATCAGCAGCCCGACAATGATGCCGCCGACCCAGCCCAGAACCCTCCGCGCGGTCAAAACGCCTGCCCGATCGAAATATACAGCGCCACGCGCGATTCACCCGGCTGCCGGTTCAAGGGCGTGCCGACGTCGATCCGCATCGGCCCGAAGTTGGTATAATAGCGGGCACCGATGCCCACGCCGTAGCGCATGCCGGAGAGCGACGGCGTCGAATCCTCGCCAACACGCCCGGCATCGATGAACGGCACCACCCCGAAATCGCCGAACCGGTAACGCGCCTCGAAGGCGAATTCGGTCAGCGAACGCCCGCCCAGCGGCCGGTTGTCAGGCCCGCGCGGACCCAGCTCCTGAAAGCCGAAACCGCGCACCGAGCCGCCGCCACCGGCATAGAGCCGCCGCGATGGCGCAATCTCGTCGCGCGCCGCACCCATGATCGACCCCACCCGTGCCCGCCCCGCCAGCACCAGCGATTCCATCACCGGAAAATAGGCGCTGCCTTCGAGCAGCAGCCGGCCGTAGCTGTCGAACCCGGCACTGGCACGCTTCTGCGCCTCCGGGCTCGCCCGCACCGTGATCCGGAAGCCGCGCGTCGGATCAAGCAGGCTGTTCGACCGGTCATAGCCGAGCTGCGTCGGCAGCGCCGCGATGAAGAAGGTCCCGCGGTCGCGGTCGAGCACTTCGGTGTCGCGCTCGGGGTCGAACACGCTTTCGCGCGAGGCGATCAGCTCGCCCCCCAGCGACCAGGTCCAGCGCTTCTGCCAGATCGGCGTGCTCACCCTCGAAAGGTTTGTGTTTAGCTGGATCGTCTCGGCGGAAAACGCCTGGAACCGCTGTCGCGCCACCGATGCACCGATCTGGAACGCCCGGTCGCGCTGCCCGGCATTCGACCGCAGGAATTGCCCGCGCAGGCTCTGCTCGTTGGTGCCCGCCACCACCGCTCCGGTCACTGCACCCTCGGGCGGGAACAGGTTGCGGTGCGTCCAGCTGCCGCTCAACCGCACCCCCTCGCCGGTGCCATAGCCGGCATTGGCCGCAAGGTTGCGCGCCGGCCCGCGTGACTGCCGCACGAGCAGGTCGACCGTCTCGATCCCCTCGGCGTCGATCTCGCCCGTCGCCACCGGCTCCACCGACACCGTCTGCAGCAAATTGGTGGCGATCAGCGCCTGCCGCAGGTCGTCGACGCGGCGGCTGTCGAAAATCTCGCCCACCTCGAAGCGCGGAAGAATTTCGATGTGCTCCACATCGAAAACATTGTCGGCCTCGGCATCGCCCGGCAGCCGGATGCGCCCGAACCGCCCCTTGCGCCCCGCATCCACCGGCAACGTATAGTCGCCCGTGAAGTCCACATCATCGAGCACGATATCCCGCGCGCCGACGCGGGTGAACGGCCATCCCTGCTCGGGCAGCCGCAACGACACATTGGCCTCCGCCGCCTCGATCACATCCGCCACGATCGGCGCGCCCGGCGCCAGGTCGAGCGCATTGCGCGCAATCGCCAGCGGCTCGGGCTCCAGCCCGGTGATATCGATGTCCCCCAGCGTGTAACGCTTGCCCGGGGTCGCCGTCAGCGCGATCAGCAGCTCGCCATCCTCGCCCGGCAGCGGCCCGACAACCGCACTCACCTCGGCGTCATAATAGCCCTGCGAACGCAGCAGGTTCTCCGCCATCTCGACATCGACATCCGCCCGCGCGCCAACCTGTGCCGCACTCCCGGCCTTTCGCCCGCCCTCGAGCAACGCCGACAAGTCCCGGAACCGCCCTTCCAGCCCGATCTCTTCGAGCCCCGTCGTTTCCAGCCGGTAACGCACATCAGGCAAATCGGGATCGTTCGTGGCCGCCAGCGCCTCCGGCACGGTCACGCTGTCGAGCGGGGCGAGCGGTGTGGCCAGCTCGGCTTCAGGAACGATCGTCTCGGGGGGTGTCAGCGGCGCCGCAGGCTCAAGCGGCGCCAGCGGCGGCACCTCGCCTGCAAGATCAGGGGGCAGGTCGACCTCGGCATCGGTCTGGGCGACTTCAGGAACCGGCTGCGCATGGACAGCCGACGCCATCAGCGCCAACGCCAAGGCGCACGAAAACCCAAACGGGCGCTGCGGCCGCGCCGCCAGTCCATGGAAAACACCCGACATGAACCCCCTGTAATCGGAAAACCGGCAATGGGTTCCCGCGATAGTTTCGCAGTCGCGATTTCCAGCGCATCAGGCGATGCGACGCCAACGCACCACGCCCCATCGCAGCGGTCCGGAACCGACATCCCATCCCGCAATTGGTCTTTCAGCTGGTCGCAACAGCGGCCGCAATTCCAGATGGGAAGGATCATCAGATGTCTCACCATATCGAAGGCGAAACCGCAGTCGGCAACCGCCGCGAACACGGATCGCTGATCAGCGCCGACAAGGTCGAAGGTACTGCCGTCTACAACGCCTCGGGCGAAAAGCTCGGCAGCGTCGATTCGATCATGATCGACAAGGTCAGCGGCGAAGTCGCCTATGTCGTCATGTCATTCGGCGGCTTCCTCGGCATCGGCGAAAAATACCACCCGCTGCCCTGGGACCTGCTGGACTATGACACCGGCCTCGACGGCTACCGCGTCGACCTGGGTCGCGAGCAGCTCAGCGAGGCTCCATCCTACGGCCGCGACGAGCTCGACACCGCCGATTATTCCAGCGGCGGCGACATCCAGAATTACTATGGCAGCGGCCTCAGCGACCGGGAATTGTCGGAAGACAATCCCGAGCGCAGCGATCTCAACGATGGCAAGAGCCGTCCGCTCGGCTATTACAGCACGGCCGCCCAGTCACGCCGCAACGCCGAGGACAATGACCTCGGCGCCACGGAAGACCGCGGCGACGGCCATGGCGGCGGCCGCCAGACCGGCGGCTACGGCACCAACACCGGCAGTTCCGAATCGGGCACCAAGGCCGGTTTCTACAGCCCCGAGCAGCAGCAGGCGCGCACCGGCAATGTCATCCCCGATGGCGACCGTGCCGGCGAGCGGCCGTATGAACTCGATCGTGAGGGCGGCAGCACCTTCGGAAATCCGAAACGCTGACAAGGCCTGAAACGCCATATCAGTGCCGCCCGGGAGACATCTCGGGCGGCACTTTTCATGTCGGCGCAAATTGACGCATCCCGTGGAACAATGGTCACCACCCACCGTTGGTCCTCAGCAATATTTGGAAGGATAAAGACCATGGACACTGGTACACTTCTGCCGTCGCTCAACCTGTTCACGTTGGTCGCCGTCTTTCTCGTTCTCGTCATCGGTTTCGCTATTTACTGGAGCAAGCGTTCCAACCGCGCGCCCAAGGATGGCGGTCCCCCCACCGAAGACGGCTCCGTCTGATTGCTCTGACGCGCGTCAGACCTTCTGATCGAGGTGCGGCAGTGCCGCGATCTCCTCGGCCGAAAGGCCGACGCGGATCGTGTCACTGCCCAGCCTCACATCGGCCATCGCGAGCGACACCATATGCTCGCCCACACCTGCGACGCCGCCAACACGCACGATGATCTCCGCCACCGAGGCGCTTGAACAATCGACCATGGCTTCAACGATCTCGCCGGCCGACTGTCCATCACGGTCGAGCACATCGCGCCCGATCAGCCCGGCCACTCGCACCACCGGTGCAGCACCACAGGCTTCGTCCTCAGCCGTCTTTGCAACCTCTTCATAGCGCGCCTGGCGCCCGAGCCAGCGCCATACCCCGACCGCATTGACCAGCGTCAGAAAACCGTTGGTCACCACAAGCCCGGTCTGATCGCTCTCGAGCCCGATCAGGATCCAGCACAGCGATCCTAGCGTGAACACTGCAAAGCCCCACCCCGTCAGCCGCGCGCCGAGGTTGGAAGCCGTCATCATCGCCGCGATCATCGTCGCGGCGGGTGCCAGCCATTCTGCAACCTCGTGCGGGGCCATCGCAGTGACTCAGGGTTGCAGCACCACCTTGGTGAACTCATCCTGGTTGTTGAGGAAATTGTCATAGGCGCCCGGTGCATCGCGCAAAGACAGCCGGTGACTGATGATCACATCGGGCTTGATCTCGCCATTCTCGATGCGCGCGAGCAGCGGCGCCATGTACCGATGCACATGCGTCTGCCCAGTCTTCAGCGTCAGCCCCTTGTTGACGAACGCGCCCATCGGCAGCTTGTCGACAAGACCGCCATACACACCGGGCATCGAGATGGTGCCGCCCTTGCGGCACGCCACGATCGCCTGGCGCAGCACATGCGGCCGGTCGGTTCCCAGACCCACCGCCTGCTTGCCGCGATCGACGATATTGTCGATCGCCAGCCCATGCGCTTCCATGCCGACAGCATCAATGCACCGGTCCGGCCCGCGGCCCCCGGTCGTCTCGGCGAGCGCTGCCATCACATCGACATTCTCGAAGTCGATCGTCTCCGCACCCGCTTCCGCCGCGAGCGCCAGTCGGCCGGGGCGATGATCGATGGCAATCACCCGCTCGGCGCCGAGCAGGAAAGCCGAGCGGATCGCAAACTGCCCCACCGGCCCCGCACCCCAGACCGCCACGGTGTCACCGGACTCGATATCGGCATTCTCCGCCCCCATCCAGCCGGTCGGCAGGATATCCGACAGGAACAGCACCTGGTCATCGGTCAGATGCGCCGGCACCTTGAAACAGCCGGTATCGGCAAAGGGAACGCGCACATATTCGGCCTGCCCACCGGCGTAGCCGCCGAGCATGTGCGAATAGCCGAACAGGCCGGATGGCGAATGCCCCATGCTGGCCTCGGCCAGATCCTGGTTGTCGGCAGGGTTGCTGTTGTCGCAAAGCGAAGTCAGCGTCTTCTCGCAGAAGAAGCACTGCCCACAAGCGATGGTGAAGGGCACCACAACCCGGTCGCCGATCTTCAGGTTCGTCACGCCGCGGCCGAGCGCCACCACTTCGCCCATGAATTCATGGCCGAGGATGTCGCCCGCCTGCATCGAGGGGATCATGCCATCATAAAGATGCAGGTCTGACCCGCAGATGGCGGTGGACGCCACCTTGATGATCGCATCGCGCGGATTGACGATCTCGGGATCGGGCACATTATCGACCCTTACATCTTTCTTGCCGTGCCAGCGGACTGCGCGCATCGGAAACTCCTTGGTTTGACGGCCTGTTCAGGCCTTTGGTTCGGTGCCCTGCGGATCGTTGACAGCAATTTCGCCGGTCTCGATCAGGCTCTTGAAACGCTTCAGATCGCGTCGCAGCTGGATGCCGGGCTCACGCTGCGTCAGCTTCGCGGCATAGCGGCCAAGGCTGCCTCCGGGAGGCTCGTAAGCCACGGCTGCATGAATCTCGGTGCCGCGGCCGCCCGGCGCATCATGGAATTCGTAGCGCACCCGGACCGGCACTGCCGATCCTTCATCCGATGAAATCGCCAGCAGTTCCTCCGGGCGTTCCTCGGTAACGCCGCCGGTCCACTGCACCGGGCCGGACGGATCCTGCGTGGTGAACCGCAGCCGCGATCCATTCGCCGAAGGACCGATCGCCTCGATGTTCACCGCCCAGTCGGGCCAGCTTCGCAGGTCGCGGAAGCGCCGCCACACAACCGCGCGCGGCGCATTGATCGTCACCGATCGTGATGCGACGGCTGCACTCTTCCAGCCGGCCGCCTTGGCAACCTCGGCCTCGTCGGGCCGCTGGCCCAGCAGCCGCTTCGCCGGTGCAGCGCCCGACATGCCGCGCGCCACCAGCAGCGATCCCGCCAGCCCGAGCATCACGCCGGCGGCGCCCTGTTGCCGCGCAGCGAGCACGCCGAGCAACGAGCCGGCCGCCATCGAAAGGCCGCGCTCTGCAAGTTTCAGGTTCTTGCGCGGCGACAGCCGGGTTCCGGGGGGCGCGAGAGCGCCATCGATATCCGCCATTCCTTCACCTTTCCTTATTCTCGGGTTCAATCGCCGGGCTGCCGGGATAGTTCCGCCGGCCGCAATTGCATCACTTGCGGTATCGGGCGAAATACCGGGCGCGGCGTGCGGCACGGTCCGGCGCGCGATGCCGTGCCGCAGCAAGACCCGCAACCAGCAAGCCCAACCCGGCGCCGGCGATTCCGACGGCCGCCAGCGGGCGCAGTTGCGCTTCCAGCCACAGGCTCTGCCGGCGCACATATTGCGGCTCGTCGTTCTCGATGTTTCCATCGGACCGCGCTTCATAAAGATTGTCTTCAGTCTCCGGCGGCGTTTCGCGGTCGGTCTGCTGGACCCTGGTGCCAAACAGCGCCATCGCCTTGTCGAGGAGCCCAGGGAACAGCATGTCTCCCAACGCAGCCCCCGCCCCGAAGCCACCCACCGTCAGTTCGCGGCGCGGGGTCTCGGCGGCGAACAGCACCGCGCGCGCCACCAGCCGCGGATCATAGACCACCGGTGGCAGTTTCGCCGGCGTATCCATGCGGTTGCGCGCATGGTCGGGATAGGGCGTATGCATCGCCGCCGGCTTGATGAGCGTCACCGATATCGGCAGCTCGGCTTCCATGATCTCGGTGCGCAGCGCATCGGTGAAGCCCTTCACCGCATGTTTCATCGCCGAATACGGCCCCTGCTGGATCATCGCGCGGTTGCTCAGCACGCTGCCGATATTGATGATGGCACCGCTCCCGTTCGGGCCCCCGTTAAGGCCGCTATTCGGGCTCTTGGCGCGAAGATGCGCCAGTGCCGCCAGGGAGCCCGTCACCGTTCCCCAATAGCCAACCTCGAACACGCGCCGATGGTCCTCGATCGGCGTCTCGGCCAGCGTGCCGAAGGTGGCTGCGGCGGCATCGTTGATCCAGGTGTCGAAGCCACCGAACCGCGTCCGCGCTTCGGCCACCAGCCGTTCGGCATAATCGGGGTCAGCCACATCGACTGCCAGCGTCACCACCTTGTCGGCGAGCTGCCGGCTGTCCAGCCGTTGCTTGATTTCGGCCAGCGCATCGGCGTTGCGCGCCGCAAGCAGCACGCGTGCGCCGGCCTCGACCGCCGCTTCCGCAATCGCCAGCCCGATGCCGCTCGTCGCACCCGTGATGACAAGGCGCTGCTGCGCAAGTGGCTTCAGGGAAATCGGCATGGTCTCGGCTCCGCTTGTGTCCCAAGCAGAACCGGCCACCCCCGCGATGGTTCAGCCGAAAATCAGACGAGCACGCTCGTAGGCCGCGGCACATCGGCCAGATCCGAGTGGCGATCGAGCTCCATCAATGGCTTGATGAGGCCATCGCGCAAATCATAGACCCAGCCGTGCAGCTTCACGTCCTGGCCGCGCGCGAATGCCGCCTGCACCGGCCCCGAGCGCGCGAGCCGCACCAGCTGGTCACGCACGTTACACTCGACAAAGCGTGATAGCCGGCTCTCCTCGTCCGACATGGCATCGATTTCTTCGAGATGGTTGTCATACACCTCGCGCGCCGGCGCCAGCCACTGGTCGATCAGGTCCTTGGCGTCACCGCGAAGCGCCCGGCCGAGGGTCACACAGTCATGGTTGCCGCACACGATGATGTGCTTCACCCCCAGGTCGACGAGCGCATGCTCGACCGCCGACATCAGGTTGAGGTCGCTTTCGGACACGAGGTTGCCGAGGTTGCGGTGGATGTACAGGCTGCCCGGCGGCGAGCGCGTGATGCGCTCGGGCACCACCCGGCTGTCCGACGAGCCGATCCACAGGAACACCGGATTCTCCGGCCCGGCATGGCGGCTGAAATAATCGGGATCGTCCTGATGCTTTTCCACCTGCCACGCCATGTTGGCGAGGATCAGCTGCTTGTATTCGCTCATGCTGCCGATCCTTCCAGTGCCGCAGCCGGCCCGCCGGCGCGGATGCTGCTGCCCATCACCCCGATCAGCGGCGCATTGATGAGCGGTGCCGTGCGGCCCGCCGGATCGCCCTTCAGCCGCACCTTGATGCCACGGAAGGGAGCACCCTTGATGAAGCCGTTGATGATGTCGACATTGTCGAGATCGACGAAGCTGGTGCTCGAAAGATCGATGATCAGCTCGGCGCCCTCGGGCACCCTCAGCAGCGCTTCCTGCAGCTGCGGCTTGTGGATGAAGTAGAGGTCGCGTCGTGCGCGCACCATCACCATGTCCTCGCGCTCGACATAGCTGATAGCAGTGCGGAAGTTCCGCGCGATCACGAAGCCGAAACCCACCACCAGCCCGATGCCGATCCCGATGAGCAGATCGGTGAACAGGATCGCCACCACCGTCACCACAAAGGGAATGAACTGCGTGTATCCCTGCTTCCAGCGCGCCACGAACAGGCTCGGCTTGGCGAGCTTGTAGCCGGTCTGGATCAGGATCGCCGCCAGTGCGGACAGCGGGATCAGGTTGATGATCGTCGGCACCAGCACCACCGCCAGCAGCAGCCAGCCACCATGGAGCATTGTCGAGAGCTTGCTGTCGGCACCGGCTTCCACATTCGCCGAGGAGCGCACGATCACGCTGGTCACCGGCAGGCCGCCGATCAGGCCCGACGCCAGATTGCCGACGCCCTGCGCCAGCAGTTCGCGATTCTTGTCGGTCACCCGCCGCTTGCGGTCGATTTCGTCCACCGCCTTCACGCTGAGCAGTGTTTCGAGGCTGGCGACGATCGCCAGCGTCAGCGCCACCGTCCACACCGCCGTGTTGCCGATCTGGCTGAAATCCGGAAACGTCAGCAGGGCGGCAAATTCGGCGCGGCTCACCGCGACCGGCACCTGCACCAGCTGCTCGGCACCGATCCGCAGCCCCGGCGCACCGAGCCCGAACCCGGTGTTCACCGCCACCGCCACGACCACCACCACCAGCGGCCCCGGCAGCAGCTTCAACGCACCGGTCTTGGGCCGCGCCTTGTCCCACCAGAACAGGAAGGCAATGCTCGCCAGCGCCACCAGCAATGCGCCTAGGGCGATGTCCCGCTGCAGCATTGCTCCCAGCTCCGAGAAGGTGTTCTCGCCATCGGCCTGCAAGAACGAGAAGCTCCCCTCGAAATCACCGCGATAGCCGATCGCATAGGGCAGCTGCTTCAGGATCAGGATGAGCCCGATCGCCGACAGCATGCCGATCACCACCGACGATGGCACGAACTCGGCCAGCACGCCGCCGCGCGACACCGAAAAGATCAGCTGCAGGACACCAGCGAGGCAAACCGCCAGAAAGAAGGCCTCAAGCGAGGGCAGCGTCTCGATGGCGGTGAACACGATCGCCGTCAGCCCCGCCGCAGGCCCCGAAACCGAAAGCGCCGATTTGCTCAGCGCTCCCACCACGATCCCGCCCATGATGCCCGCGATCAGCCCCGAAAGCGGCGGCGCGCCGCTCGCCACCGCAACCCCGAGGCACAGCGGCAAGGCCACCAGTGCCACCACGATCGAGGCAGGCAGATCGCTCCGCCAGCTGGCAAACACGCTTCTCATTCATCAAACCCAGTAACAACGCCGTTGCCGGCCACACGTCGCTAAAGAGCAAATTATGGCCGGAAGCGCAAATGACACTCTATATTATTGCTGCAAGCGATTCGGCAGATCGAACCGCGTGGCGCCATCGGCCGCATCGAACAGCGACCGGTCGGTGCCCGTCATCCACACTTGTGCGCCCGTTTCCGCCAGTCGCGAAAACAGCCGCGTGCGCCGCGGCGCATCGAGATGGGCGGCAATCTCGTCGAGCAGCATCAGCGGTGGTTCCCCGGTCCGTGCCCGCACCAGTGCAGCATGGGCCAGCACGATGGCAATCAGCAGCGCCTTCTGCTCGCCGGTCGAGCCCAGCCCCGCCGGCATCCCCTTTCCGGCATGCACCACCCCGAGGTCGGCCCGGTGCGGCCCGATCAGGGCCCGCCCCGCCGCCGCATCCAGCCCCCGGTTGCGTTTCAGCGCCGCCGCCAGGTCGGCCGGGGTTGAATCCTCCAGCCGCAGCAGCGGCCGCGCAAAGCCATCCTCGGGTGCGTCGGCCAGGGCTTCGGAAAGCGCGGTCACAGTGTCCGCCCGCGCCCGCAACAGGGCGCCGCCATGCTCCTCCATTGCCCCCTCGAGTGCCCCCAACCATCCCGAGTCAGCCCCTGGATGCCCCGTGAGCAACCGTGTGCGACCCCTCATTGCCGCCTCGTAGCGCAAGGTTTCGCGCGCATGACCGGGGTGCAGCGCCAGCACCAGCCGGTCCAGAAACCGCCGCCGACCTCCCGCACTCTCCGCAAACAACCGGTCCATCGCAGGCGTCAGCCACACCACCGACACCCATTCCCCCAGCGCACTCGCGGGCCTCGCGGCACCATTCACCCGCACCACCCGGCGCTCGGGCGCTGTCGCCAGCGTGCCGGTGCCAAGCTCCACCGCGCCGCCAGCGGCCATCAAGGTGGCCGCAATCGAGAAGCCTCCCGCCCCACCGATCCGTGCCACCTCGCCCAGCGAAGCCCCGCGCAGACCCCGGCCGGGTGCCAATAAACTCACCGATTCCAGTATGTTGGTCTTGCCTGCCCCATTCTCGCCAGTGATAGCCACCAGCCCGGGCGCCGCCTCCAGTGCCAAGGCCGCATGGCTGCGCACATCGGTCAACGCCAATCGGGTCACGGCCACCATGGAGGCGTCCTAGCAGCGATGCAGAGCCCGGGCCACCTAGGTCACCGGCGCCTTCTTCTTCGTCGCCGTCTTCTTCACCGCAGCGGCCTTTGTCCCGGCCTTCTTCGCCGCGGGCTTTTTCGCAGCCGGCTTGCGGGCAGGCTTTTTCTTGCCCTTCGATGGCATCGCCGCGCGAGCATCGATCAGCGCCACGGCGTCTTCAAAAGCAATCTCCATGCCATCCAACCCCTTGGGCACATTGGCATTTGTGGTACCATCGGAGAAGTATGGCCCGAAGCGGCCGCTGAGCAGCTTGATCATGGCGCCGCTCGTCGGGTGCGCTCCCAGTTCTTTCAACGGTGGCTGCGGAGTGCCCCGCGCCGGCCGCCCGGCAGCGGCTTCGGCGAGTTTGACGACGGCGGCATTCATGCCGGTCTCGAACACTTCGGCGCTGCCGGTGAGGCGGGCATATTTGCCGGCATGGGCCAGATACGGCCCATAGCGGCCGATGCTGGCAGTGATCGGTTCGCCGGTTTCGGGGTGGTTGCCAATGGTCCGTGGCAGGCTGAGCAGCTTGAGCGCCGTGTCGAGATCGTCCGGGCCGGCGACCTGCATGTCCTTGGGAATGCTTGCGCGAGGCGGCTTTTCGGCCTCGCCGATCTGTACATAGGCGCCGAAGCGGCCATCGCGGAGCGTGACCGGCTCGCCCGAGGCGGGATCGATGCCGAGCAGCATCGGGCCGTTCGATTCCTTGGCACCGCCCTCGGTCCCGAATTGGCGCGTGTAGCGGCATTCGGGATAGTTCGAGCAGGCGATGAAGGCGCCGAACTTGCCGGTCTTAAGCCCCAGCCGGCCATTGTTGCAGCTTGGGCAGAGGCGCGGGTCCTCGCCATCGGCGCGCTCGGGGAAGAGCATCGGCTCGAGCCATTCATCGAGCGCCTTGGTGACGTCGGAGGGCCGGATCTCAAGCACTTCCTTGGTACGCGCCTCGAAATCGGCCCAGAAGGCGCGCAGCAGCGCCACCCAGTCCTGGTTGCCGGCCGACACTTCGTCGAGCTGGCCTTCGAGGCCGGCGGTGTAATCATAGCCGACATAGGTATCGAAGAAGCGTTCGAGGAAAGCGGTGAGCAGCCGGCCCTTTTCTTCGGCGTGGAAGCGCTTGGCCTCGAGCTTCACATAGGCGCGATCCTTGAGCACCTGCAGGATCGAGGCGTAGGTGGAGGGGCGGCCGATACCCAGTTCTTCCATGCGCTTGACGAGGCTGGCTTCGGTGTAGCGCGGCGGCGGCTGGGTGAAGCTCTGCTTGGCCTCGGCGCTGCGGGTGGCGCAGGCTTCGCCCTGGGTGAGGCGCGGCAGGCGGCGGTCGTCATCATCGGCCTCTTCATCGGCGGACACGTCTTCACGCGTTTCGGTATAGACGGCGAGAAAGCCGGGGCTGATGATGACCTGGCCGCTGGCACGCAATGCCAAGGTGCGGCCGGCATCTTCGAGGAGCACGCTGGTGCGCTCCATGCGGGCGCTGGCCATCTGGCTGGCGACGGTGCGCTTCCAGATCAGCGCGTAGAGGCGATCGGCTTCACTGGCAGCCCCTTTTGCGGGGCGGGCGGCGAGCTCGGTGGGGCGGATGGCTTCATGCGCTTCCTGGGCGTTCTTTGCCTTGGTGGCATAGTGGCGCGGCTTTTCAGGCAGCACATCCGGTCCGCGACCATAATCTTCAGCAATGACGGCACGGACGGCGGTGATGGCTTCGGGCGCCATCTGCACGCCATCGGTCCGCATATAGGTGATGCGGCCGGCTTCGTAGAGCTGCTGGGCGAGGCGCATTGTCTGGTCGGCGGAAAGCCCAAGCTTTTTCGAGGCTTCCTGCTGCAGCGTCGAGGTGGTGAAGGGCGCATAGGGATTGCGGCTCGCGGGCTTGGTCTCGACGCTCGTTACGCTCACCTTGGCTGCTGCCACGCGAGCGCGGGCCGCTTCGGCAAGAGCTTCGGTGTTCAGGTCAAACTGTTCGAGCTTCTTGCCATCGAGGCCGACGAGCTTGGCGCCGAACGCGTCGCCGGCGGCGGATGCCATTGCGGCAGTCACCGTCCAGTATTCGCGCGCTTCATGTGCTTCGATTTCCGATTCGCGCTCACAAATCAGCCGCAGCGATACCGATTGCACGCGGCCGGCACTGCGCGCACCGGGCAGCTTGCGCCAAAGCACCGGGGAAAGGGTGAAGCCGACGAGATAATCGAGCGCGCGGCGTGCGCGATAGGCATCGATGAGGGCGGTATCGAGCTCGCGGGGGCGGGCCATGGCCGAGGTGACGGCATCCTTGGTGATGGCATTGAAGGTGACGCGCTGTGCCCCGCCCTTGGGCATGAGCTTTTTCTTCACCAGCCATTCGGTCAGGTGCCAGCTGATCGCCTCGCCTTCGCGATCGGGATCGGTCGCGAGGATGACGTTGGTGGCGCGCTTGGCGGCGTCGCCGATTTCCTTCAGCTGGCGGCTGCGGTCGGCGGAAACCTCCCAGTCCATCGCGAAATCATTGGTGGGGTCCACCGAGCCATCGCGCACCGCGAGATCGCGGATATGGCCGAAGCTTGCGAGCACCTCGTAATCGCTGCCCAGATACTTGTTGATGGTCTTCGCCTTTGCGGGCGATTCGACGATGACGAGCTGCATGTCCGGCCTGATACTTTCTCTCACACGTACGCGCGAGGGTGACGAGCGAGCCGCCCATGCGTCAAGCGAACAGAATTGTCACGCGGTTGCGATGCGACCCCCGGCATGGCGGGCCACGGCGCCCTCCAGCTCCAGATCGAGCAGCACATGCGCGACGACCGCCGAGGCAAGCCCCGACTGGCGAACAAGCTCATCGACGGCGACGGGGGCGGGGGACAGCAGCCCCAGCAGCAGCGGCCGGGCATCCGCAGGAGCTTCGGCTGCGACGGGCATGAAAGCGGCCCCGGCATCGGCAAGCTGGAAACGGCCGCCGAGCGTGCCGCCTGCGCCATGGGCATCGAACGCCGACAGCGCTTCGAGGACATCGGCGGTCGATTGCACCAGCGTGCCGCCTTCGCGGATAAGGGTGTTGCAGCCCTGGGCGCGCGGATCGATCGGGCTGCCGGGGACGGCCATAACCTCGCGGCCAAATTCAGCAGCCAGCCGTGCGGTGATGAGCGAGCCCGAGCGGGGAGCGGCCTCGATGACCAGCGTGCCGGCGGCGATTCCGGCAATGACGCGGTTGCGGCGCGGGAAGTGGCGCGCCTGCGGCTCCACGCCCGGCGGCTGTTCCGCGAGGATGAGGCCACCCTCTGCGAGTCGCGCCATGAGGGCTGCATTATCAGGCGGATAGGCAATGTCGATGCCGCCGGCGATGACCGCGACGGTGCCGCCGGCGAGAAGTGCTCCCTCATGCGCCGCGGTGTCGATGCCGCGTGCCAGGCCCGAAACGACGACCATGCCGGCTTCGGCAAGCTCGGTGGCCCAGCGACGGGCGAGGCGCATGCCGGCAGCCGACGCATTGCGCGCGCCGACGATGCCGATGGCGGGAGCCTCGAGCAGATCGAGCCGGCCATGGGCGGCGAGCATCGGCGGCGCCGTTTCGGTGGCGGCGAGCAGGGCCGGATAGGCGGGGGTGCCAATGAAGATGGCGGTGGCGCCGAGCGCTGCCAGCCGGTCCAGCTCGGCCTCAGCGGCAGCAGCGGTGGCGACTTCGAGCCGGCGGCCTCCGCGTGCTGCGAGATCGGGGAGCGCTGTGAGGGCGGCGGCAGCGTCGCCGAAGCGGGCAATGAGCTGGCGATAGGTGACCGGGCCGATGCTGGGCGTGCGGATGAGGCGCAGCCTTGCGACCGCATCGGCTGGGAGATTCATCCCTTGGCGCCGATCCGGCTTTCAGTGCCGGCGCGCAGCCGGACGATATTGTCCCGGTGCTTCCAGATAAGGATCGCGGCCATGATCGCCAGCGTGATCGCCGAATGAGTCTTGCCCATCGCGAGCGCAGCAAGCGGGGCAGCGACGGCGGCCGCCATGCCGCCGACCGAGGAGAAGCGGGTGAGCAGGGCGCCGCCGAGCCAGGTGAGAAGTGCCGCCAGCCCGGCAAGCGGCACCGCGGCGAGCGCCACGCCGAGCAGCGTTGCCACGCCCTTGCCACCGCGGAACTTGAGCCACACAGGCCAGACATGGCCGATGAAGGCGGCAAGCCCGGCGAGCATTGCGGCACCATCGCCCGCGAAATACCGCGCCAGCAGGACGGCAGCGGCGCCCTTGCCGGCATCGAGCAGCAGCGTGGCGGCAGCGAGCCGCTTGTTGCCGGTGCGCAGCACATTGGTGGTGCCGATGTTGCCCGAGCCGACGCTGCGGATATCGATGCCGATCATCCGCGTCAGCAGCAGCCCGAACGGGATCGAGCCGAGCAGATAGCCCGGCAGAAACCAGATGAGTTGCGCCCCGTCCACGGAACCCAAGCTAGCCGCAATTGAAAGCCCGCGCCAAGGCCTTATGCTGGCGTGACGATGGGGGTGATGACGATGCGGGTTCGGGTTCTGGTGGTGACGATGCTGGCGGTGCTGGCCGCTCCCGCGTTCTCGCAAGCGATGCTGCCGCTTGCCGATCGCAAGGCCAGCGAGGGCGAGGGACCATATCCCAGCCTGGTCATCCGTGGGGCGACGATCATCACCGGCAACGGCGGGCCGCCCTATGGGCCGGCGGATATCGTGATCAAGGACGGCCGCATCGCCGAGATTCGTGGTGCCGGCACGCCGGGGCTGCCGATGAAGCCCGGCCGGCCGCCGGCGGGCGCCACCCGCGAGATCGACGCCAGCGGCATGTTCGTGATGCCGGGCTTTGTCGACATGCACGGCCACCAGGGCGATGCGCAGAAGATGCCCGACCCGAGCTATGCCTATCGGCTGTGGCTGGCGCATGGCGTGACGACGATTCGCGGCAACCCGCTCTACGGTGGCAATGCTGCCCTGGCGCTCGACGACAAGCGGCGTGCAGCGGCGGGGACAATCTCGGCGCCGCGGATTTTCGTTTATCAGACGCTGGGTTCGGGCTGGACCGGCGGGCGCGTCCAGACGCCCGAAAAGGCGCGCGAATGGGTGCGCTGGGCGGCGAAAGCCGGCATTGATGGCATCAAATTCTTCAATCGCGGCGACGAGACGCCGGCGATCGTGCGCGCTGCGATCGATGAAGCGAAGAAGGTCGGGCTGGGCACGGTGGCGCATCTGAGCCAGCCCAATATCGCCGAGTTCAACGGTCGTGACGCCGGGGACGCCGGGCTGAACACGATCACGCATTTTTACGGACACTTTGAATCGATGCTCAAGGACAGGCGGGTGCAGGACACGCCGGCGGATTATAATTTCAACAACGAGCAGCAGCGCTTCGGTGGCATCGCCGAAATCTGGAACCAGATCCACGAGCCCGGCGGGCCCGAGTGGAAGGCGTATCTGGCGGCGCAAAAAGCCAACAAGGTCGTGTTCGACCCGACGTTCAACATCTACTCGGCATCGCGCGACCTGATGCGCGCCAAGAATGCCGATTGGCACGAGCGTTACACCCCGCCGATCTTGCGCGGCTTCTTCCTCTCCAACCGCGACAACCATGGCAGCTACTTCTTCGACTGGACGACGAAGGACGAGGTGAACTGGCGCAAATTCTATGAGCGCTACATGCGGCTGGTGAATGATTACAAGAACATGGGCGGCCGGGTGACGGCTGGCTCGGACCCCGGCTTCATCTGGCAGAGCTGGGGCTTCGGCTATATCCTCGAGCTCGAACTGCTGCAGGAAGCGGGCTTTGCGCCGCTCGAAGTGCTGCAGGCCGCCACGATCAACGGAGCCACGACGCTGATGGAGCCCAAGGGGATGGAGCCCGATTTCGGGCTGGTGCGGGTGGGGATGCGCGCCGACCTGGTGGTGACGAAGGAAAATCCGCTCGCCAATCTGAAGACGCTTTATGGCACCGGCACCGAGCGGCTGAACGATGCCACCAACACCCAGGAGCGGATTGGCGGCATCCGATGGACGATCCGCGACGGGATCGTGTTCGATGCGCCCGCGCTGCTCGAATCGGTGGCGCGCGATGTGGCTGCGGCCAAGGCTGCCGTTGCAGCCGCACCGGCAGCGCCCTAAAGCCGGGCCATGACCAAAAGGCTCAGCATCGCGCTTGCCCAGCTCAACGCGCGCGTCGGCGATCTGGCGGCCAATGCCGATGCCATTCTTGCCGCGCGTGCCAGCCAGCCCGATGCCGATCTGGTCGCCACGCCCGAGCTGAGCCTGGTCGGCTATCCGCCCGAGGATCTGGTGCTCAAGCCAGCGCTTGTGGAGGCAGCGGCGGCCTCGCTCGAGCGGCTGCGCGCGGTGACCGAGGATGGTGGCCCGGCGCTGCTCGTGGGGCTGCCGTGGCGCGCGGAGGGCCGGCTGCACAATGCGGCGGCATTGCTCGATGGCGGCAAGCTTTCGATCAGCCTCAAGCACAACCTCCCCAACTATGGGCCTTTCGACGAAGCACGGGTGTTCGTGTCCGGGCCGCTGCCGGGGCCGATGGCGTTTCGGGGCGCGCGGCTTGGCGTGCCGATCTGCGAGGATGTGTGGTTTCCCGATGTGCCCGAGTGCCTCGCCGAAACCGGTGCGGAGCTGCTGCTGGTGCCCAATGGCTCGCCCTATGAGATGGGCAAGGTGGACAAGCGGCTGTCGGTGGCGGTCGCGCGTGTGGGCGAGACCGGGCTGCCGATGGCCTGGCTCAACCGCATGGGCGGGCAGGACGAACTGGTGTTCGACGGGTCGAGCTTCGTGATGAACGCCGATCGCGGCATCGTCGTGCAACTGCCCGACTGGGAGGAGCGAACCGTGCTCACCCACTGGACCAGGCCGACCTTTTCCGGCCATTTCAGTTGCGAACCCGGCCCCCGCGCCGTGCTCGACGAGGACCCGGCGGATATCTGGCACGCCATGATCATCGGCCTGCGCGATTATGTGAACCGAAACGGCTTTCCCGGCGTGGTGCTGGGGCTTTCGGGCGGCATCGACAGCGCAGTGACCGCCGCGGTTGCGGTCGATGCGCTCGGCGCTGACCGGGTATGGTGCGTGATGCTGCCCTCCCCCTACACCGCCGACTTGAGCCTGGAGGAAGCCGCCGAGACAGCGAAGCGGCTCGGCTGTCGGCTCGACACCATCCCCATCGGCCCCGCCATGGGCGCGTTCGAGACGATGCTGGCCGACAGCTTCAAGGGCCGCGGCGCCGACACCGCCGAAGAAAATATCCAGTCGCGGATCCGCGGCCTCACGCTGATGGCGCTCTCCAACAAGTTCGGGCCGATGCTGCTCACCACCGGCAACAAGTCCGAGATGTCGGTGGGCTATGCCACCATCTATGGCGACATGGCCGGCGGCTATTCGGTGCTGAAGGACGTGTACAAGACCACGGTGTTCAAGCTCGCCCGCTGGCGCAATGCACACCGGCCGCGCCTCGCCCTTGCAGGATCGGAAGGCCCGCAAGGCATCGTGATCCCCGAGCGCACCATAACCCGGCCCCCTTCTGCCGAATTGCGCGCCGACCAGCGCGATGACGACAGTCTGCCGCCCTATGACCTGCTCGACCGCATCCTGATCGGACTGGTGGAGAACGACCAATCAGCAGCCGAGCTGGCGGCGCAGGATATCGACCCGGCGTTGATCGCGCGGATCGAACGGCTGCTGCATCTGGCCGAATACAAGCGCCGCCAGGCGCCGCCGGGTGTGAAGATCAGCCACCGCAACTTCGGCCGTGACCGGCGCTATCCGATCACCCATGGGTTCCGCACCGCTTGATTGCAGCGCCGAAGCGACAGCTGTATGAGCTTACTCATGCACCGTCGAATGTTGTTCCCCCTGCTCCTCGTCACCACAACGATGGCGTCTGCGCGCGACAAGCCGCTGCCGCCCCTGATGCTGCCGATGACGACGCCGGTGGTAACAATGACCTTCGAAGGCCAGCCGCTGCGCCTTCGTGTGGACCCCGGTGCCACCCGATCGGTCGAGCTCAACGCCAGTGCCGCGCGCCGGCTGGGGCTGGCCGACCCTGCATTTCGCATCGGGCGGCGCAAGCCCGAGCGAGGCCGGGCCACTATCCAGGTCGGCAAGGTGAAGCTGCGCGAGGATACCATCGACTTGCCGCTCGATTACGCCGGCCGCGTGCTGCCGCTCACGCTGGCGTGGAGCGATGCCGACCATGTCGACGGCGCCGACGGGCTGATCTCGCCGCGCCAGCTTCCGCACGATGTGGTGCGACTGGTTGCCCGCCCTGCTTCGCCGAATGACCGCACCACCGTGCTGCCGATGCGCTGGGAGGGCGGGCGCGGGCTGCTCGGCAGCTTGCCGCTGGGCCGCAACACGGTCGATATCGTGATCGACACAAGCATGGCGACAAGCGTGGCCACTGCGGCGGCGGCAGCTTGGCTGGCTGAGGCGCATGATGGCCGGCTGACCGGACCGCGCCGTGACCTGCGCATCAGCCGCGCCGTCGAGCGGCCGGTTCGCGATGTACGCTTCGGCCGGCCGGTCGATATGGCCGGTGTACGAATCGACCGTGTGGCAGCGCGCATCTTCGACTGGAGCGGCCGCACGACGATTCCCGAGGACACCGCACCCAGCGACGAACTGGTGGTGACCGGGCGGGTGGAAAGCCAGTCGCGCTGGGCCAAGCTCACCATCGCGCAGGACCGGCTGGCCGCCTGCGCCGAGATCGGCTGGCAGCGCGAGCCACTCCAGATCAGCCTCACTTGCCCCGCATTGCCCTGACGTTCGGCCTCGGGCAAACAACCGGAACCATTCGCCGAGGTGCCTTGATGTTCCGTTCCGTCCTGCTCGCCGCCACGCTGTTCACGACCCCGGCACTTGCAGCGCCGCTGCTGCCGACCGAGACCTTCACGCTGGCGAACGGCTTCAAGGTGATCGTGCATGTCGACAAGTCCGATCCGGTAGCGGCGGTGGCGCTGGCCACGCATGTCGGCTCGGCGCGCGAGACGCCGGGGCGCACCGGCTTTGCGCACATGTTCGAGCATCTGTTCTTCCTCGATTCGGAGAATCTCGGGACCGGCGGGCTCGACCGGCTGAGCGCGCGCATCGGTGGCTCGGGGGCAAACGGCAACACCGACCGTGACGTGACCATCTATGCCCAGGCAGTGCCCAATGATGCACTGGAGAAGATGATATGGGCGGAAGCGGACAAGCTCGGCTTCTTCATCAAGACCGTGTCCGAGCCGGTGCTCGCCAAGGAGAAGCAGGTCGTCAAGAACGAGAAGCGGCAGAGCTATGACAACCGCCCCTATGGCCAGATGGAGCTCATCATGGCCAAGGCGCTCTACCCCGCCAGCCACCCCTATAGCTGGCCGGTGATCGGCTCGCTCGCCGATCTCGATGCAGCGACGCTGGGTGATGTGCAGGATTTCTATGCCCGCTGGTACCAGCCCGCCAACAGCGCGCTGGTGGTGGCCGGCGATGTCGACCCGCAGCAGGTGCGTGCACTCGCCGAGCGCTATTTCGCCGAATACAAGTCGGCAGGCGATTTCGCGCGCGAGAAGCCGCGGCCAGCCGGGCTCACAACGACAAAGCGCCTGCAATATGAGGACAATTTCGCGCAACTGCCGCAGCTTGGACTGGGCTTTCCCGCACCGCCGATTGCCGACCCAGACTCCCCGGCACTCGAAGTGCTGCTCGAGCTGCTCACCGATGGCCGGGACTCGCCGCTGACCGCCGTGCTGGTGGAGGAAATGAAGCTGACCGAAAAGGTCGAGGCGTTCGTCTATGATGGCGAACTGGCGAGCGATGCCTTCATCCAGATTCGCGCCTTCGAGGGCACACCACTCGACAAGGTGCAGGCGGGGCTGATTACCGCCCTCGACCGCTTCGAGAAGAACGGCGTCGATGCGACGGCGCTGGCGCGGGTCAAGACCACGCAGGAGGCGGCCTTCTACCGGAGCTTTCAGGGCGTGCTGCAAAAGGCGGACAGCATTGCCCGCTACCATGCGATGACCGGGCGGACCGACTTCATCGATGACCGGCTGGAGCGGCTGCGTGCGGTAACCGCCGCGGATGTGATGCGCGTCTATGGCCGGGTGTTCCGCTCGGGGGGCGCGCTGCGGCCGCACGTGGCGGTGAGCGCGTTGCCGAAGGGCGGGGCGGTGCTGGCACTGGCGGGCTCGCAAAAGGCGGTGATCGAGGAGGAGAAGATCGTCCAGGGCGCCGAGGCCGAGGTCGACCCCAAGGCTGGGGTGAAGCCCTATGCGCGGACGCCCTCCAGCTTCGACCGCACGGTCGAGCCGCCGGCCGGCCCGCAACCACGCGTGCCGCAACCGGCGATCTGGACGGCAGCACTTGCGGGCGGGCTGCCGGTGTCGGGGATCGTCGACAACGAACTGCCGCTGGTCAGTTTCCAGCTGAGCATCGATGGCGGTCGGCTGCTCGATGATGTGAAGAAGCCGGGAGCGGCGAGCCTGCTCGCACAGATGCTCACCCGCGGCACGCGGACGAAGACCGCGGCCGAGCTGGAAAATGCTCTGAAGTCGCTCGGTGCCACGCTCGAGGCCGAGGCTGGGGATGAGCGGATCATCATCAGCGGCACCACGCTGGATCGCAACCTGCCGGCCACCGCCGCGCTGGTGGCCGAGGTGCTGACCCAGCCGCGCTGGGACCCGGCCGAGCTGGCGCTCGTCAAGGCGGCGACGCTTGCCGAGATCGCCGACAACAAGGCGCAGCCGGCGCAGCTGGCTGTGGCGGTGATGGCGCGCGTGACCTATGGCCCCGACCATATCCTGGGCCAGGACGAGCTGGGCACGCCGGCCTCGGTGGTGGCGCTGACGATGGACGACCTCAAGGCCTTTCATGCGCGCAACATCTCGCCGGCGAGTGCGCGACTGCGGGTGGTGGGTGCCGTCGACCAGGCGGCGGCGCAGGCTGCCTTTGCGCCGCTTGGCGCCTGGACCGGCAACCCCGTCGCCATCCCCGAATGGCCGCTGGCAAAGCGTCCCGAGGCGCCGGCGCTGTGGTTCCAGGATCTTCCCGATGCCAAGCAGTCGGTGCTGCTGTTCGGGAGCCCGGCGATGCGGCGGGCGGACCCGGACTATTATCCGGTGCAGGTGGCCAACTACATCCTCGGCGGCGGCGGCTTTGCCTCGCGGCTCACCCAGCAGCTGCGCGAGGGCAAGGGCTATACCTATGGCATCCGCTCGGGGCTTGGCGGGGGATCGCGTGAAGGCGGTTTCCAGATCTTCAGCCCGGTGCGTGCCAATGTCACCCTCGAAGCGGCACAGCTGGTGCGGGAGATTGTCCGGGACTATCCCGCCACTTTCACCGATGCCGATCTCGCGGTGACCAAGAGCTTTCTCGTGAAGTCGCGCGCACGGGCCTTCGAATCACAGGGCGCCAAGCTCGGGTTGCTTGCCGGCATCGGCGACCTGGGGCTGCCAGCCGATTTCGTGGCCCGCGAAGCCGAGGTGGTGGCGAGCATGACGACCGCGCGCGTTTCCGAACTGGCGCGCAAATGGTTCGATCCGCAGCGGATGACCTATGTGATCGTGGGGGATGCCAAGACGCAGGCGAAGCGGCTTGAAGCGCTTGGGCTGGGTCCGGTGCGGCCGGCGAACGGGCTGCTGAAAGAGTAGAGCCGGCGTCTATTTTTCGGCGATCCGCCCCGCCAGCCAGCGCGCCGCCTGTTCGGGCGTGCGCTTGTCAGTGGCGCGATCGACCTGCCAATTGGCCTGGCGCATCGCTTCCACCGCGATGCGGCCTTCGAGGGCCTGCAGGCGGCGGGCGAGATCGGGGCGGGTGGGACCGATGAGCAGCATGGCATCATAGCTCGGCAGCGCACCGGCGGGATCGGTGAGCAGCGTCAGGTCGTCGGCGGCGATGCGGCCATCCGACGAAAAGGCAGTCATCACATCCGCCTCGCCGCCTATGAGGGCGCGGACCATCAGCGTCGGCGTATAGGCGGTGAGGCGGGCGAAGCGCAGGCCATAGGCGCGCTGCAGTGCCGCCCATTCCTCGCGGCTCTGGAATTCGGTGTCGGTGGCGAGGCGCAGCCGGTCGGACTGGCGCGCGAGATCGGCGAGGCTGGCGATGCCGAGCCGTTCGGCATCGGTGCGCTGCATCGCCAGCGCATAGGCGTTCTCGAAGCCGAGCACGGCGGCGACTTGCACCTTGTGGCGCCTGGGCAGTTCGGTGCGCAACGTGGCGATCATGCTGGCGCGCGGGGCGACGTCGGTGCGTCCAAGGGCGTTCGACCAGAGCGTGCCCGAATAATCGACATAGAGATCGATGTCGCCGGCGGTGAGCGCGCGAAATGCCACCGCCGAGCCGAGGCCGGAGCGGACGGTGACCGCCAGCCCCTGCTCGCGCAGCCGCGAAGCGATCAACTCGGCAAGGATATACTGCTCGCCGAAGCTCTTGGCGCCGACCACCACCGGGCGCTCGGCGGTTTCGGGCGGGCGGGCATTCCACCACAGCGCAAGCACCGCCGCCACCATGGCAGCGAGCAGGGCGCCGCCCAGCCCGGCCTTGCGCCACTTGCGGGCGGCGATGCCGGTCTCCACCCGCCACAGCGCCATGTCGGTGATGATGGCAAGCGCCGCGGCGGCGAGGCAGCCGGTAACGACGAGCGCCCAATCCTCGAGCTGCAGCCCGGCGAAGATGAGGTCTCCCAAGGATTTCTGGCCGACGGTGGTGGCGAGCGTGGCAGCGCCGATCGTCCAGACCGCAGCGGTGCGCAGACCACCGATGATGATGGGCGCCGCCATCGGAAGCTCGACATGCAGCAGCCGCTGGCCGCGCGTCATGCCGATGCCATCGGCGGCATCGAGCGTGGCAGGGGGCACGCTCGCCAGCCCGTCCGCCCCGCCGCGCAGCAGCGGCAGCAGTGCATAAAGGGTGAGCGCCAGCATCGACGGCAGGAAGCCGAGCGCGGGCACCCCGAAGCCGGCCAGCCGCTCGGTGAGCGCGGACAAGGCGAGCAGCAGCGGATAAAACAGCGCCAGCAGCGCCAGCGCGGGCACCGTCTGCACCACGCCGGCGGCGGTGAGCACGGCGGCGCGCAGCCGGGGGCGCCCGGCCATCACCAGCACCACCGGCACCGCGATGAGCAGCGCCAGCCCGACGGCAGCGGCGCTCACGCCGAGATGCGCTGCCATCCGGTCGGGCAACATGCCGATCGCCCTGTCCCAGGCGGCGTTGGCAATCATGCCGCAGTCATTCGGTCAGACGCACCAGCCGCCGCGCCTGGTCGAGCGGCGAGGCGATGAGCGCCTGAACCGCCGGATGCGGATCAGCGACCAGTGCTGCCGGCGTGGCATCGGCAACGAGCCTGCCGCCGTCGAGCACGAGGATGCGCGTGGCACGGGTGAGCGCATCGGCCAGATCATGCGTCACCAAAAGCGTTGTCAGCCCCTGAGCCTTGTGGAGCGCTTCAATCCGGTCGGCGAGCTCGTTTCTGGTTTCGGGATCGAGAGCCGCAAAGGGCTCGTCGAGCAACAGCAGGCCGGGGCGTGCCGCCAACGCGCGCGCAAGCCCCACCCGGCTTGCCTGGCCACCGGAAAGTGCCGCTGGCATCCGGCTGGCGAAACTTTGTGGGAGTTCCACCAGATCGAGCATTTCCAGCACGAGACGGTCGCGCCCCTGTCGTTCCATGCCGTTCAGCCATGGCACGGCCGCGATATTGTCTCCAACCGTCCAGTGCGGAAACAGCCCCACGCCCTGCGCTGCATAGCCGATGCGCCGGCGAAGCTGCGGCCCCGGCTCGTTCGCGGCATCGGCGCCGTCGATCAACAGCCGGCCCGAATCGGGCGCTAGCAGGCGGTTGGTAATCCGCAGCAGCGTCGTCTTTCCGGCCCCCGATGCGCCGGTGAGTGCCACCAGTCCGCCGGCAGGCAGCACGAGATCGATGTCGACCAGCACCGGCCGGCCGCCACGCGAAATGTTGATCCGCTCATATTCGAGGGTGACGGCCATCGGAGGTTGTTGCCGGTCTGGCGCGGCTTCGGCAAGGGTGCGCGGCCGCACATGGCGCAAGGTCATTGGCAATCACGCCGATCGGCCGCTAAAGCGAAGCTGATTGCTCGTCACAATCCAAACCAAAGGCTCTGCTTCGCGCATGTTTCTTGATCCTCGCCTGCGCCTGCCGCTTGCCTTTGCCGCCGGGGTGGCAACGGCGCTGGGCTTTGCGCCAACCGACTTCTGGATCCTCGCCATCCTCGGCACTGCCATGCTCGTGGGGTTGGTCGATACCGCCCCCTCACGCCGCAACGCTGCTGCAACAGGCTGGGTCTGGGGCTTTGCGATGTTCGCCACCAGCCTCACCTGGATCGCCACCGCCTTCACCTTCCAGTCGGCCATGCCGGCGGCGATGGGCTGGGTAGCCGTGCTCGGCCTATCTGCATTCCTCGCGCTTTATCCGATGATTGCGTCTGTGGCGGCACGCGCGTTGCCGCAGCCCGGGCTGGCGCGGCTTTTGGTGCTCGCCGGTGCCTTCATGATTACCGAATGGCTCCGCGGCGTGCTGTTCAGCGGCTTTTCCTGGAACCCGCTGGGGGTGGCCTGGCTGGCGTCACCAGGCATCGCGCAGCTGGCGCGTGACATCGGGGCTCAAGGACTGAGCGGCTTGATGGTGATCGCCGGCGGGGGACTGTGGCTGCTGCTCGGGCCGCAGCGCACCCTCACCCAGCGCGGGGTGGGCGTTGCCATTGCCGCCTTCATGCTGCTCAGCGGCCTGATCGGTCGAACCTATATCCAGAACGTCTATTTCCCCGACAATCCGACCCTTGTCATCGTGCAGCCGAACATCGGCCAGGACGAGAAATATGATGAGGGCGCCAACGCCAGACATCTGGAGCGTTACCTCGCGATCACTCGCGAGGCGGTGGCCGATTCGACAATGGGCGGAGCGGTGGAAGAGGAACGTTCGGACCAGCAAGCTGCAGCCCCGTTCGCGGGCGTCGACGAGAACGCGGAGCGCAGCGGCGGTGACCAGAATCCGCCAGAGCAGGAAGTGGGCAGCACGATTTCCGAAACGCTTGCCGGCGCCGATCTGGCAGAGCGACCCAATCTGGTGATCTGGTCCGAATCCGCCGTGTTCGGGCTCCCGGAGGAAGACCCTGCGCTGCGCCGCAAACTTGCAACCGTGTTGCGGCCACGCGATCTGCTGCTGTTCGGCGGCGTTGCTGCAGAGCGGGATGCCGCAGGCAACATCGACAAGCTGCGCAACAGCCTTTTCGTGCTCGATGCGAGCGCACGGATCTTGGCGCGCTATGACAAGGCACATCTGACGCCCCTTGGCGAATATGTTCCGGCGCGCGGCATCATGGAGACGATCGGCCTGGCGCGGCTTGCACCCGGCGGCATCGATTTCGCGCCTGGGCCGGGACCGAAGACGTTCTCCCTGCCCGGCATCCCGCCGTTCAGTGCGATGATCTGCTACGAGATCATCTTTGGCGGCCGCGTGACCGAATATGGCCAGCGCCCAGCATGGATCGTCAACATATCGAACGATGCATGGTTCGGCCCCACTGGCCCGCCGCAGCATCTGGCACAGGCACGGCTGCGCTCGATCGAGGAAGGGCTTCCGCTGGCCCGCGCCACGCCGACCGGCATCAGCGCGGTGATCGGGCCGTCAGGGGGCATATTCGCGCAGCAGGACGCCGGCATCAGCGGCTTCATTCGCACCACGCTGCCGCCGCCACTTCCGGCCACACCCTATGCCATCTACGGCGATCAAATCCCCCTCGGCCTTTCCGGGCTGCTGCTGATCTCGGGCGTCGTGCTGTGGAGGCGCAGAACGGTCCTGTAAGCCGGCAAGCGAAAGCTTTGCTTTCATATAAAGCAATCTTTATGCCCCTTGCGTAGCGACCAGACGGCATGTAGCACCCCTGCAAACTCCAGAGGTGGGATTCGAACATGACACGCACTTCCTTCATTTTCACCAGCGAGTCTGTGTCCGAGGGGCACCCGGACAAGGTGGCCGACCAGATTTCGGACGCAGTGGTCGATCTGTTCCTGTCGAAGGACCCGCAGGCGCGGGTGGCGTGCGAGACACTCACCACCACCAACCGTGTGATCCTTGCCGGCGAAGTGCGCGGGTTGGGCATGATCGATTCCGAGGGAAACTGGGCGGAAGGCGCGCAGGAAGAGATCCAGACCGTGGTCCGCCAGGCGGTGAAGCGCATCGGCTATGAGCAGGACGGCTTTCATTGGCAGAACCTGCACTTCGAGAATCATCTGCACCCGCAGTCGGCGCATATCGCCCAGGGAGTCGATGCCAGCGGCAACAAGGACGAGGGTGCCGGGGACCAGGGCATCATGTTCGGCTATGCGACCGATGAGACCCCCGATTACATGCCGGCCACGCTCTATTATTCGCACAAGATCCTCGAGCGGATGGCCACGGACCGGCACTCGGGTGCTGCTCCCTTCCTCGAGCCCGACGCGAAGAGCCAGGTGACGCTGCAGTATGAGAATGAAGTGCCGGTGCGCGCGATGGCCCTCGTCGTTTCCACCCAGCACGCAGTTGACTATTGCCTCCCTTGGGAAAACACGAAGGCCGATGGCACGGTCGAGAGCGGTGGCGATGCCGCCAAGTACAAGACGCTTCGCGACTATGTGATGGGCGTGTTCAACGATGTGCTGCCCGCCGGCTTCATCACCGACGACACGGTTATCCATGTGAACCCCACCGGCCGCTTCGAGATCGGCGGACCCGACGGCGATGCCGGCGTGACTGGTCGCAAGATCATCGTCGACACCTATGGCGGCGCATCCCCGCACGGTGGCGGCGCCTTCAGCGGGAAGGATCCGACCAAGGTCGATCGCTCGGCGGCCTATATTACCCGCTACCTCGCAAAGAACATCGTGGCGGCCGGGCTTGCCAAGCGCTGCACCATCCAGCTGAGCTATGCCATCGGCGTCGCCGAACCGCTGTCGATCCATGTCGACCTGCATGGCACCGGCACCGTGGCCGAGGCGCGGATCGAAGCGATCCTGGCAGATAGCGCCAAGCTCGGCTTCGCGCTCACCCCGCGCGGCATCCGCACCCGGCTCGGCCTCAACAAGCCGATCTACCAGCGGTCGGCAGCCTATGGGCATTTCGGCCGCACGCCCGATGACGAGGGCGGCTTCTCCTGGGAACGGCTCGATCTGGTCGATACACTGAGGGGCGCTATCTGACTGCGTCCGACCCCACCACCATCCGCCGCCTCTACGGTCGCCGCGCCGGCCACAAGCTGCGCATCGGCCAGGCGGCGATGCTCGAAGCCGATCTGCCCGATCTCGAGATTGCCGTCGAAGGCCCGGTGACGGCCGAGACAGTGTTCGGCGATGCGCGCCCGCTGTGGCTTGAGATCGGCTTCGGCCGCGGCGAGCATATGGTGGCACAGGCCGCCGCGCATCCGCATGTCGGCATCATCGGCGCCGAGCCGTTTCTGGATGGCGTGGTGGGGGCGCTCGCCGGCATCCGCGAAGCGCGGGTGGACAATGTGCGGCTGCACCATGGCGATGCGCTCGATGTGCTCGACCGGCTGCCGCCCGCCAGCCTTGACCGCGCCTTCCTGCTGCATCCCGACCCCTGGCCCAAGGTGCGCCATGCCAAGCGCCGCTTCGTCAACCCGGGGCCACTCGCGCTGCTGGCACGGGCGCTGAAGCCGGGGGCGGAGCTGCGGGTCGGCACCGACCATCCGGTCTATTGCCACTGGACGCTGATGCAGATGCAGCACACTGCCGATTTCGAATGGCTTGCCAGCAGCCCGGCGGACTGGGACCACCGCCCTGCCGACTGGCCGCCGACCCGCTACGAGCAGAAGGCGCTGCGCGAGGGCAAGCAAGTCTGGTATTTCCGTTATCGCCGCATCGGCTAAGCTCGGCGCATGGCGCGGCTGCTGGCATGTTGGGAATTGGGGCTCGGCAACGGCCATCTGAGCCTGATGGTGCCCGCCGCGCGCGCGCTGGCGGCCATGGGACATGAGAGCTGGCTTGCGGCCCGCGATGTCGTGACACCTCCGACGCTCTGGGGAGATGGCCCTCCGGCCTTTTCAAGGGTCGTGCAGGCGCCGCTCTGGGTGCGGCAGCGGATTGCCGTGCCCACCTTCAGCTATGGCCAGGTGATCGGCGATGGCGGCTTCATGAGCGAGGAGGGGCTAATCGAGATCGTCCGCGCCTGGCTCACCCTGTTCGAGCTCGTGCGGCCGGTGGGCATTTACGGCGAGCATGCCCCGGCAAGCCTCCTGGCGGCGCATGTGGCCCGGTTGCCGTCGGCACGGCTGGGCTCGCCGTTCAGCTGCCCGCCTGCCACCGGCCCGATGCCGAGCATCATGCCCTGGGTGCGCGGGCCGGAAGCGGCCGATGATGCCGTGGCCAACCGCGTGATCCGGGCGGTGTGCCGGCATTTCAAGGCGCCGATGCTGGGCAGCGTGCGCGAGCTGCTTGCCACCGCCACGCCGTTCGTGACGAGCTGGCCCGAGGTTGATCCCAGTGCCGGGCGCCGCGACAGCGACTATTATGGTCCGATGGACGGACTGGCACTGGCCGCCCCGCCCGACTGGCCATCAGCACCGGCAGGCGCGCCGCGTATCTTCGTTTATCTGCCTTTCGAGCGGGTACAGGCCGCACCGCTGGTGGAAGCACTGGCGGTGCGGGGCTGGCCGACGGTTTGGGTGAGCGGCAGGCCGTTTGCGGGCCGCTTGCCCGAGTCCATCCGCCACGAGGTGGAACCGGTCGACATCGCTCGCGCGCTCACCGAGGCGCGCCTGTTCGTCACCCGCGTCGGCCATGCCTCGTCGCTCGATGCGCTGCGCCACGGTGCGCCGATGCTGCTGCTCCCCGACATGCTTGAAGCTGAGACGCATGCCCGCCAGCTCGAAGCCCGCGGCCTTGGCCGCCGGCCTGCGGCGTGGACGGCGGACGCGATCGGCGATGCGCTGGATGCGCTTGCAGACGATGATGCCCCCGAGCGCGCAGCGGCGGCGACGGTAAGGGCGCGCTATGCTGCCTATGACGCTCCAGCCGTCGCCGCGACGCTGGGAAGGCGCATGGCACGCGCGCTGCGCCTCCTCTAGATTGACCGCACGCACGAACTTGCCTAGTCGCTGGAACCGTGAGCAGCACCTATCTTGATTTCGAAAAGCCGGTCGCGACGATCCAGGCGCGGGCCAATGATTATCGCGCAGCCGGGGACGAGGCGGGCGCGCGGCATGCCGAGGGGGCGGCGCGGCGGCTGCTGGCCGAGACCTATGCGCGGTTGACGCCCTGGCAGAAGACGCAGGTCGCCCGGCATCCTGCGCGGCCGCACTTCAAGGATTTCGTGGCCGGGCTGGTCGAGGATTTCACGCCGCTGGCCGGTGACCGGGCGTTTGCCGAGGATCATGCGATCGTGGGCGGGCTCGGTCGGCTGCGCGGGCAGAATACGCCGGTGATGGTGATCGGCCATGAGAAAGGCAACGACACCGCCAGCCGGGTGAAGCACAATTTCGGCATGGGACGGCCCGAGGGCTATCGCAAGGCGATCCGGCTGATCGAGCTGGCCGGGCGCTTCAGTGTGCCGATCATCACGCTGGTCGATACCGCGGGCGCCTTTCCCGGGCTCGATGCCGAGGAGCGCGGCCAGGCCGAGGCGATCGCGCGCGCCACCCAGGCGTGCCTCGAAGCACCTGTGCCGCTGATCACGGCCATTACCGGCGAAGGCGGCTCGGGGGGTGCAGTCGCGTTGGCGGCGGCGGACCGCGTTTTGATGTTCGAGCATGCCATTTATTCGGTGATCTCGCCCGAGGGGTGCGCGTCGATTCTGTGGCGCACTGCCGACAAGGCCGCCAGCCATGCCGCCGACGCCGCGGATGCGATGAAGGTGACGGCGGGTGACCTGAAGAAATTGGGCGTGATCGATACGATTGTCGCCGAGCCGCTGGGCGGTGCACACCGCGATCCCCGCGCCGCCGTAGCGGCGTTGGCGATGGCGCTGGCCACCGAGCTGGCGCCGCTGCTGACGCTCGACGGTTCAGCATTGCGCAAGGGCCGGCGTGCAAAATTCCTTGCCATGGGCCGCACGCTCTAGCGTGATTTCAATTTGCCGGGGGGCAACAGCTTCGGGAGCACCACCTTGCGCAAGATTTCACTCGCCCTCATTCCGCTCGCGCTGCTTGCCAGCGCGTCGGCGGCACAAGGGCCAGGCTTTTCCACCAGCGAGCGCAAGATCGGAATCGAGGCGCACCCGCAGTTGCTGCAACAGTTCGGCGGCGCCATGCAGGGGCGTGCTGCGGATTATGTGAAATCCGTTGGCCAGCGGATTGCCGGGCAATCCGGCATGTCGGCGCGGCCACAGGATTATACCGTCACGCTGCTCAACTCCAATATCAACAACGCCTTCGCGTTGCCGGGCGGCTATGTCTACATTTCGCGGCAGCTGCTGGCGCTGCTCAGCAACGAGGCCGAACTGGCCTTCGTCATGGGCCACGAAGTTGGCCATGTCGCCGCCCGGCACTCGCAGAGCCGGCAGCAACGCTCCACGATCAGCGGCATCGGCGCGGCGATCCTGGGGGCAGTGACAGGCTCCAACATCGTTGGCCAGCTCGCCAACACCGGCGCGCAACTCTATACCCTCGGCTTCAGTCGCGAACAGGAACGGCAGGCGGACAGCCTGGGTCTTCGCTATCTGGCCCAGGCTGGATATGACCCGATGTCGAGCGCCAGCTCACTCAATTCGCTCGGCGCACAGACCGGCCTCGAAGCACGTTTGACCGGGAAGGGATCAGGGTCCGGGCCGAGCTGGCTTTCCACCCACCCCGCCAACAATGAGCGCGTAGCGCGCATTCGCAAGGAGGCGCAGACCTTCACTGCGCGTGCGGGCGCACGCGCAATGAACCGCGACACCTTTCTCGATGCCATCGACGGCCTGCCCTATGATGACGACGCGACCCAGGGCGTGATCGAGGGCACGCGCTTCCGCCACCCGCAGCTGGGGCTGGCATTCGAGGCGCCCAGCGGTTTCGTGCTCGAAAACACACCCACGGCAGTCAACGGCGCCCGCGGCAATGCCGGGCGATTCCAGTCCACCGGTGGCCAGCCCGAAGGCCAGACGCTTGCCGCCTATTCGGCAAGGATATGGGCGGCGGCCGGCGCGCAGTCCGCCCCACAGGTGCAGATCAGGCGGATCAACGGCATCGAGACGGCAGTGTCCTCGGTGCGGCAGCGGTCGAACAGTGGCGAGGTCGATGCCACGCTCGCGGTGTACCGCTGGAACGACAATGCCTGGTATCAGATGCTTATGATCGCGCCTGCCGGCCGCGACCCGGGTTTCCAGACGTTGCTGAACTCGGTACGTCGCCTCACACCGCAGGAAACTGCCGGCATCCGTGGCCGCCGGGTCAGCGTGGTGCGTGTGGGCGCAAACGACACCGTAGCGAGCCTTGCGGCGCGCATGGATTATACCGACGACAAGGTGGCGCGCTTCACCATCCTGAACGGCATTGCTGCCAATACGCGCCTGGTGCCGGGAAGCCGCGTCAAGCTGATCGTCCGCGGCTGAGCGACGTGCGCATCGTCCAGGTTGCCGCAGGCGCGCTGATCGACGCGCAGGGCCGGGTGCTGGTTGCCGAGCGGCCGGCGGGCGGCACGATGGCGGGGCTTTGGGAGTTTCCCGGCGGCAAGATCGAGGCCGGCGAAACACCCGAAGCCGCACTTGCGCGCGAGCTGGACGAGGAACTGGGTGTTACCATCGGGTCGCCTACACCGCTCGGCTTTGTGAGCCACGCCTATCCGACCTTTCACCTAGTCATGCTGCTGTTCGGCGTGCGCGAGTGGCGCGGGGAACCACGAGGCCGGCTCAACCAGCGGCTGCAATGGGTGGCAGCGTGCGATCTGGCGGAACTGGCGATGCCGTCGGCCGATTATCCGCTGGTACCGGCGATCATCGCGGCATGTGACGCGCGCGTGACATTGCCGAGCCGGTAGCAGGCGGCTATGCCGCCCACTCCAAGCAAAGGGCGGCGCGCATGAAGATTCTGGCAGGCAATGGCAATCCCGAGCTCGCCCAGGCGATCGCCCATTATCTCGACATGGAGCTGACCAAAGCCTCGGTGCGGCGCTTCGCCGATGAGGAAATTTTCGTCGAGGTGCATGAGAATGTGCGCGGCGAGGATGTGTTCGTGGTGCAGCCGACCGCTGCCCCCGCCAACGACAACCTGATGGAATTGCTGATCTGCATCGATGCGCTGAAGCGCGCCTCGGCGCGGCGCATTACGGCGGTCGTCCCCTATTTCGGCTATGCCCGGCAGGACCGCAAGCCGGGGCCGCGCACGCCGATCTCCGCCAAACTGGTCGCCAATCTCATCACTGTGGCGGGCGCTGATCGGGTGCTGAGCGTCGATCTCCACGCCGGGCAGATCCAGGGCTTTTTCGACATCCCGGTGGACAATCTCTATGCCGCCCCGGTGATGGCATCGGACATCGCCACCCGGCTGCCGCGCGATGCGATCACCGTCGTCTCTCCCGATGTCGGCGGCGTGGTGCGGGCGCGCGCGCTGGCCAAGCGGCTCGGCAATGCGCCGCTGGCGATCGTCGACAAGCGTCGCGAGCGCGCCGGCGAATCGGAAGTGATGAACATCATCGGCGATGTGCGGGACCGCTATTGCGTTCTGGTGGACGATATCTGCGATTCGGGCGGCACGCTGTGCAACGCGGCAGCCGCCCTGATGGAAGCCGGCGCGCGTGGTGCCACGGCGTACATCACCCATGGTGTGTTGTCGGGCGGGGCGGTTGCACGCGTCGAAGGCTCGGCGCTGACCGAACTCGTCGTTACCGATTCGATTGCCGCGGTGCACAGCGTAAAGACCGCGAGCAAGATTCGCCGCATCACCATTGCACCGCTGCTCGCCGAAGCGATGCGCCGCACGAGCGAGGAAAGCTCGGTATCGAGCCTGTTCGACTGATGCTGGAGACCGCCACCGACAGCCGCGCCGCGCGGATTGCTGCCCTGGAGGCGCTCGACACGCGGCTGCGCTGGCTTTCGGCCTGGACGATCCACAACGCCAATCACCTGCGCCCGAGCCGCGATGGTCTCAAGGTCGGCGGGCATCAGGCGAGCTGCGCCTCGATCACCGCGATCATGGCCGCCCTGTATTTCCATGCGCTGCGGCCGCAGGACAAGGTGGCGGTGAAGCCGCACGCCGGGCCGGTGCTGCACGCGATCCATTATCTGCTCGGCCAGCAAAGCCTTGAGCAATTGCAGGCGTTTCGCGCCTTTGGTGGCGCGCAGAGCTACCCCAGCCGCACCAAGGACGTGATCCCGGTCGATTTCTCCACCGGGTCGGTCGGCCTCGGCGTGGCGGTGACGGCATTTGCCAGCCTGGTGCAGGATTATCTGATCGCGCATGGCCAGTTGGCGGAAGCCGATGCCGGGCGGATGATCGCGCTGATGGGCGATGCCGAGCTCGATGAGGGCAATATCTACGAGTGCCTGATCGAGGGCTACAAGCATGATCTGCGCAACTGCTGGTGGATCGTCGACTACAACCGCCAGTCGCTCGACAGCACCACCGCCGACCGGATGTTCCGGCGTTTCGACGATATTTTCGAAACCTGCGGCTGGCGAGTGTTGACGCTGCGCCACGGCAAGCGCCTGCAGGCGGCCTTCCGAAAGCCCGGTGGCCAGGCGCTGCAGGACTGGATCGAGACCTGCCCCAATGCCGATTATGCCGCCCTCACCTATCAGGGGGGCGCTGCGTGGCGTGCGCGGCTAAACGCCGACATGGCAGGCGATACGGCGGCACTGGCGCTGGTGGCGGCGCATGACGATGCGGCACTTGCGGCGCTGATGACCAATCTCGGTGGCCATTGCATCGAGACGCTGATCGAGGCGTTCGAGCTGGCAGCGCAGGACGAGCGGCCGGTGATGTTCATCGCCTATACCGTCAAGGGCATGGGGCTGCCCTTTGCCGGCCACAAGGACAATCATTCGGGGCTGATGAACCCCGGGCAGATCGCGTCCCTGCGGGCCGATCTCGGGATATCCGAGGGTGACGAATGGGCGCGCTGGGGCGGGCTGGGGGACAATAGTGCCGCTGAATTGCAAGCGGTGGTGGATGGCTGTTCGCTGGCTGGACATGCGCCTGAGCCTTTGGCGGCGCCGGTTCCTGTCCCCGCACTTGCCGTGCCGGAGGGGGCGGAACAGGCGACCCAGGCGGCGTTCGGGCGCATCCTGCTCGATCTGGCGAAGTCGGGCCACCCGCTGGCGGACCGGATCGTCACCACCTCGCCCGATGTGACTGTTTCGACCAATCTCGGCGGCTTTGTGAATGCGCGCGGGCTGTTCCGCCGGCAGGAACTGAAGGACGTGTTTGCCGGCGCCAAAATTCCCTCGGCGCAGAAATGGGCTGCGCACGCGGCCGGCCAGCATATCGAGCTGGGCATTGCCGAGAACAACCTGTTCCTCATGCTCGCTGCCACCGGGCTGGCGGCACCGCTGTTCGGCACGCGGCTGCTGCCGGTGGGCACGGTCTATGATCCCTTCATCTCACGCGGGCTCGATGCACTGAATTATGCCTGTTACCAGGATGCGCGCTTCCTGCTCGTCGCCACGCCGTCCGGCCTGACGCTGGGGCCCGAGGGGGGTGCGCACCAGTCGATCAACACGCCGCTCATCGGCATGGGCCAGCCAGGGCTGACCGCCTTCGAGCCGGCGTTCGCCGATGAGCTGGCGGCGATGATGGAATGGGCTTTCCATCACATGCAGGCAGTGGACGGCGGCTCGGTTTATCTGCGCCTCACCACCCGCGCCATTGCGCAGCCGGTGCGCGCAGACGATTCCTGGCGTGCGGCTGCGCTCAAGGGCGGCTATTGGCTGCGCGCCCCCGGCTCGCACACCCGCGCCGCAATCGCCTTCTCCGGCGCCATCGCGCCGGAGGTGCTTGCGGCCGCCGATCTGCTCGCCGAAGACATGCCCGAGTTGGGGCTTCTCGTCGTCACCTCGCCCGATCTGCTGCACCGTGGCTGGTCCGCCGCAAACGCGGCGCGCTGGACCGGCGCCGCGGCACAGCTTGCGCATGTCGATGAACTGCTCGCAGCCCTTCCTGCCAGCGCCGGGCTTGTCACCATCCTCGATGGCTCACCCTCGGCATTGAGCTGGCTCGGCGGCGTGCGCGGCCACCGTGTGGCACCCCTGGGCACCGACAGTTTCGGCCAGACCGGCGACCTGCCCGATCTTTTTCATCGCTATCGGCTCGATGCCGACGCCATTGTCGATGCCGTGGCAAGCCTGCTGGACTGACGCTATTTGCCGATCTCGATCGCGGCATTCGACGCCAACAGCGGAAGCCAGCGCAGCAGCACATCGCGCGCCACCGCCACACAGCCTTCGGTGGCGCGGCCATCGGGCTGTTCGCAGTGCAGGAAGATGGCGCTGCCCAGCCCCGGCACCGGCGGCGCATCATTGTGGCCGAGTACCAGCACCACATCATAGGCGCCATCATCACGCCACAACCGCTCGGCACTGAAGTCGTGCGGATGCTGAACCGGCCGGTTGTACGCCGGGTCGGCCGCATCGTCCGACCAGCCGTCGTTCCGGCGCAGCCAGCGCCACGGCAGCAGCGTCTTCGGTGCCGCCAGCGCGCGATCAGGACGCAGCAGAAGTGTGCGGAGCGGCCAGCTACCATATGGCGTCATCCCGTCGCCCTCGCGCTTGGCCTCCGCTGCGCACGCCCCGTTGCGCCCGAAGCGCGCAGGTACAGTCTCACTGTCGAATGTCAGGGTACCGGCGCCGATGCTGGCGGTCAGGTTGCTCAAAGCTGGTGCCCCTGCCGGTCGCGCTTGGTGGCGAGATAGGCATGGTTGTGCGGGTTGGGCGGCATGGCATGCGCGCGGCGCGACGCGGTGAGACCGTGCGCGGCGAGGCCGGCCACCTTGTCCGGGTTGTTGGTGAGCAACTCCACGCTGCGCACGCCCAACGCTGTCAGCATGGCGGCGGCTATGCTGAAGTCCCGCTCGTCGGGCTCGAATCCCAGCCGGGTGTTGGCGTCGACCGTGTCGAATCCCTGGTCCTGCAGGGCATAGGCGCGCAGCTTGTTGATGAGCCCGATGCCGCGGCCTTCCTGCTGCAGATAGAGGAGGATGCCGCCGCCGGGGTTGGCGGCGATGGCAGCAAGGGCTGCGTGCAGCTGCGGCCCGCAATCGCACTTCAGGCTGCCGAGCACATCGCCGGTGAGGCAGGCGCTGTGCAGCCGGGAGAGCACGGTGGTGACAGGGTTGGGATCGCCGATGAGCAGCGCCAGATGCTCGGGGCCGCCATCGACACTGCGAAAGGCCACGACCTGTGTGTCGGGGGCCAGCGCCAGCGGCAGCCGGGCGCGCGAGGCGATGCGAAGTCGTGCCGCTTGCGCTGGAAGTGCGAGGGCAAGGCCAGCGGATGTTTCAACGACCGCCTCCGCAGCGCCGTGCGGCACGGCATAAACCGCGGGGATCAACCCGGCGTGCTTCGCCAGCGTAATGGCCGCGCGACCCGAATCGGTATCCTCCCCAAGCGGCCGGGTGCGGAACGGGCCCTTCATCGGCGTGGCGAGATCGAGCACCGGGTCGGCGACGGCACGGCTGGCTTCGAGATCGAGCCATGCCGGCCGCTCGACCCATACCGGCTCGGGATCGGCCGCTGCAGCAGCGATCTGGTTGGCCAGGTTGAGCACGGCAGCCCGGCGCGCGGTGATGATCAGCCCGGCACGTGACCGGGTTTCGAGCGCTGCCAGCGCTGCGTCATCGGCCAGCTCGGCCGAAAGCACGGCAAGGCTGCCCACCCGCACGATCTGCCCACGGCGCAGCGCGTCCGACGCGGCGATGCCGGCATAATCGGCGGCGAGCGTCACAGGTCCCCCGTCACAGATCGAGCGTCACGATCTGCGGGATATGATCGGAAGGCTTGCCCCAGTTGCGGGCATCCTCCAGCACCAGGAACGCCTTTGCGGCCGGCGCCAGGTCAGGCGAGGCCCAGATATGGTCGAGCCGCCGGCCGCGATCAGAGGCCTTCCAGTCGGCGGCGCGGTAGCTCCACCAGGTGTAGAGCCGTTCGGGCGGGGCGATGAAGCGGCGGCCGAGATCGACCCAGCCATGGCTCGCCTGGAAGCGCTCGAGCGTCTCCACCTCGAGGGGCGTGTGGCTGACGACATCGAGCAGCGCCTTGTGGCTCCACACATCGCATTCGAGCGGGGCGATGTTGAAATCTCCCACGATCAGCGTCGGTTCGCGCAGGGCGGCCGACCAGTCGGTCATGCGGCCCAGAAAATCGAGCTTCTGGCCGAACTTCGGGTTGAGCAACCGGTCGGGAATGTCGCCACCGGCGGGCACATAGACATTCTCGATCAGGAGTCCGTTCGGCAGCCGGGCGCCGATGTGGCGCGCCTCGCCATTGTCCTGCCAATCGTTGCGGCGGGCTTCCGCGAGCGGGATCCTGGACAGGATCGCCACGCCATGGTGCATCCGCTGGCCGTGGAGCAACCGGTGCCGATAGCCCATCGCCTCGAAGGCGGCGTGCGGAAAGGCATCGTCCATCACCTTGGTTTCCTGGAGGCACAGGATATCCACGCCGGTCTCGGCCAGGAAGCGCTCGACGATATCGATGCGGAAACGAACGGAATTGATGTTCCAGCTGGCGATGGTGATGCTCATCGGTCCAGCCTTAGGGATTCCGCGGCCTTGCGAAAAGGGTCCGCGCGCGCGACACTCCGCGCGATGCGCGCTCTCATGCTCCTGTTCCTCTCGGCTCCGGCGCTGTCACAGGCGCCGCCGCCTTCACTCGATCCTGATGTGTGCGACAACAAGCCAGTGATCATGCTGGTGGCAGGTGACATCAAGGACTGGACGCGGATTCGCGCCTATGGCGCCGCAATCCGGGATTCGGGCCTCTACGACAAGCTCGGCGGCTATTACATCAACGTGCCGCGCAGCATCGCCACCTTCGAGGGCACCCCGCCGCCTGAGCAGAGCATGTTGATGGTCCGGTTCCCCTGCTTCGCGCATGCCAGGACGTTCTGGTATTCGAGGGAGTATCAGGAGCGGCTGAAGCTGCTGCGGCTGGACCCGAGCGCCGGGGATTTCACCGTGACGGTCTATCCCGAAGCCGCCCCGCCTCCGGGGGTGTCGGCGTGGTGGCCCAAGCTCGGGCCGATCAAGACGGCAACGCCGGAGCTGGCGGCCGGCGTGCCGCAAATTGCGGACAAGCCGAAGTGAAGCTCATTCTGCTGGCAGCCCTGCTCGCGAGCCCTGCGGCAGCGCAGATGGCAGATGCCGACCCGACGATGAAGCGCGGGCGCAGTCTCGCGTTGCAGTGCCGGAGCTGCCACAATTTCAAGGCCGGCGAGCCGCACAAGATCGGGCCCAATCTGCACGGCGTCATCGGTGCCAAGGCAGCCGACACCGATTTCGCCGGCTATTCTGACGCGATGAGGGGCGCAAAACTGGTGTGGGACAAGCCGACCCTCGACAAATATCTGGCCGGCCCGGCAACGCTGGTGCCCGGCACCAGGATGGTGTTTGCCGGCATCGCCAAGCCCGAGGACCGGGGGGCGGTGATCGGCTGGCTGGAGGCCAATACCAAATGATCTCGCGCCGCGCCCTGCTGGCAGCGGGCGTGGCGAGTGCGGTCCCGGTCCGCGCCCGGAGCGCGGGGCTTACGGCGGGGCTCGATGTGATCGTCATCGGCGCCGGGCTGGCCGGGCTGAATGCAGCCCTGCTGCTTGAGGAGCATGGGTTGCGCGTGCAGGTTCTGGAGGCCTCGCAGCGCGTCGGCGGGCGGGTGCTGAGCTTGCCGCAAGTGCCCGGCACCCCCGAAGCCGGTGCCAATGTGATCGGCCGCGGCTATGCGCGACTGGTCGACCGCGCCGAGAGCCTCGGCGTGGCGCTGCGGCGCACAGACGCCAATGATCCTGCCGCGGCCGGCCTGCGGATCGCCTTCGGCGGCCGGCTGATTGCGCAGAATGCATGGGAGGGCGATGCCGCCAACCCTTTCGCCGGTCGGCTGCGCGCGCTGCCTCCCTGGGTGGCCGGCAGCGCTGCCCTGCGTGCGCTCAATCCGCTCAAGGGGCCTGAGGATTGGCGCGCACCCGCGTTTACACGTCTTGATATCGCAGTGGCCGAACTGCTTGCACCGCAGGGCTGGAGCGACGCGGCACTGCGCCTCGGCTTCGGCATCAATCCCGGCTATGCGCGCGACGCGACCGACCTCAACGCGCTGATGGCGATGCAAATCCAGACCAGCCTCGCCGGCATGATCGCCGCCGGTCCCGGCATCTTCGGGGCGGTGGGCGGCAACGACCGGATTCCTGCGGCCATGGCGGCAGCCCTCAAGACTCCGGTGCGCTTCGGCGCGCGCGTGGCTGCTATCGATGTCGATACGCAGGGTGCCGATGTGCAGCTTGCCGATGGCCAGCGACTGCACGCGCGTGCCGCAGTGATGGCGCTTCCGGCGCCCGCCCTACGTCGCGTGGTGATTCGTCCGCTCCTGCCCCGGGCACAGAGGCATGCTATTGACTCACTCCCCTACAATGCCGTCACCCAGGTCCACTTCTGAGTAGAGCGCATCTGGTGGGGCGAATCGGGGCCGGGCATGTGGACGGACACCGTGGCAGGGCGGCTGTTCCCTCTTCGCAACGGCGCGGACGGCGCGGTCACCTCGCTGCTGGCCTTTGTGTCGGGCCGTCGGGCTGAAGCGCTTGACGCCATGCCCGAAGTCGCTGCGATGCAAGCGGTGCAATCGTCAATCGAGACCCTGCAGCCAGAAGCGCGTGGCGCGCTGAAGCCGCTCAGGCTGGTCAGTTGGGGGCGCAACAGCTTGGCAGGCGGAGCCTATGCCTGTTGGGCACCCGGGCAGATCGGTGCATGCGCCGATGCAATCGGGCAGGCTGCAGGGCGGCTGGTGTTCGCCGGCGAGCACACCGCACGGGTGGCGCGCGGCATGGAAGGAGCAATGGAAAGCGGCGAGCGTGCCGCCATCGACGTCATGGGGCTGCTATGACCCAGAAACAGTTGACCCCCGCACCGGGGGCATGGTGCGGGGGTCGGGTCTGCGCTCGTCACGCATGGAATGGCGCGTTTAGCACTGCTGGATAACAGGGGGCGAACTCCAGCAGCTGCGCCATTCGTGAAGCCGTTATACCAACACTAGCTTGCGGGCGCATGAACGACTGACATCAGAAACCATGACGCTGAACAATATTCGAAAACGAAGACGACAATGTCTGATCAGCCCGCACGCGAGGGCGTGCGGCGTGGGTCGCGGAACGACCAGTCGGCCTTTTTGAGGTCTGCATTGTAACGCACCTCGGTCAGGCGGATCTCGGATGATCCCCCCTGCGCATCGCGTGCAGTCCATCCAGAAAGCGCAAGGCCGCCAGGCGCGCCGGCCTCTCGCGTGAAACGGATTGCCAGCGTGCCGAATTCGGGGCGCTTGGGGTCGCGCGCTTCCACGATGACCATTTCGTCGCTGCCGCCGATGATTGTGGCGACGCCGGAAAGATCGGGCTCTGCCGAAAGCAGGATGCCGAGCGGCGTCGACTTGACCGGCCATTGGCTCACCTGCCGTACCGAATAATCGACAAAACTCAGCAACCGACCATCGCCGACGAGCAGGATTTTTGCGGTGTCATATTCGAAGCGAACCTTGCCCGGGCGTGCCAGCGCCATCTTGCCAGTAAGCGACCGGCCATCGGCCCCGGTCTGGGTAAAACTCGCAGTCATGCTCGTGGTGGCGGCAAGTGACCGTGACACGTCGGCCAATGTGGCCGGTGCGGCAGCGACAGGAGCCGCCGAAGCAAGAGCAAGTGCGGCAGCAAAAGGAGCGAGGGCGTGTTTCATGAACGACTCTCTGCGCCCGCTGAACTTACGCATTGATGAACTCGGGCATCAACTCAAGCGGCAACCCCAAGAAAGCCCAACTGCGCAGCCTTGAAGATCGTCTGCGAGCGGTTCACCGCGTGGAGCTTTTCGCCGGCGTTCTGGATATGGAAGCGCACCGTGGCGTGACTGCGCGACAGGATGAGCGAAATCTCGCGATCGGTCTTGCCGAAGCTCGCCCAGCGCAGGCATTCGACCTCGCGCTTGGTCAGCTGGCAATCGCTCGGCAAATTGTGGCGGCCATGGTTCGGCCGGGTGCGGTTGGCCTTGGCATAGCCCGCCACAAAGCGCTGGGCGAGCAGGCTGAGCAGATCGCCATGGCTCTCGTATTCGGCCGAAAGATCATCGCGCGCCGGGTCGCGGCTGTTGAAATTGACGATGCCGATCTGCCCGAACGGCAGATGCACCGGCGCCACGATGGCGGCGCGCGTGAGTGCGCGCTTCTCGAAATCATGCAGCGAGATCTGGTCGAGGTAGCGGTTGGGTTGGCGGGTGTGGAAGCCCTGGGCATTGGCCCAGAACGGGTCGCTCTCGTAGCGGCAGGCGCGGGGGAGCGGTGAGGAAAGCGCAAGGCGGGAATCGGTCCACCAGCATTCGGTATCGGGGCACCAGCCGAACACGCTGGCGGCGAGCACCCGGCCTTCGGCATCGCACATCGGCTGCTTGGAGGCGATATTGTCCCACGCCGCGATGCGCAGATCGGCCAGATCGGCAGTAATGTCCCGCAACGCCTCGGCCGCGCGGCCGATATCGGCCAGGCTGGTCACGGTGACGGCATCGAGCCGCTGGCCGAGTTCATTGGCGATCGTCGTGGCGCTGGCCATCAGTCTCTCCCCATCATGGTTGATGCCGGGCCATCTGGCGGGCCCTGTGCATGATTATGTCCCGGCCTGCTGGTCGGACTTGGTAAAAATACTAGGGCCGCAACGCGGCATGGGTCAATCCTCCATCTGCGGCAAGATCGTCATTGCTTTGCATCCGTCCGGGGCTTTGCTACCGTATGTCACAGGGTGGGCACAGGGGCAGCAATGACCGGCGGATGGCAGGGTTCGGGAGCAATCCGCAGTGTCGCTTCGCCGCGACGGCGACTTGTTGCGATGTTTGCCGTCATGCTGCTGGCCCTGGGCGCCCAAGGCCCGGCGCCGCTCGCAGCCGCACCGCCAGCCGTTGCCCGGCACGATTCCGCCATGCACCAGGGAGTTGCCAGCTGTGGCTCGACCACTTGCCACGGCCGGCAGGAAGCGACCGGCCCCCGGGTGCGTCAGAACGAATTGATGGTGTGGCAGGACCCCACCAGCCTCACCGGCACGCATTCGCGCGCCTGGGCCGTGCTGACTGGCCGCCGATCGCAGGATATCGCACGGACGCTGGGCATCGGTGATCCGCAGGCATCGTCCGAATGCATCGCCTGCCATGGTGACCCGGCGCAAGGCCGCGGGCCGCGCTTCCTTCAATCGGACGGTGTCGGCTGCGAAGCCTGCCATGGCGGTTCAGGCGGCGGTTCGGTCAACTGGCTCGCCAGCCATGCCGCCGTGGGCGCCAGCCACGCCGACAATGTGGCGCGCGGGCTGTGGCCGATCAACGAGCCCGGCGTTCGTGCCAGTGTGTGCCTCGATTGCCATTATGGCTCGGCCAAGCCCGGCCAGTTCGTCACCCACCGCATCATGGCCGCCGGCCACCCGCGCATCGCCTTCGAGCTCGATCTGTTCACCAGCCTGCAGTCGCACCATGATGAGGACAGCGATTACGCGGCGCGCAAGGGCATCCAGCCCGGCATCAAGATCTGGGCGGTGGGCCAGGCAATGGCGGTCAGCCGCGCGCTGAAACTCTATCCGCCGCGCGCCGCCGGCAATTTTCCCGAATTCTACTTTTTCGATTGCCGCTCGTGCCATCGCACCTTCTCCGATGACCTGACCGTGGGCGTCGCCGGTCGCACCAACCCGGCGCGCCCGATTCCGCCGGGCAATGTCGTCTGGAACGACGAAAGCCTGATCATGCTGGCGGCAGCCGCCAAGGTGGCAGCACCCGCACTCGCTGGCGAGCTCGATGCCCGCACCCGCAGCTTCCATACAGCGTTGGGCGGAGACCGTGCCGGCGCCCTCAAGGCCGCATCGGCACTCGCCGCCACCGCCGACAAGCTCGCCGCCAGCTTCGAAGCCGCGCGTTTCGACGAGCGCCAGACCTTCGCGATGCTCGATGCCGTGCTGCAAGGCGATGCCGCGCGGCTGACCGATTATCAGGGCGGCGCCCAGGCGGTCATGGCCGCCGACACGCTCATTGCCAGCCTGGTCAAGGATCGGCGCATCACCCCCGCCCAGGCCGCCGCAATGCGACCCGCGCTCGATCGTGCCTATGCTGCGGCACGCGATGCCAATGCCTATGAGCCGGCTGCGCTGCGTTCGGCACTTGCCGGTGTCGCCGGGCAGGTCCGGGCGCTGCAATGAAGTGGGTGGGGGCATCGTTGCTGGCGCTGCTGCTTGCCGGATGCGGCGGGGGAACGGGCGAGACCGGAAGTGGTGCGCCGAGCCCGGTTTCCGGCGGCACGCCCGGCGGCGGCGCGGTCACGCCGGCGGTGCCGACAAGCGTGTTCGCAAAGCCGGCCGCTGAGGCGCTGACAACGGCGGACGTGCAGAGCGTGATCGCCCGAGCCGTGGGCGAGGCACAGGCGCGCGGGCTGCCGGTGGTGGTGGCCGTGGTCGACCGGGTGGGCAATGTGCTGGCGGTCTATCGGATGAATGGCGCGCGGCCGATGGCAAGGGCGCGGCCCGGCGGTGCGGCGGGCAGCCTCGATGTGCAGAATGTGGAGTTTCGCGCCGAGCTGGCGGCGATCGCCAAGGCGATAACCGGCGCCTATCTTTCCAGCGGCGGCAATGCCTTCTCGACGCGGACCGCATCGATGATCGTGCAGGAGCATTTCCCTCCAAGCGCCAACACGCGCGGGCTGGAATCGGGGCCGTTGTTCGGGGTGCAGTTTTCGCAGTTGCCGTGCTCTGACTTGAACACGCGCTTCGGCGTCGGGTCGCCCATGATCGGGCCCAAGCGTTCGCCGCTCGGGCTGGCGGCGGATGCCGGGGGCTTTCCGCTCTACAAGAATGGCGTGGTCGTGGGCGGCGTCGGCGTGATGGGCGACGGCGACTATGGGTTCGACCCGGAGGTCGTCGACATCGATGTCGATGATGAGGAGTTTATTGCGCTGGCCGGCACCACGGCGTTTCCGGCACCCGAAACGGTGCGGGCCGAGCGGATTTCGGTGGACGGCACGCTGCTGCGCTACAGCGATGCCAAGGCCGAGGGGTTGCGCGTCAACCCGGCGAGCGCCAGCACCGGACTGCTGACCACCGCAGGGTCGCTGGTTGCGGTGAACGGCTTCACCGGCGGCGGGCTCATCGCCGGCACACCCTATGGCGACGAAGCGAGCGGCGTGCGGCCGGCGACAACTGCGGAATTCAACCATCCCGATGCCTATGTGCTGAGCGACGGCGCGGGCAACAACCGCTATCCGGTGCGCAGCGGCACCGATGCGGCGGAGGTGGCCACGCCGCTCACCGCCACCGAAGTGCGCGCTGTGCTGGAAGAAGCGTTCAAGATCATGAGCCGATCGCGCGCGCAGATCCGGCAGCCGCTCGACAGCCGGGGCGAGGTGTCGATTTCGGTGGTCGACACGCGCGGCGTGGCACTTGGGCTGGTGCGAGCCCCCGATGCGCCGATCTTCGGCATCGATGTGAGCTTGCAGAAAGCGCGGTCGGTGGCCTTCTTTTCCGGATCGCGTGCGTCGGCCGAGCTTGGCGCCGTGCAGACCGCGATCGGCACGCCCGACGCCAATGTGCGCGATTTCGCGGAGCGGCTGGCGTTGTTCTTCGCTGGTGCCAATGGCAGCTTCGATGGCCGTTTTGCGGTCTCCAACCGCGCCCTGGGGCTGGTGGCACGGCCGTATTTTCCGGATGGCGAACTGGGCCGGGCACCGGGGCCGCTTTCGAGGCCCTTGGCACTGTTCTCGCCCTTCTCCAACGGGTTGCAATCGGCGCTGATCGTGCAGAACCTCGCCGCATCGCTGGGGAACATCAACCTGGCGCGCTGCATCTTCCTGCCCAACCATCCGGGGGGATCGAACCGGCTGGCGAACGGGCTGCAGATCTTTCCGGGCGCGGTGCCGATCTACCGCGGCGCCACGCTGGTCGGGGCGATCGGCGTTTCGGGGGACGGCATCGACCAGGATGACATGGTGAGCTTCCTCGGCCTGCACAACGCCGGGGTGCGGGTGGGCGGCATCGGCCTGCCGCCAGCCGCCATCCGCGCAGACCAGATCGTCGTCCCCGTACCCGGCGGCAACTCGGTCCGCCTGCGCTTCGTCAACTGCCCCTTCGCCCCCTTTGTCGACACGGCCGAGCAGAATGCCTGTCAGGCGCTCTAGGCTCCTCCTGGGATGCGCCATGCTGGGGCTGGCCACCCCGGCGATGGCGGGACCATTTTCGAAATGGTTCGATTGCTACGACAGGCTGGCGCCGGCGAACGATGCCATGGCCGCCGAGCCGGAGGCTAGCCAAGGCGGCGAGGCCCTCAACGCGCCGATCGAGGGTCGCCGCCGGCCAGGGCTTTTCAGCCGCGACCTGGAAGACCGTGTCCGCCAGCAAAACCCGGGTGCGGTAGCGCTGCCTGAGGACAGCAACTATCCGCGCGATCATCTGCCGGTGCCCGATCGCTGGCGGCTGGTGGAGACGCTGGGGCTCGTAAAATCGAACTGGAGGGACCCCTATAACCAGAACACGCTGAAGGGTGATCGGCCACTGTGCGGCACCACCGACAAGTTCTTCCAGCTGACGATGATCTCCGACACCGTCGCCGAGCCGCGCAGCTTCCCCACCCCGGTCGGCAACCAGACGACCGAGCGCCCCGGCAACAACGACGTGTTCGGCCGCCAGCACAGCACGGTGTTCGCGCAAACCTTCATCGTCGGCGCCGCCCTTACCAAGGGCTCGACCGCGTTCAAGCCGCCCGATTACGAGCTGCGCGCCGCGGTGGCGGTGCAGTACAACCTTGTCGATGTGTCCGAGCGGCGGGTGCTGCTGGTGGAGCCGTCGCGCCCCTCGGTGCGATCGCGCGTGTTCGTCGGCGTGCAGGAGCTGTTCTACGACAAGCACTTGCGCAACACCTCGGACCGCTATGATTTCGACTCGGTCCGCGTCGGCATCCAGCCGTTCAGCAGCGATTTTCGCGGATTCCTGTTCCAGGACAACCAGTTGGGCGTGCGGCTGTTCGGCACGCGCGACAACAACCGGCTGCAGTATAATCTCGCTGCCTTCTGGCGGCTGGAAAAGGACACCAACTCGGGCCTCAACGACATCTCGCGCACCCCGCGCCGGGATGTCGTGCTCACCGCCAATGTCTATCGGCAGGATTTGCCGCTGCCGGGCCTCACCTCGCAGTTGTCGGCCACATGGAACATCAATCGTGAGCGGGGCGATGTGCAGGTCGATACCAACGGCTTCCCGGTGCGCCCCGCCCTCATCGGCGAGCTGCGCGGGCGGAACTACGATGCCATTTACCTGAGCTACAATGCCGATGGCCGCATCGGCCGCATCAACCTCACCGCATCGGCCACCTATCTGCTCGGCACCAACCGCAACAACATCTTCACCGGCCGGCCGTCGAACATCCGCGCCTTTTTCGTGGCTGCCGAGCCGAGCATCGATTTCAACTGGATCCGCGTCCGCCTTTCGGGCCTTTACGCCAGCGGCGACGGCAACCCCTTCGACAATACCGACAGCGGCTATGACACGATCTTCGAGAACCCGCAGTTCGCCGGCTCGGACACCAGCTACTGGATCCGCCAGACCATCCCCTTTGCCGGCGGCGGCCGCGCCATTGCCGTCAATGGCCGCAACGGCATCTTGAACACGTTGCGCTCGTCCAAGGAGCAGGGCCAGTCCAACTTCACCAACCCCGGCACGATGCTGCTGGGTGCTGGTGCCGATTTCGAGGTGCTGCCCGAGCTGCGGGTGACGGCGAACGCCAATTACCTGTGGTTTGCCAACACCGCGACGCTGCAGGCGCTGCGCGTGGAAGGGAGCATTCCGCGCGAAATCGGCGCCGACCTGAGCCTGGCGACCATCTACCGGCCCAATATGAACCAGAACCTCGTCTTCCGCCTCTCGGGCGCCATCCTGCAGCCCGGCAAGGGCTTCAAGGACCTTTTTGCCAATTCGCCGCGGAACGAACGTTATTATTCGGTGCTCTTCAACGCCGTGCTGGCCTATTGATATGCGCATGAGGGGGCTCAAGTTCGCATTGGTCGCAGCATTGGCGCTGGCGGGAGTCAGTATCGCCAGTGAAGGCGAGAAGCCGATAACGCGCAACTACGCCCGTGTGATCGCCGCCCCCGCCCCCAAGGCACAGAGCTGGGAAGCTGCCGACGCCAAGAGTGCCGGCTGCATCTCGTGCCACACCGCATCGGACCAGAAGACGATGCACGCCGCCACCTCGGTGGTGCTCGGCTGCACCGATTGCCACGGCGGCGATGTGAAGATCATCGCCCCCGCAGCGCTGGCGCGCACCGACCCGGCCTATGACAAGCTGATGGCCGAAGCGCATGTGCTGCCGCGCTACCCCGAAAGCTGGCACTGGCCGTCCTCGGCCAACCCCAAGCGCAGCTACACGCTGCTCAACAAGGAATCGCCCGAGTTCGTGAAGTTCGTCAACCCGTCCGACTATCGGGTGGCGCGCGAGGCGTGCGGCGCCTGCCATCTCGGCACAATCGAAGCCGCCGAGCGGAGCCTTATGGCCACCGGCGCCATGCTGTTCGGCGGAGCGGCCTACAACAACGGCATCGCGCCCTACAAGAACTACATTTTTGGGGAATCATACACCCGCGAGGGGACGCCGAAGATCCTGGAGGACATGCACGGCGAGGGCCATGGCGCGGTCAAGGATGGCCACGCCATTCCCTCCGAGCCCGCCGCCTTCTTCTCGCCGCTCGTCGGCAGCAAGACCGGCCTTACAGATGCCGAGCGGGCGCGCGGTGCGCTGCCGTTCATGGTGCCGCTGCCGGCCTGGCAGGTGCTGCCGCCCGCCGACATCTTTCGTGTGTTCGAGCGCGGTGGCCGCAACATCAACCCCATCTTCCCCGAAATCGGCTTGCCCAACTCGCTCGGCCAGATCCAGCGGCTGGAGGAGCCCGGACGCCCGGATATCCGCCAGTCCAACCGGGGTGCGGGAACCGGCCTGCGCATCGCCGTGCCCGTCATCAACATCCACAAGACGCGCCTCAACGATCCCTTCACCTGGTTCATGGGCACCAACGACCAGCCCGGTGATTATCGCACCTCGGGCTGCGGCGCCTGCCACTCGGTTTATGCCAATGACCGCGATCCCAAGCACTCGACCATCTATGCCAAATACGGGCGGGACGGGACGAGCATCACCGCCGACCCGACGATCAAGCGCGAGGAGCCGGGGCACCCGCTGCGCCACGAGTTCACCCGCGCCATCCCCAGCGCGCAGTGCATGAACTGCCACATGCACCAGCCCAATGTGTTCGTGAACAGCTTCTACGGCTTCACCATGTGGGATTACGAGAGTGACGCCCCCAACATGTGGCCCGGCCCTGAAAACGCATTGCCCCGCCCCGAGGGCATGAGCGACGCGGATTATCAGCGCACCTACAAGCAGCAATTCTACCCCACGGCCGCCGAAACCCGCGAGACCAACGAGCGCAACCCCGAGGCCGCCGCGGCGCGCGGGCTGTGGCGCGACATGGACTTCCTGCGCACCGTTGCGGACCGCAACGGGCTGGGCAAGGACACGCAGTTCGCCGACTATCATGGCCATGGCTGGAACTTCCGCGCCGTCTACAAGCGCGACCGCGACGGCAATCTGCTCGATGCCAAGGGCAACATCGTTGCCAACAACGATCCCGAAAAGTTCAACCGCACCGGCGCCGATCTGTTCGCCGCCCCCGCCTCCAAGTCTGCCGAACAGGGCGGCAGCGGCCAGAACGGCAAGGCGGTCCATATGCTCTCGATCCATGCCGAAGTCGGCATGCAGTGCGTTGATTGCCACTTCGCTCAGGATGGCCATGGCAATGGCTTCATCCATGGCGAAGTCGCCAACGCCGTCGAGATCGGCTGCAAGGATTGCCACGGCACCGCCGATGCCTATCCGAGCCTGCGCACCTCCAACATCGCCGCGCGCCCCGAAGGCAAGGACCTCAGCCTCATCCGCAACCCCGATGGCCGCCGCCGCTTCGAGTGGCTGGATGAAGGCGGTGTTCGCAGGCTGGTGCAGCGCTCGGTGAGCGACCCCAAGCTCGAATGGACGCTCAGCCTCGTCAAGGATTCGGTCACCCGCGGCCACCCCGATTTCAACGAGAAATCGGCGCGGGCGAAACTGATCGGCAAGGCCAACACCGGCTTCGGCCCCGGCGTGGCAAAGGGCGACCGTGCGCATGACGACGACAATATGGCGTGCTTCACCTGCCATCTGAGCTGGACCACGAGCTGCGGCGGCTGCCACTTGCCGATCGAGGCAAACTGGAAGTCCGGCACCCACAAATATGAGGAGCAGGAGACGCGCAACTACGCCACCTACAACCCGCAGGTGGCGCGCGACGACATGTTCCAGCTCGGCCGCCACCAGACGAGCAAGGGTGGCATCGTCGCCCCCATCCGCTCAAGCTCGGCGCTGATCCTGACCAGCACCAACATCAACCGCGAGCGCATCTACATCCAGCAACCGCCGATCGCCGCTTCGGGCTTCTCCTCCCAGGCCTTCGCCCCGCACTTCCCGCACACCGTGCGCAAGGAAGAGACGAAGACCTGCTCGGATTGCCATGTCAGCGAGAAGGACGACAACAACGCCATCATGGCGCAGCTGATGCTCACCGGCACCAATTTCATCAACTTCATCGGCCTCAACACCTGGGTCGGCCTCGATGGCGGCTTCGAAGCCGTGCGCGTGACCGAATTCGGCGAGCCGCAAGCGGTGTTCGGCTCCTATCTCCACCGCTTCGCCTACCCCGATTATTACAAGCAGCATGTCGAGAAAAACGGCCGCGAGCTCATCAACTGGACCCGCGGCAAGACCTTCGACAAGAAGCTGTCGGGCGAAACCGACTCGATCGAGGAGATCGCCAACGTCCACCAGGGTGCCGGCGGGGCGGCGCGCTGCATCCAGAACCGCGGCGAATATCTGTTCGTCGCCGAGGGCAAGGGCGGCTTCCGCGCTTATGATATCGCCAACATCGGCAACAAGGGCGTCTCCGAGCGCATCGTCACCGCCCCCTTCTCGCCGCTCGGCCACAACACCCATATCAAATCGAAAAACGCCACCTGCATGGCGATCGCCACCACCCAGCCGATCGCCGTGGTGCGCAACGACAAGATGATGGCCGAACAGGCGCTCCGCGCCGAAGGCAAGGTCCCCGCCGATCCGCTCGGCGGCATGAACCAGGAGCAGCCCTTTCACCCCATCTACCGCTACGCCTTCATCACCGATGCGGTCGAAGGCCTGATCATGACCGATATCGACACGCTCAACGACGGCGAGCCGCGCAACAACTTCTTCCGCCGCCTCAAGCTCAAGGACGGCACGACCGCCTTCAACCCCGGCGGCGCCCTCACCGGTGCCCGCCACATCACGCTCGCCGGCCATTTCGCCTATGTGGCCACCCCGTCAGCGATGGTGGTGATCGACCTCGACGATCCCGCCGACCCCAAGATCACCGCCAGCGTGCCGCTCGCCGATCCGCGCGGCTCCTCGGTGCAGTTCCGCTACCTCTGGGTCACCACCGCGCGCGGGCTTGAGCTGCTCGATGTCACCCGCCTCGCCCGCCCGGTGCACATCGCATCCGCCACCGTCCCCATCGCCGATGCCCGCCGCGTCTACATCGGCCGCACCTACGCCTATGTCGCCGCCAAGGCCGAAGGGCTCGTCATCGTCGACGTCAAGACGCCGCGCAGCCCGACCGTCTACATGCGCTACACCGCCGACGGCCGGCTCACCGACGCCGAGGACGTCGTGCTCGGCAGCACCAACGCCTCGCTCTTCGCCTATGTCGCGGACGGCCGGAACGGCATGAAAGTCCTCCAGCTCCAGTCCCCCGAAAGTCAGCCCAACTTCTACGGCTTCTCCGCCGCCCCCAAGCCCGAACTCATCGCGTATCGGCGCACCAAGCAGCCCGCACTCGCCATCGCCAAGGGCCTCGACCGCGACCGCGCCGTCGACGAAAGCGGCCACCAGGTCGCCGTCGTCGGCCGCCTCGGCTCCCGCCCCTTCACCCGCGCCGAAATGCAAAAACTCTTCATCGGCCCGAACGGTGAGCCGTACTTTGTGTCCGACGTGCCGAATATGGCGAACTGGTCGCCGCTACGTGTGGCTGGGAAGTAAGCGGGCCTCCGGCGGCTGGGGCCTTGGCCCCAGACCCCTTGTGTTTCGCGTCATCCACCGCCCACTTGCAAGTGTCGCATGCGGAAACTTACACCGATGCTGTGAACATGCGTTCTTAATCGCAGTGCTCTTGTCTGCAGTCGTCGGTGGCTGGATCGGATGATCAGTAAGCAGACTAGCCGCCATTGATGCATGCCTCAATGCAGGTGGTAGATGACAGGAACGCGGCTTCTATTGCTTCGGAGCGCGACCCGACAACGGATGAGTCGATATCAGCTTAGACGCCAACACCCGGGGTCTGGGGCCGCCGGCCCCAGCCGCCGGAGGCATCCTGAACCCCTGTCAGGCGCCCTCGCGCAGCGCCCAAGCCGGGGCCCGCGCGTCGGCGGCTTTCTGGTAGACGAAGGGGTAGCGCGCCAGCGTGCGTTCCACGACCGCCGGATCGAGCGGCACGTCGGGGGCGAAGTCGTCGAAGCCGGCGCGGACCATGAAGCCGAGCTGGTCGACGAGCACATCGCCGGCGGCGCGGAGCGTGCCGGTGAAGCCGGCTTCGCGAAGGATACGCGCTGACGAGTAGCCGCGGCCGTCGCGGAATTTCGGGAAAGTGACCTCCACCAGCGTCAGCTGGCCGAGGTGTGGCAGCAGGGCACGGGCGTCGTCGCCGGGTTCGATCCGCACGGCGCTGCTATTGGCGCCGGCGAGCAGCTCGGCGAGGGTGGCGATCTGCGGATCAGACATAGACGGCGTCCTTGAAGGGGGCGGGCCCGAGCCGGCGATAGGCATCGAGGAAGCGCTCATCGGGGCCGGTGCGCGCCGATTTGTAGAAGCCGATCAGCCGGTCGACGGCGTCGACAATGCCGTTCTCGTCGAAGCCGGGGCCGAGGATTTTGGCCAAGCTGGCGTCTTCCGCGCCCGAGCCACCGAGCAGCAGCTGGTAGGCTTCTTCGCCCTTTTTGTCGACGCCGAGGATACCGATGTGCCCGGCGTGGTGGTGCCCGCAGCCGTTGATGCAGCCGGAAATCTTGATCTTCAGCTCGCCGATGTCGCGCTGGGCAGCGCCATCATTCTCGAACTTGGCGGCGATCTTCTGCGCGATCGGAATCGAGCGCGCATTGGCAAGCGTGCAATAATCCATGCCGGGGCAGGCGATGATGTCGGTGACGAGATCGAGGTTGGCGGTGGCCAGCCCGGCGGCGCGCAGTACTGTCCAGAGCGCGTGGAGATCGACCTTGCGGACATGCGCCAGCACCAGGTTCTGGCTGTGCGTCACGCGGATTTCGTCATGCGCATAGCGTTCGGCAAGATCGGCAATGATGTCCATTTGCGCCGAGGAGGCATCGCCGGGGATGCCGCCCGGCGGTTTGAGGCTGATGGTCACGCTCGCATAGCCGCGCTGCTTGTGGAAATGCGTGTTCTGATCCACCCAGGCGCCGAATTCGGGGTTGGACACATCGATGCTGTCGGGTGCGGCCGGATCGAACGCCGGATCCGGGAATTGCGCGATGATCCGATCATATTCGCTCTGCGGCGCATCGAGCGCCAGCGGCTGCAGCAGCGCCCATTCGTCCTCGACCTGCCGGGTGAATTCCTCGATGCCAAGCTCGTTCACCAGGATCTTGATGCGTGCCTTGTAAATATTGTCGCGGCGGCCATAGCGGTTGTAAACGCGCAAGATCGCTTCCGAATAGCTGAGAAACTGGCTGACGGGGATGAACTCGCGGATCACCTTGGCGAGCACCGGGGTGCGCCCCATGCCGCCACCGACCCAGACGCGGAAGCCCAGGTCGCCGGCGTCGTTCTTGCGCAGTTGCAGCCCGATATCGTGAAGCTGGATCGCCGCGCGATCGGCTTCGGACGCGATGACGGCGATCTTGAACTTGCGCGGCAGGAAGCTGAATTCGGGGTGCAGCGTCGACCATTGGCGCAGCAGCTCGGCATAAGGCCGCGGATCGGCAACCTCGTCGGCGGCAGCACCCGCAAACTGGTCCGAACTGATGTTGCGGATGCAGTTGCCGCTGGTCTGGAAGGCGTGCATCTCGACCTTGGACAGGTCGTCGAGCAGATCGGAAAATTGTTCGAGCTTGATCCAGTTGTACTGGATGTTCTGGCGCGTGGTGAAGTGCCCGTAATCACGATCATATTTGCGCGCGATGTGCGCCAGCATCCGCATCTGTGTGCCCGAGAGCGTGCCATAGGGGATGGCGACGCGCAGCATATAGGCGTGCAGCTGCAGGTAGAGCCCGTTCATCAGCCGCAGCGGCTTGAACTGGTCCTCGGTGATTTCATTGTTGAGGCGGCGCGCCACCTGATCCTTGAACTCGGCAACCCGGGCATCGACGATGGCCTGGTCGATCTTGTCGTAGCGATACATCAGATGGTGTCCACAGGCAGGCTTGGAAGGGCAAAATCGGGGCGCACGCTGGGCCCGATGGCGCGCACGCGCTCGCGCGTCGTGGTCGGGCGGTAGCTGCCGCCTTCCACCGTCACTTCCACCGCGGCAAGATCGTTGATCCGCTCGGCGGGCTTCATTTCGGCGATCAGCGCCTCGATCGCGGCGGGCTCGATCAGTGCTGCCTCGCGGATATGCAGCGTCCAGTCACTCCCGTCCCACCACAGCACGTCGCCCGTCTCGAGGCGGTTTCCGGTCAGGATATGGGGCATGGTGCGGCCTCGGCTAATGTCAGGATTTCGGAATCGGCTACGCCCAGGCGGGCGACGGCGCCAACGATGATGAGCGCAGGCGAGGTGACGCCGGCGCGGGCGATGAGCCCGGAAAGATCGGCGAGGAGTGAGCGGAACAGCCGCTGGTCGTGCCTGGTGGCGCGCTCGATCACCGCCACCGGCGTGTCGGGCGTCAGGCCATCGGCGATCAGCTTGTCGGCAATCGCTTCCGAGCCCGCCAACCCCATGTAGATCACCAGCGTGCGGCCAGGGCCGGCAAGGCCGACCCAGTTCTGCGCCGCCAACCCGCGACACTCGCCGGCGACGAAGCTGACGATCGAAGCATGGTCGCGGTGGGTGAGCGGCATCAGCGTTGCTGCACCTGCACCCTGCGCGCTGCTGATGCCGGGCACGACTTCGACCGGAACCCCGGCCGCCGCACAGGCATCAACCTCTTCGCCGCCACGGCCGAAGATGAAGGGGTCGCCACCCTTGAGGCGCACCACGGCGTGACCGGCCAAGGCCAGTTCGACGAGCAGATCGCCGATGGCCGCTTGCGAAAGCGTGTGCCGCGCGCGGCGCTTGGCGACCGAGATGCGCAATGCCGAGGCCGGCACCAGCGCCATGATCGCGTCGCTCACCAGTCCGTCATGGACAACGGCCGTTGCCTCCCCGAGCAGCCGTGCAGCGCGCAGCGTGAGCAGGTCAACGGCACCGGGCCCGGCGCCGACGAGGAAGACCCGCCCGGTTGTGTTGCTAACCATCATGACCGGCGGAATAGGCCAGAGAGGGCCAGCAGCGCCAACGAGAGAATCTATGCCGCTGCCTAGAAAGGGTTTTGGCCGCGCTGTGCAACGCCGCCGCCCGGGGTGTTGCCCCGGGCGGCGTCAGTTCATCAGCCGCCCGCCCGGCGGAGCGTCAGCCGAAGGTGCGCTGCCACCAACCCTTTCGCGGGGAGGCCGGTGCAGCCTCGGCCGCAGGTGCCTCGGCTTCGGCTTCGGCTGGTGCTTCCACAGCCTCTGCCTCTGCCACCTTGGGCGCAGCCTTGCGGCGGCCCTTCGGCTTGGGCGCAGCTTCCGGCTCTGCAGGCTCTGCAACCGGCGTTTCGACCACCGGCTCGGGTGCTGCTTCGGCTGCCTTGGGCTTGCGAGCGCGGCGCGGCTTGGCAGCCGGCTCCTCGGCCAGGGGCGCAGGCACGGGCGCAGGCACGGGCTCTTCCACCACTACGGCTTCCGGAATGACGGCATCGGCCTTGCGGCGACGGCCACGCGGCTTGGGCGCATCGGCTTCAACCGCTTCCGGCGCGGCCGGCGCTTCGACGATGGCCTCCTCTTCGGGGGCTGCGGCGGCTGCTGTCTCGGCGCCGCGCGATCCACCGCGACCACCGCGACGGCGACGACCACGCGGCCGGGCCTCTTCGGTTTCGGCAGCAGCAGGCGCTTCGGCAGTCACTTCGCCATCGGCATCCTCATCGGTTGCGGCGGCCGCATTGTCGCCAGCCTCCATGGTGCCATCGCGATTGCGACGACCACGGCGGCCACGACGGCGACGCTTGCGGTCCCGCTCAGCCGGCGTTTCGTCGGCAGCGCTGGCGATGATCTCTTCAGACGCATCGGCATCCTCAGCCGCTTCGGGCGCCTCTTCGCCCTCGGGTGCATCGCCAGCCTCGGCATCGGCGGGATCACGCTCGCGGCGACGGCGGCGCTTGCCCCGGCCACCGCGCTCGCGGCCCCCATCACGACCGCGCTCGCGGCGCTCTTCGCGTGCCTCGCCATCGTCCTCGCCGTCCGAATCGTCATCGGCATCGGCCACATCATCAGGATCATCCTCGATCCGCACGACTGCGGGCAGCGCTGCCATCTCCACCTTCTTGCTCGGCGGCGAGCCGGCGGCGTCGATCACGAAGTTCGGGCCAATGAAGTCGTCGTCGGGGACGGTGTGGATCGTCACGCCATAAAGCTCTTCGAGCTCGGCCAGCTCGATGCGCTTCTTGTTGAGCACATAAACCGCCACCGCTTCGCTGGCGCGCAGCGTGAAGTCGCTGGCGCGGCCGCGCAGCGCCTCGGCTTCGAGCGCACGCAGTGCGGCAAGGGCGGCCGATGCCACCGAGCGCACCATGCCGGTGCCCTCGCACATCGGGCAGATATGGGTGCTGGCTTCGAGCACGCCGGTGCGCAGCCGCTGCCGGCTCATTTCCATCAGCCCGAAGGACGAGATACGGCCGATCTGCACGCGAGCGCGATCGTTCTTCATCGCCTCCTTCATGGCCTTCTCGACCTTGCGGTTGTTGCCGCTGTTTTCCATGTCGATGAAGTCGATCACCACCAGCCCGGCCATGTCGCGCAACCTGAGCTGACGTCCGATCTCCTCGGCGGCTTCGAGGTTGGTCTTGGTCGCGGTTTCCTCGATGCCATATTCGCGCGTGGAGCGGCCCGAGTTGATGTCGATCGAAACCAGCGCCTCGGTCGGGTTGATGACGATATAACCGCCCGATTTCAGCTGCACGACCGGCTGGTACATGCCCTCGAGCTGTGCCTCCACGCCGAAGCGCTGGAAGAGGGGCACATTGTCGACATACTCCACCACCTTGGCGACATGGCCCGGCATCAGCATCGACATGAAGCGCGTCGCCGCCTCATAGCCCTCGGGGCCCTCGACCAGAATCTGCTCGATCTGGCGGTTGTACACATCGCGGATCGCGCGCTTGATGAGGTCCGAATCCTGGTGGATGAGCGCCGGCGCCATGCTGCCCAATGTGCGCTCGCGGATCTCGTCCCACAGCCGCGTCAGATAATCGAAATCGCGGCGGATATCGTCGGCCGAGCGCTTGAGCCCGGCGGTGCGCACGATGGCGCCCATGCCTTGCGGCAGCTTCAGATCGGCCATGATCGTCTTCAGCCGCTTGCGATCGGCCGGGTTGGCGATCTTGCGGCTGATGCCGCCGCCATGCGCGGTGTTGGGCATCAGCACGCAATAGCGGCCGGCAAGGCTGAGATAAGTGGTGAGTGCAGCACCCTTGGAGCCACGCTCTTCCTTGACCACCTGGATCAGCAGCACCTGGCGACGGCGGATGACTTCCTGGATCTTGTAGCGGCGGCGCAGTGACTGGCGCTTGCGGCGCAGCGCATCCGAAGGCTCGTCATGCTGGCCGCCGGTCTCGGATACCCCCTCGCCCTCGCCCTCGTCCTCATCCTCGTCGTCATGGTGGTCGTCATGGTCGGCCGCCAGCTCGGCTTCCTCGCGCAGCAGCGCTTCGCGGTCCTCGCGCGGGATCTGGTAATAATCGGGATGGATTTCGGAGAAGGCCAGGAAGCCGTGGCGGTTGCCGCCATATTCCACAAACGCCGCCTGGAGGCTGGGTTCGACCCTTGTGACCTTGGCGAGGTAGATATTGCCCTTGAGCTGGCGACGATCCGCCGCCTCGAAATCAAATTCCTCGATGCGCTGGCCGTTGACCACGGCGACCCGGGTTTCCTCCGGGTGGCGGGCGTCGATAAGCATGCGAAGTGACATTATGGTGCTCCATGGCCCTCGGCCGCCCTTCAGTGTCTGCAGGGCGGGGGCTAAATTGTTGGATGTTTGAACTGAATGACAAAAATACAGGCGATGCGCACAGGGCGGCCACGGCGTGACCAGCGCGCGCGGACGTCGGCAGGTCGCTTGCGCCTGCTCCTGTCCTGCTCATGCTGCTACCGTGCATTCCGCCCCTCGATCATCAAATCGGGCCGCCGCAGCGCGGCGCCCGTGTCTCCCCGGCCGATTCGTCGAACACCGCCGATCAAGGCGACAGGACGAACCTTCAGGGAGCGCAGCGGACAAACCGCTGACAGCAAATGAGTAGCAGTGCCAGCCCGCGGCTGCAAGTCCGCGAAATTTCTCGTGCTGGGCAAAAGCAAAAACCGCCGGACACCTGTTCGGTATCCGACGGTTTTCATCAAGACGACTGAAGCGAAGGGTCAGCGCGAATAGAATTCGACGACCAGATTCGGCTCCATCTTCACCGGATACGGCACTTCGTCGAGCGTCGGCACGCGCACATAGGTGGCCTTGGGGCCATCGATTGCGACATATTCCGGCACGTCACGCTCGGTCAGCGACTGAGCTTCGAGGATCAGCGCCATGTCCTTGGCCTTGGCCCCCAGCTCGACCACATCGCCCGGCTTGATCTTGGCCGAGCCGATGTTGAGGCGGCGACCATTGACCAGGATATGGCCGTGGTTGACGATCTGGCGTGCGGCAAAGATCGTCGGCGCGAACTTGGCGCGATAGACAACCATGTCGAGACGCTGCTCGAGCAGACCGATCAGGTTCTGCGACGTATCGCCCTTCATTCGCACCGCTTCGTCATAGACCTTGCGGAACTGCTTCTCGGTCACATCGCCGTAATAGCCCTTGAGCTTCTGCTTGGCCTTGAGCTGGATGCCGAAGTCCGACACCTTGCTCTTGCGGCGCTGGCCGTGCTGGCCGGGCCCATATTCACGCTTGTTGACCGGGGACTTCGGGCGCCCCCAGATGTTCTCGCCCATGCGGCGATCGAGTTTGTACTTCGAACTATGGCGCTTGCTCATGATGGTCCAACCTGCTGCTGGGCGGCGGCAAAATGCCCTCGCCTTCAAGCCCCGGCCTCGCACCGCACGGCCATCTGCCAGGCGCGGCCGCTGCTTCACCGGGGGTGCAGGGCCAATTGCGAAGCGAGCCTGCTAGTCCCGCAGCCCCGTCCGGTCAAGCCGAATTGCTTGACTCGGCAGCGCTCACGCGGCAGGACGCCCCCCTATTCAAGATTCCGGAGTTCTGCCCATGGCGCGCGTCACCGTCGAGGATTGCGTCGACAAGGTTTCCAACCGTTTCGATCTCGTGCTGCTCGCTGCCAATCGCGCGCGCGCCATCTCCAGCGGTGCCGAACTCACCATCGACCGCGATCGGGACAAGAACCCCGTCGTCGCCTTGCGTGAGATCGCCGATGAAACCGTGTCTCCGGCGTTCATCAAGGAAGCGCTCATCGTCTCGATGCAGAAGATGGTCGCCGACGATGACGATACGCCGGACGCGATCGGCTCGCTCGCCGCATTGGCCGAAGCGCTGCGCATCACTGCCGCCCAGCCTCCGCGCAACCAGAACCTCGGACCCGATTACGAGTAAGCCTCCGGCGGCTGGGGCCTCGGGCCCCAGACCCCATTTTGAGGACCGAGCTTAACTATTGGGGTCTGGGGCCCGAGGCCCCAGCCGCCGGAGGCATAGTTGCTTGCGCCCGGCTGAAACCACGCCCAATATCCCACCATGTTGCGGCAGTATGAACTTGTTGAGCGCGTAAAGGCCTATGATCCCGATGCGGATGAGGACCTGCTGAACCGCGCCTATGTGTTTTCGATGAAGGCGCATGGCAGCCAGTTGCGCGCCAGCGGCGATCCCTATTTCAGCCATCCCATCGAAGTCGCGGGCATCCTCACCGAGCTGAAGCTCGACGACGAGACGATCGCCACCGGCATTCTCCACGATACCATCGAGGATACCGTCGCCACCCAGGAGCAGATCGACCGGCTGTTCGGCGCCAGCGTGGGTCGGCTGGTGGACGGTGTCACCAAGCTCAGCCGCATCGAGGCGCAGACGGACAGCGAGCGGCAGGCCGAAAACCTGCGCAAGTTCCTGCTGGCAATGTCCAACGATATCCGCGTGCTGCTCGTCAAGCTGGCGGACCGGCTGCACAACATGCGCACGCTGCATCACATCAAGAACGAGGCCAAGCGTCGCCGCATCGCCCGGGAAACGATGGACATCTACGCCCCGCTTGCAGAACGCATCGGCATGTACGGTTTCATGGACGAGCTGAGCGAGCTGGCATTCATGCATCTGGAGCCCGAGGCGCACGCGTCGATCACCGCACGGCTGGCACGGCTGCGCGCCTCGGCTGGTGCCAGCGAGCGGCCCGGCAAGGCCCGCACCGACCTCGATCATGTCGCCCAGGCGATCGGCGTCCTCCTCGCCGAACGCGGCATCGAAGCGCAAGTGACCGGCCGCGAGAAGCGCCCTTATTCGATCTGGCGCAAGATGCAGGGCCGCGGGCTGGATTTCGAACAGCTGTCGGACATCATCGCCTTTCGCGTCATCGTGCCCGACGAGGCCGCCTGTTATGCGGCACTGGGCGCGGTGCACCGACGCTGGAAGATGGTGCCGGGTCGCTTCAAGGATTTCATCTCCACACCGAAGCGCAACGGCTATCGCTCGATTCACACGACGCTGGTCTATGGCGAAAACACCCGCATCGAAGTGCAGATCCGCGACATGCCGATGCATGAGGAAGCCGAGCTCGGGCTGGCAGCACATTGGGCCTACAAGCAGGGCTCCTCGCCGGCCGCCACCCGCGAGGCCTATCCGTGGATCGACGATCTGCTCGAAGTGCTCACCGATGCGGCGAGTCCCGAAGAGCTGCTGGAAAATGCCAAGCTGGCGATGTTCCAGGATCAGGTGTTCGTCTTCACTCCCAAGGGTGCGCTCCACCAGCTGCCCAAGGGTTCGACACCGGTGGACTTTGCCTATGCCGTTCATTCCAATCTCGGCGAATCCTGCGTCGGTGCCAAGGTCAATGGGCGCGTCGTGCCGCTGCGCACCGTGCTCGCCAATGGTGACCAGGTGGAGATCCTGCGCGGCAAGCACCAGACACCCGATCCGGCGTGGGAAAGCTTCGTCGCCAGCGCCAAGGCGCGCGCCGCAGTCCGCCGGCATGTCAGGCAAAAGGCCATGAGCGAGCGGGTGGCAATGGGCGCCAAGCTGCTCGAAGCGCTGTGCAAGCGGATGAAGTTCAACCTCGATGGCGAGACGATGGCCGGCGCCCTCAGCCGGTTGAAGCTGGCGGACCAGACTGCGCTCGAACTGGCGCTGGGCGCCGGCCACCTTTCCGACGAGCAGGTTGCCGAGGCGCTGGTTCCGGGTTCAACCGCCGGTGCCCGCCCGCGCCGAACCAAGCGCGGCAAGCCGGGGCCGGCGGCGGTCAGTATCCAGGGGCTCTCCGCCGGCATGGCGTTCGAACTCGGCCCTTGCTGCCATCCTGTGCCCGGAGACAGGATCGTCGGCGTGCGCCACCCTGGCCAGCCGATCATGGTCCACGCCATTGATTGCTCGGTGCTTTCGGACGAGACCGGCGAATGGCAGGAGGTCGGCTGGGGCGAGGAAAGCGATGGTGCGGTGGCGCAGCTCGCTGTCGTCGTCCACAACCAGACCGGTGCGCTGGCGGCGATGACGTCCGTGCTGGCCGCCGAACGTGCCAACATCGTGAACCTCAGCCTCAAGCACCGCGACCGCGAATTCCACACCGATATCATCGATATCGAAGTGGAAGGGCTGCAGCAGCTCACCGCCATCATTGCCGCCCTGCGCAAGCTGCCGGCGGTGGTGAGCGTGGAGCGGATACGCGGCTGAGGTCAGACGCTACCGCGCGATCGCAATCGCCACTTCGGGCACCCAGCCCTTGCTGCCAAGCTCGTCTTCCACCTCCCACAAGCCATTGAGCTTGTTGCCTGTCGGATAGAGCATGGCGCCGGAATCAAGCGGCTTCAGGACCTTGGACTTGATGTCGGCGGTCGTGAACATCCGACCCGAATTCTTCATCGCCACTGCACGCTCGGCCTGTTGCCCGCCAATGGCATTCTCGAGCCCACCAAGATCATTGACCAGTTTGGTATAGGCATCGAGATAGGCCAGCGCGATCACCTGCCCCATTTCGGTATTGTCATAGCCCGATGCGCCGCCGGCGCCGAGAAACCCTCCGCTGAAAAAGCCGCCGCCCGCGCCAAAGCCGAGGTCGGATTTCTTGGATTGGCCCTCCGCCACGAATTCTTCGGACGACTTGTTGTTGACGACATTGAGGATGACATTGGCCGACCGCTTCTTGATATCGAGCCCACCCAGCAACGCGCCGCCAAACCCCGGCACGAACCCGCCGATCAGGCTGCCGATCTTGAGCCCGCCCTTGTTGTTGTTGCTCGTGACGATATCGGGGATGACCGTGAAATCGGCTTCCACCATCTGCCCCTTGCCGAAGGTGCCACCTCGCCGCGTCTCCCCGGCGGCAGCAAGGCTGCGCTCCTGCTGCATCGCAGCCATGCCGCGGTTGGAGCGATTGACGAGGCGAAAGCATTTGGACTGCTGGACATAAACGCGGATCAGCGCCTCGGGCGAGCTGAGGCCGAGGCTCGTCCACCAGCGGTTTTCCAGATTTTCCGGCTCGGCAAGCGCCAATGTGCCGAGCGGCTTGGCGCAAATCGGAAGTTCTGCTGTCTTCTGGGCGCGATCCTTCTCGATTTCCTTGCCTGCCTTGGATTTCATTTGCGCAGCCGCCGGGCTCGAAAGCCCCATCAGTGCGACAGCGGCAAACACCACGGAACCAGCAATTTGGATTTTCATTCGATACACCCCCGCAACAGCCCAGATATTTTGCCAAACTCTGGCGCATGAGACAAACGAATTACGCATCGGAAAGGGAAGGGGATGCGCCAAGATGTTGCTTTTGACGTCGTGTGCGACGGTGCTAGGGATCGCGCATGACCGACAACGACATCCTTGCCGAATTCCGCGCCGCCGAAGCGTTGCTCGAAGGGCATTTCATCCTGTCTTCCGGGCTGCGCTCGCCTCGCTATCTGCAATGCGCACGGGTGCTGATGGACCCGGCCCGCGCCGCCCGGCTGGCGGAAGCGCTTGCCTCGCGGCTGCCAGAGTCTGTCAGAGCTCAGGTCGAGGTCGTCGTGGCGCCGGCGATGGGAGGCCTCATCTGTGGGCACGAACTGGCACGAGCCCTCGGCGTGCTGTCAATGTTCGTCGAGCGCCCCACCGGCACGTTCGAGCTGCGCCGCGGCTTCGCATTGTCACCGGGGCAGAAGGTGTTGCTGATGGAGGATGTCGTTACGACCGGCCTCTCGAGCCGCGAGGCGATAGCCGCCGTGCGCGCCGCTGGCGGCGATGTCATCCACGCCGCCTCGCTCGTCGATCGCTCGAATGGCACTGCCGATCTCGGCGTTCCCTTCACGCCGCTGCTGCGCCTCGACGTGCCGAGCTACGCCCCCGACGCACTCCCGCCCGAACTGGCAGCGCTCCCGGCGGTAAAGCCTGGGAGCCGTGCGGCATGAGATCGACCGCAGTCGTTTCCATGGTCCTTGCACCACTCGCCGTCGCCGGCGTTCACAAGGCCAAATCGCCAGTAATGTGCAGCAAGGGACCCGCATGATGTTGAGGCTGGGCGTCAACATCGATCATGTCGCGACCATCCGCAACGCGCGCGGCGGGCTGCATCCCGATCCGGTGCGCGCCGCGATCGTGGCCGCAGAAGCGGGGGCCGATGGCATCACCGTCCATCTGCGCGAGGACCGGCGACACATCACCGATCCAGATCTGGCGCGGCTGGCGGCCGCCACGCGCCTGCCGATCAACCTCGAAATGGCAGCCACCGACGAGATGCTCGCCATCGCCCTCGCCGCCAAGCCACACGCCGCCTGCATCGTGCCCGAGCGCCGCGCCGAGCGCACCACCGAGGGCGGGCTCGATGCCGCCGGGCTGCACAACACGCTTGCCCCCATCGTGCGGCAGCTCCGCGCCAACGGCTCGCGTGTCAGCCTGTTCATCGCGCCCGATGCCGACCAGCTCCACGCCGCAGCAGCCCTGGGCGCACCGGTGGTCGAACTGCACACCGGACCCTATGCCCATGCCAGCGGCGAACAGGTGGCAGTGGAGCTGCAGCGGCTGCACACAGCAGCTGCGCTTGGCGTGTCGCTTGGCCTCGAGATCCACGCCGGCCACGGCCTCACCTTCGACAATGTGGCGCCGGTGGCGGCGATGCCCGAGCTCGCCGAGCTCAACATCGGCCATTTCCTCATCGGCGAAGCGGTGTTCATCGGCCTGGCGCAAGCCATCCGCCAGATGCGTGCATTGATGGACGAAGCGCGTTGCATTGCTCGTCCCGAGCGGGGCGCGTGAACATTCCCGCAGGCATCGTCGTGCTCGGGCTCGGATCGGACCTGTGCAACATCACCCGCATCGAATCGAGTATCGAGCGCTTCGGCGCCCGCTTCATCGACCGGGTGTTCACCGATGTCGAACAGGCGAAGGCCAATACCCGCGTACTCACCCGCGCCGCCACCTTTGCCAAGCGCTTCGCCGCCAAGGAGGCGTGTGCAAAGGCGCTCGGCACCGGCATCCGCCGCGGCGTGTTCTTCAAGGACATGGGGGTGATCAACCTCCCCTCGGGCGCCCCGACGCTGCAGCTCGGCGGCGGTGCGGCGCAAAGGCTGGCGCAAATCACCCCCATCGGGCATAGGGCGACCATTCATCTGACAATCACCGACGACCATCCATGGGCGCAGGCGATCGTTCTCATTACCGCGAGTCCCGAATGACCGAGGCATCCACCACCGTGGCAAAGAAGCCGACCAACTGGGCACACGAGCTTTGGCAGCTCTTCCTGCTCGTGCTCGCGGTGCTGGCGGTGCACAGCTTCATCGCCAAACCCTTCTACATCCCCTCCGGTTCGATGCTGCCGACGCTGTTCATCGGGGACCGGCTCATCGTGTCGAAATTCCCTTATGGCTATTCCTATTTGTCGCCCTCCATCGAAGTGCTGCCGCCGATCCAGGGCCGGCTGCTCGGCAGCATGCCGGCGCGCGGAGACATCGCCATCGTCAAGGCACCGCGCGACCATGTCGACTGGATCAAGCGCGTCATCGGCCTGCCCGGGGACACCGTGCAGATGAAGGATGGCGCGCTCTGGCTCAACGGCGTCCCCGTGCAGCGTGAACGCGTCGCGGACACCGAGATTGCCGTGAGCCCCAATTCGGATTGCCTCACCATCGTCGATGCCCAGTACCGTGCCACCAGTGCGGCCGGCACCCAGGTTTGCCGCTACCCCACCTGGCGCGAGACGCTGCCCGGCGGTCGCAGCTATCTCACCCTCGATGTCGGCGAGATGCCGCAAGACAATACCCCGCCAGTCATCGTCCCCGAAGGCCATGTCTTCCTGATGGGGGACAACCGCGACAACAGCCAGGACAGCCGCTTCGATGTCAGCCGCGACGGTCTCGGCATGCTGCCGATCGAGAATGTCGTCGGCCGCGCCGAGTTCATCACCTTCTCGCTCGATGGCTCGACCGACTGGAACCCGATGACCTGGCTCGGTGCCGTCCGAACCGACCGCTATCTCATCGGCCTCAACAATTAGCCCAGCCTGTAAAACAGGTTGAGGTTGAGGACATGGTTGGTGCCGTCCGCGCCCGGCCGCACCAGCCGCTGGTTGAGATAGCCGGCCTCCAGTGTGATGCGGGGGGTGATGGCATGGCCGACGGCCGCAAAATTGCGCACCTGCTCCAAGCCCGATCGTTGCCCCCAACGCGTCGAATCGAGCCCGACAAATGCCTCCGACACGCCAATCAGCGACCATTTCTCGGATAGCCAGTATTGGCCGCGCAGAAACTGCCGCAACCGCCAGCCATCTTCGTCTGCGCCTTCAAGAAATCGCTGTTCGAGCCGCGTGCGGGACACCAGCACCGCCTTGCCCGGTGTCCCCGCCAGCCGCACCTGCGCCTGCTGCCAGGTGCGATGCTCGCGTCGCGCCGGCAGCCCATCCGGATTGCTCTCGACATACGCATAGCCGAGCAACAGCGTCGCCGCGGGATTGAGCTGCACGCCGACCGCAGGCCGCAGGATCGTCTGCCCCAACCGGTCCCCGCCATCGGTGAAGCGCGGCTGGACCTCGATCCAGGTGATGAGCTTTCCCTTGATCGGCCCCTGCGCGATGCCAGCCAACCAGACCTGCTCGTCGGCGTGTGCAGGTGCGGCCAGGGACAGGATGGCAAGGCAGCCCAGCCGTCGCAGGCTGGCAATTCGGGCGCTTCGGATCATGCTGCCGCCCCCTAGGCACGCAATATGTCGATAAAACGACACGCACCCGGCAAACTTCGAGATCCACGCCAAGGCCGGGCTCTCAGCGCTGCCCTGCCACCCAATCCGCCATCTTCTTCTCCAGCACCGCCATCGGCAGCGCGCCGGTCATCAGCACCTGTTCGTGAAAGGCGCGGATGTCGAACGTGCGGCCCAGCTTCGCCTGGGCATCGGCGCGCAGCCGGCTGATCGTCAGCTGGCCGATCTTGTAGGCAAGCGCCTGCCCGGGCATGGCGATATAGCGCTCCACCTCGATGGTGGCATCGGTACGACCCATCGCCGAGTTTGCCATCATGTATTCGATCGCCTGATCGCGGCCCCAGTTCTTGGCGTGCAGACCGGTGTCGACCACAAGGCGCATGGCGCGCAGCATCTCGTCATCATAGCGGCCCTGCAACTGCATCGGGTCCTTGAACATGCCGAGCTCCGGCCCCAGGCTTTCAGCATAGAGCGCCCAGCCTTCGACAAAGGCGGTGTTGCCACCGAAGCGCTGGAACGCGGGCAGCGCCTCGTTTTCCTGCGCCAGGCTGATCTGGAAATGATGCCCCGGCACGGCTTCATGAAGATACAGCGTCTCGATGCCCTGGGTGGTGCGCGAGGGCAGGTCATAGGTGTTGTAGTAGAAGATGCCCGGCCGCGAGCCATCGGGCGTACCCGACTGGTAGGAGCCGGCGGCATCATTCTTCTCGCGGAATTCGGGCACCGGACGAATCTCCAGCGGCGCCTTGGGCAGCGTGCTGAACAGGCTGCCCACGGTGGTGTTCACCCGCTTGCCCACTGCCTCGTAGCGCAGCCGCAGATCGTCCTTGCTCTTCGGCTTGAAGCGCGGATCGGTGCGGATGAAGGTGAAGAAATCGGAAAGCTCGCCCTTCACTCCCATGCGCTTCTGCACCGCACCCATGCCCTGGCGAATGCGTGCGACTTCCTTGAGACCAAGATCGTGGATCTCGCTTGCCGTCAGGTCGGTCGTGGTGTTCGTCTGGATCAGATATTCATAGAGCGCCGCACCCCCCGGCATGGCCGAAAGCCCGACGCTGTCGCGCGCCACTGGCAGATACTCGGCTTTCAGGAAGTCCCGCAGCCGGGCCAGTGCCGGGTTCACCTCGCTGCCCACCACCCTGGCATAGTCTGCGGACAACCGTGCCTTGTCGGCAGCGGAAAAGCTGTCCGGAAACTTGCCGACCGGCTTCATCATCACCGAAGCCGCGGTGCCGCCAACCAGCAGCGTGTCGAGCTGGCCGATGACATTGGTCGTCACCAGCTTCGGCTGCACCACGCCCGCCGCCATGCCCTGGCGGAAACGCGCAGTCGCCATATCAAGCTGAAAGGCGAAGCTCGTCAGCCGCTTGAGGCCATCCTCGTAATTCTTGACCGTCTTGTACGGGGCTGCACTCTCCCCGGTAGAGATATCGGGAATGAAGGTGTGGATGCCGCGCATATGGTCGATCGGCCGGCCCTGCGTCGCAGCGACGAGCTCGGGTGCAAAGCCCTTGAGATTGGTCTCGGTCTGCCAGCGGAACACGTCATAGCTCACCCGGTCCTGAGCCGAGAGCTTGTCGCGGTCGATCGCATTGAGCGCGGCCAGATCGGCCTCCGCCGCGGCTTTTTGCGCGTCGAGCGCGGCATCGGAAAAAAAGTCCCCCAGCTGGTCGGCGTATCGCTGGTCGCCGCGGAACAGTGCGGAAAGCGGGCTGCGCTTCAACGCCGCTTCGTCCGAATCGGCAAACAGCTTGCGCAGCCGGCTGGCCTCGTCGGCCGGCGCCTCCGCAGCCTGCGCCCTGACAGGTGCCGCCAGCGGCACCATCAAGCAAAAGCCCACCGCGGCCAAAAACACGCTGCGCATCGTCAAATCCCGTCTACTGTATCAGTCAACCAAGGCAGCCTTACTCAAGCACCTCGCCGCGCGCCATCACCCATTTCACCTTGGCAAGCTCGCGGGCATCGGTGAGCGGGTCGCCATCGACTGCAATCATATCGGCAGCCTTGCCGGGTTCGATGGTCCCGGTCTCGCTGCTCACACCGAGCAGTTCGGCAGCCCCCGAAGTGGCGGAAACCAGCACGGCGCGCGGAGTCATGCCGCCATATTTCACCATCTCCGCACCCTCCTCGCCGTTGCGGCCATGGGCATAGACGGCACTGTCGGTGCCATAGGCGATCTTCACCCCGGCCTTCACTGCCGCCGCCAGTGCCTTGCCGCGCACCGCCAGCGTCTCGCGAATCTTCTGCTCCACCACCGGCGTATAGACGCCCTTGCCGAGCCGCTCCTCGATCCCGACGAGCGCCATCAGCGTGGGCACATACCAGCTGCCCTTCGCTGCCATCACCTTCACCGCTGCGTCATCGGCAAAGGTGCCATGGTCGATGCTCGCCACCCCGGCGCGCGCCGCCGCCTCCACGCCGCGCGCGCCGTGCGCATGCGCCATCACCTTCAGCCCGAGCGATGCGGCCGTATCGACAATCGACTTCATTTCCTCGTCGGTGAAGTGCTGGCCCAATCCGCGGCCCTGCTGGCTGAGCACGCCGCCAGTGGCGGTGATCTTGATCACGTCCGACCCCAGCTGCGAGGCGCGGCGCACCTTGGCCGCGCACTCGACCGCTCCGGTGCAGACACTGCTACCCGAAAGCGCTGCATTCACCTCGGGCCGGAAGCCCGAAACATCACCATGCCCGCCGACGATCGAAAGCGCCGACCCCGCCGCCAGGATGCGTGGCCCGGGGAACATGCCGTCTCGGATCGCATCGCGCACCGCATAGCCCGCAATGCCCGGCGCGCCGGCATCGCGCACCGTGGTAAAGCCGGCCTTCAACGTGACGCGCGCATTGTAGAGGCCCACCGCCACGGCCTTTTCGTCGCTGTCGGTGGCTTCGCGCCAGAATGGCTGGTCGGGCTGGCCGGTCAGGTGCACATGCGCGTCGATCAGCCCCGGCAGCACCGTGCGGCTGGACTGGTCGATCACCCGCACCCCCGCCGGGATCGGACGGTCGATCGGCTGCACCGCCACGATCCGGCCATTCTCGACGATCACCGTCGACGGCCCCAGCGCCGGTTTGGCAGCATCCACGATCAGCCGGCCGGCCTTGATCGCCACCGTCTCGGCCTGCGCCGGCCCGGCGAGCAGTACCGCTGCCAGCATCATCCGCGCGATCATGATATACAGTCCCCAACCTGTTGTGATTGCGGAGGACTCTAGCCAGATATCGGGACGATGAAAGTCCTGCGGCCGATCACGGTTGGAAAACATCTTCGATCCGACCTTCGAACAGCCGGGCTATGGCAAAGGCCAGCGGCAACGTCGGGTCATAGCGGCCGCAACACGGCATAGAGCAGCAACGCCCCACCTAGCTCGATCATGTAGCGCCTTGGCTTGAACATCAGCTTGTCCTGACAATTACCTGGCTACCTCGATGCCAAGTTTCCTTAACATCGACGGCCCTCGCTTATCCGTTGGCTTGCCATTCCATCGGCGCTCGCCGAAGGTCGTATCAGGGGAGAGAACAGGTTGCGTTTGCCGATTGGCCGGTTGCTTGCGTTCAGTGCACCATGCTTGCCGTTGGCGGCGGTGGGGCTTCCTGTGGTCGTGCATCTGCCGCCCTATTATGCCGGGTCGCTCGGGCTCGATATCGGCGTTGTCGGCCTCATCTTCTTCATCGTCCGCATCATCGATGTGCCGCTCGATCCGATCCTGGGCGTGCTCATCGACCGCTCGAAGAGCAGGCTCGGGAGGTTCCGGCCGTGGCTGGGCGGGGGGGCCATGATCCTCTTCGCCGGCGTGCTGGCGGTGTTCTTTGCGCAGCCGGGCATTTCGGGGCCCATGGCGTTTGCAGGGCTGATGCTGATGTATGTCGGCTATTCGGTCGTGCTGGTCTCGCACATGGCGTGGGGAGCCGTGCTGTCCGATGATTATCACGAGCGATCGCGCATCTTTGGCTGGTGGATGGCGTTCAACATGGTAGGAATGCTCGCCATTTTGGCAGTGCCACCGGCAAGTGCGGCGCTGTTCGGCGCGGATCGCGCCACCGGCATCCAGACCATGGGGATCATCATCGCCGCAGCGCTGGTGCCGACGATCATTCTCAACATCGTCGCCGTGCCCGAGCGCCTCTCCCGATCCGATGCCGGCCATGCCCATGGCTGGCGGGAGATGGTCGATGCGTTCCGCATGCCGCTGCTGCGCCGGCTGCTCATCGTCGACCTGCTTGCCAACCTCGCCCCCGGCATTGCCGGCGCACTGCTGCTGTTCTTCTTCGAAGCAGCTCGCGGCTACACGCCGGCGCAGGCGAGCCTGTTGCTCATTCCATATTTCGTGGCAGGGCTGGTCGCGGCTCCCTTCTGGATGGCGCTGGCCCGCCGGACCTCGAAGCACCGGGCGATCTTGTGGGCAGTGGGCCTCTACATGATCTGCCAGTCAGGCACGCTGTTCATCCCGCGAGACGACATGGCGCTGGCCTCGCTCGGCATGGCGCTGGCCGGCATTCCCTATGTCGCCCCTGCCTTCCTTCTGCGCGCCATGCTGGCGGACTATTCGGATGCCGAGACCCTGCGCTCGGGCAAGGAGCAGACCGGCCTCTTCTATGCCCTCCTCACCGCAGTGCAGAAGCTGGGCTACGCCATTCCGGTCGGCCTCACTTATCCGCTGCTCGGGCTGATCGGCTTTGATCCCTCGCTCGGCACCGCCAACAGCGAAAACGCCATCACCGCCCTCACCTTCCTGTTCATCGTGCCGCCGGTCCTGATCGCCGGAATCGGCGGCCTGATCATCCGCGGCTGGCCGATCACCGCTGAAACCCAGGCGCGCAATGCCGAAGCGCTGGCTGCTCGCAGCTGACGGAACCCTTTGCTGCAAGGCCGGTTGTCCCATTCGTAATGCCAATACCAAAGGGACTGCGCATGAATTTACTCAAGCTCGCCGCCATGGCCATCACTGCCAGCATCACGCTCGCGGGATGCACCACCAATGAGTTCGGTGAGCGTCGCCCATCACGCGGCTTGCAGGGTGCTGCCATCGGCGGCGCCGGCGGCGCGGGCGTCGCGGCTGTGACCGGTGGCAATGTCGTGACAGGTGCGGCGATCGGTGCCGCAGCCGGTGCCGTGCTGGGCATCGTTACCGAGGATCGCAACCGGTTCGAAGACCGTTCCGGATATCGTTACTATTACGACGATCGCGGCCGCGAGTATCGCTACGAAGGCCGCCGTCGCGTTTTCACGCGTCGCTGATTTCCCCCTTGTCGAACACGTGATTGACGCGTGTCCGGCCAACAAGCATCACTCCCCTTCCCGGTTTTCAGACTGTCGGGAAGGGGAGTGATACCATGAAATACTATGATTCGATCGGCCCGAACCCGCGCGCCGTGCGCATTGCGATGGCGGAAAAAGGCCTGGCGATCCCGATGGAAACCATCGACATCATGGGCGGCGCCAACCGCACGCCCGAGCATTTCGCGCGCAATCCCAGCGGCAGTACACCCGCACTCGAACTCGACAATGGCGCCTGCATCGCCGAGATCACCGCAATTATCGAGTATCTTGAAGACATCCACCCCGCCCCGGCCCTGATCGGCAGCACGCCCGAAGAGCGCGCCGAGACGCGCATGTGGGTACGGCGCATCGATCTCTACATTCTCGAACCCATGGCCAACGGCTTTCGCGCGTCCGAAGGTCGCCGCATGTTCGCACCGCGCATGACGCTCGTCTCCGAATCGGCCGCAGCCGAACTCAAGGCAATGGCGCAGGAGAAACTGCTCTGGCTTGATGGGCTCATGCAGGGTCGCCAATGCATTTGCGGAGACCGCTTCACCATGGCCGACATCCTGCTGCTGGCGTTCGTCGATTTCGGCGCGCAGATTGGACAGCCCATGCCATCGACAGCCAGCTGGCTGCCCGAATGGCAGGCCCGTGCCGCTGCCCGCCCGAGCGCGTCCGCCTGAAGGCCAGCGTGCGTCAGATCTCGATCAGATGATCGGGAAGCTCGTTGAAGTCGCCAGCCGTCGGCGGGAAATGTGCAGCAAGGACACCACCGGCAAGGTGGATGGCAGCGGTCATTCCCTCGGCGGGCTTGCCGGCCTTCATGCCAGCTGTCAGCGCATCGATGGTGTCCGCCCAATGGTCGGCGGGCACCTTGGCGAACACTGCGGCATCGGCCACCACCTCGGCAATATGGTCCGATGCATCGACATAGAGCAGCACACCCGTGCGGCCCGCCGTGGCATCGAGCCCACGCGCGCGAAACTGCGCAAGGGCCGTGCGATGCACCCGGTCGCGCCGCAACCCCTGCGGCGTCAGCACGCGGCCAAGCGCCGTGAACCACCCGAGCCCCAACACCACGCCGAAGGTCACCGCCTGGATGACGATCAGCGCCTCCAGGCTGCGACGCTCATGATCGCGCGGCGTCAGCGAGTCCCAGTCCGGCAAGAGGTCGGCGGGTGACCAGCCGAACACCACCGCAGTGAACGGCAAGGCCAGCGCCAGCAGCGCTGCCAGGCTGAGTGCGGTTGCCAGATAGCGCTGCGGCTGGGTGGACACGATGACGACGATCTCGCCCGACGTCGCGCGCTCGGCCGCCTTGATCGCGCTGCTGATGCGCTGGTGATCCTCGGCCGTGAACAGCATCACCAGCTCCCCGACGAACCGCCGCCGCCGAAGCCGCCGCCGCCCCCGCCGAAGCCACCACCGCCGCCGCCCCAGCCACCACCACCGCCGCCGCCGCCGCCGCCGCCCCAGCCGCCGCCGATACCCGGCCCCCAGATGACCGCACTGCCGCGCCGACGGCCGCGGCCGCCGCGCGCCACGGCGAAAAATATCCAGATGACGATGATCAGGATCCACATGATCACCGCAAACACGTTGGGGGCTTCCGCCTCTTCGGCGCGCGCCTTGGCAGCCAGCGCTGCCGCTGCGGCTTCTTCCGGCGGCAGTTGCAGCAGCCGGACGAGTTCAGCCGTGCCAGCCTCGATCCCGCCCGCCATGTCCCCGGCCTTGAACTTGGGAATGATGGCGCGGCGAATGACTTGCGACGTCATTGCGTCGGTCAGCACGCCCTCGAGGCCATAGCCCACTTCGATGCGCACCTTGCGCTCGTTCGGCGCCACCAGCAGGATCGCGCCATTGTCGCTCTCCGCCTGGCCGATGCCCCAGTTGCGGCCGAGCTGATAACCATATTCCTCGATCTCATAGCCCATGAGGTCGGGCACCGTTGCCACCACGAGTTGCTGGTCGGTCGCCGCTTCCAGCGCCGCAAGTTCGCCTTCCAGCCGCGCCTTCGTCTCGGGCGTCAGGATGCCGGCTGCATCGGTTACCCGGCCTTCCAGCTTCGGAAAGGCCGGCTGGGCCCGCGCTTCGCCCGCGATGCCGAGCACCAGCGCAAGGAGGCTGGCAACGGCAAAGAGGATCAGCGCGATACGGCTCAGCCGGCTTTCCGACGCATAGTTGCGCTGGCGCTCGTCATCCTTGCGCCGCCATTCGGGCCCCGGTTGCGGCCGTCGTCCGGCCATCAGAAGGCGACGGCCGGCGCCGTCTGGGCATTGGCGGTCGTCGCCTTGAACGGCGCGATCGGCTCGGCACCATAGATCACCTTGGCCGCGATGATCGCCGGGAAGGTGCGAATCTCGGTGTTGTAGGCCTGCACGGCCTGATTATAGTCGCGGCGCGACACGGTGATGCGGTTCTCGGTGCCTTCAAGCTGCGACTGCAGCTGCAGGAAGTTCTCGTTTGAGCGCAATTCGGGATACTTCTCCACCGTCACGAGCAACCGGCCCAGTGCCGAGCCAACCTGGCCCTGCGCCTGTTCGAAGGCCGCGATCTGCGCGGGATCGGAAAGCTTGGTAGGGTCGACCGTAACCTGCGTGGCACTGGCACGGGCGCGGGTCACCGCTTCGAGCACTTCGCGCTCCTGGGCGGCAAAACCCTTCACCGTGGCTACGAGGTTCGGGATCAGATCGGCGCGGCGCTGGTACTGGTTTTCCACATCGCCCCACTTGGCCTTCACATTTTCTTCCTGCGTGGGAATGGTGTTGATACCGCAGCCGGACAGGGTCACCGTCATCGCGGTGAGCATCCCGAGCTGGGCAATTCGGCGAAAAACGGCGGCCATCAAGCGTCCCCTCAAAAGCAAACATCGGTTGACCACAACCGGTCCGACACAAGATAGTGTGCGCTCGGCGGTTTCAACAGGGGGTGACCATGCTTCAGGAGTTCAAGGCCTTCATTGCCCGCGGCAACGTGCTCGACCTGGCGGTGGCTGTCATCATCGGCGCCGCATTCGGCACGATCGTCACCTCATTCACCGAAGAGCTGATCATGCCGGTGCTCGGCCTCCTCACCGGTGGCGTCAATTTCTCCAGCCAGTTCATCATGCTCGGCCCCGTGCCGTCCGACTATGCCGGCTCGCTGACCGATTACGACGCGCTCAAGGCCGCCGGCGTGCCGCTGTTCGGCTACGGCGCCTTCATCACCAAGGTCATCAACTTCGTCATCGTCGCCTTCGTGATCTTCATGCTCGTGCGCATTGCCAACAGGCTGATGAGGCCGGCCGTGGCGCCGCCAGCGCCCCCGCCCGGCCCGAGCGCCGAGGAACCCCTGCTTGCGGAAATCCGCGATGAGCTGCGCAAGCGGAGCCTGTAGATGCGGCGAGCGCTCTTCGGTCTTCTCGGCGCAATGCTGCTGGCGTCCTGCAGCACCAGCGAAGCGGCACGGCTCGCAAGGGGCGAGCCACCGCCGCTCGGTGGCACCCTCGTAGGCGGGCCCTGGCTGGTCGAGGATCTCAACGGCGGCCGCATGGTCGCAAGCGTCCGCGTCGACCTGACCTTCGATCCCGGGGACGCCGGGACGAGCCGCGTCACCGGTCGCTCGGGCTGCAACCGCTTCACCGGCGATTGGCAGCAAAATGGCGCTGCCGTGAAGTTCGGCCCGCTTGCCTCCACCCGCATGGGCTGCGCGCCGGCGCTGATGGAATTCGAGGGAAAGTTCCTGACAACGCTGGAGGCTGTCACCATCGTGGCATTCGATGCCAGCGGGGCTGCACTGCTCAAGGCCAGCGACGGCCGTGCGATCAAGCTGCGACGGGCAAAGCCTTAAGCGGCAAGCCGTTCGAGCGAAAGATCGGCGAGGGTGGTGGTGTCGAGGATCGCTGCCGTCTGGTCACGCACCGTGAGCATTACCTTGCGGATGACGCAGCTGGTCTCCTCGAAACAGTCCGAACAGCGCTGATAAGCGCTCACCGATACGCAGGGCACCAGCGCAATCGGCCCTTCGATCAAGCGAATGATTTCGCCGAAGCTGATCTCGCTCGCCGGCCGCGCCAGCCGATAGCCGCCCATCTTGCCGCGGTAGCTGTTCACCAGCCCGCCATGCTTGAGCTCGAGGAGAATGATCTCGAGAAATTTGCGCGGCAATTTCTGGTCGGCGGCAATCACCGAGATCGGCACTGGAGCAGCACTGTTCGATTGCGCAATGAAGATGAGGGCGCGCAAGGCATAGCGGGAGCGCTGGGTCAACATGTTCAACTCTATGCACAAGCTAGGGATAGGAGCAAGCGCAGCCAGCTGAAAACATATCCGCAAACTTGGTAAAATCTCCCAAATGTCTGGACTAGAATGTTACGTGCGTATTGCTGATCTAGCGCACGTTACAGATAAGCTGTTGTTTTTACATGACTCTATGCACGCACCGAAAACTGGCACGCACTGTGCAAAGCTCCTGGCATGACGGCGCCGGATGGTCCGGTGCAGTCCCAAACAGGAGATACATCATGTTCGCTTTCGCACAGTCGACCGCCAGCCGCGCCGCTTTCGGTCTTGTCGGCACCGTCATCGGTGCAGCCCTTTGCATCGGCGCCGCTGCCGGCCCCGCCCAGGCGCAGCAGGTCGATGCACCGCGCAGCGTCAAGGTCGCGATCGGTGATCTGAACCTCGCCAGCACCGTCGATCACAAGCGCCTCGACACCCGGCTGCGCGCGGCCGCCCGCTCAGTTTGCGCCAACGGCGGTGACACCATCGCCGACCGCACCCATCAGAGCCAGTGCATCCGCGACGCCATCAAGGCGACCGAGCCGGCACGCATGGCCGCCACCGCGCGCCCTTCGGTCGATCCGGTCGGTTGATCGGTCAGGCTGCTCCGGCGCTTCCCGGACGAGCAGGGCCTTCGCATCTCCCGATCCCTCCCTCGCCCGGCGGGGGTCCTGCTCACCAGGTCGGCGTCAGTGGTTCATGCCGTCGAAGAAGTCCTTGTTCGTCACCGAATCCTTCATCTTGTCGATCAGGAACTCGATTGCATCCACGGTTCCCATCTGCATCAGGATGCGGCGCAGCACCCACATCTTGGTGAGGGTGTTCTTGTCCACCAGCAGCTCTTCCTTGCGGGTGCCCGACTTGCCGATGTCGATCGCCGGGAACACGCGCTTGTCGGCAATCTTGCGGTCGAGCACGATTTCGGCGTTGCCGGTGCCCTTGAATTCCTCGAAGATGACCTCGTCCATCCGGCTGCCGGTGTCGATCAGCGCCGTCGAGATGATCGTCAGCGAGCCGCCTTCCTCGATGTTGCGCGCCGCACCGAAGAAGCGCTTGGGCCGCTGCAGCGCATTGGCATCGACACCGCCGGTCAGCACCTTGCCCGAGCTCGGCACCACCGTGTTGTAGGCGCGCCCCAGGCGGGTGATGTTGTCGAGCAGGATGATCACGTCGCGCTTGTGCTCGACCAGCCGCTTGGCCTTTTCGATCACCATCTCGGCAATCTGCACATGCCGCGTCGCCGGCTCATCGAAGGTCGAGGAAATCACCTCGCCCTTCACCGTCCGCTGCATGTCGGTCACTTCCTCGGGCCGCTCGTCGATCAGCAGCACGATCAGATAGCATTCGGGGTGGTTGGCGCTGATGGCCCGGGCAATGTTCTGCATCATCATCGTCTTGCCGACGCGCGGGGGGGCGACGATCAGGCAACGCTGCCCCTTGCCGAGCGGCGAGACGACATCGATGATCCGGCCGGTCTTGTCCTTGATCGTCGGATCGTAATTCTCGAGGTTGAGCTTCTCTTCCGGATAGAGCGGCGTGAGATTGTCGAAGTTGACGCGGTGGCGCACTGCCTCGGGCTGATCGAAATTGACCGAAACCACGCGGTTGAGCGCGAAATAGCGTTCGCCATTGGCCGGGGACTTGATCTCGCCCTCGACCGTATCGCCGGTGCGCAGCCCGAAGCGGCGGACGATCTGCGGGTTCACATAGATATCATCGGGGCCGGCGAGATAGTTGCTCTCGGCCGAGCGCAAAAAGCCGAACCCATCGGGCATCACCTCGATCGTGCCCGAGCCGGTGATCTCGTTGCCGGCTTCCGCCGTGGTCTTGAGGATGGCGAAGATGATGTCCTGCTTGCGCAGCGTCGAGGCGTTCTCGACCTCGAGCTCCTCGGCCATGGCCACGAGTTCGGCGGGGGTCTTCTTCTTCAGGTCATGGAGATGCATGAAAGGGGGTCTTTGCAAAAGACAGCGGCGGCATGAAGCGGGCGCTGTATGGGCTGATATGGAGGATCAAAGCCGGCCGCACGCCAGGACGGGTGCGGACGCTGCGGAATTAGGGGCTCAGACCTTCGCGGTCAAGGCCATGGCCGAGCGGCTCAGCGCTTTTTGACGAACTCGGCACGCAGCACGAGCCCCTTGATGCCATCGAAGCGGCAATCGATCTCCTGTGGATCGCCGGTGAGGCGGATCGACTTGATCAGCGTGCCGCGCCGGAGCGTCTGCCCTTCGCCCTTGACGTCGAGATCCTTGATCAGCGTTACCTGGTCGCCATCGGCGAGAAGGTTGCCAACCGAATCGCGCACCTCGACGCGTCCGGCAGCAGCCTGCTTCGCCGCCAGTTCGGCCGCGGGCATCCATTCACCACTGTCGTCGTCATAGACATAGTCATCGTCGCTCATGCCGATCATCCTTCGGGGCCTGCCATGCGCCCCGCCCCTTGCAGTGGCAAGCCGCACCCGCCACTCTGCGGAAAACCCATCAGAAAAAGGCCTTGCCCCATGCCCGTCGAAGCGCTTGGCGACTATGACGACAACAACATCTTCGCGCGCATCCTCCGCGGCGAGATCCCCTGCACCAAGGTCCATGAGGACAAGTGGTCGCTCGCCTTCCACGACATCAACCCCCAGGCGCCCACCCATGTGCTCGTCATCCCCAAGGGACGCTGGCGAAGCTGGGCAGATTTTTCGGCGCAGGCGCCGGATGCGGAAATCGCCGGATACGTCCGCGCGGTAGGGCGGGTGGCCAAGGCGCTCGGGCTGGAGGTGCCGGGCTACCGGCTGCTCGCCAACGCCGGCCTTGATGCGCACCAGGAGGTGCCGCACCTGCACATCCATATCTTCGGCGGCAAGCCGCTCGGCGCGATGCTCAGCCGTTAAACAACATAGCCACACGCAGCGCGCATGAAGCGCACCGTCTCGCGCTCGATGCGCGCATGCTCGGCGGGATCGTCGGTGCAGAACATCCGGTCGATCGCTTCGCCAACGAAATGATGGGTGAAGGACGCCGCAATATCGATCTCGATGCCGGTGATGCTGCGCTTGGCGAAAGCCGCCTGCATGTGCCGCTGTACCCACTCCACCACGGTGTCCTTGGCGGCATGGTAGAAGGGCTCGACATCGGCATTCTTCATCATCTTCACGCGCGGGCTGGCGTCGCACGGGTCTCCGCCCATGTTCTCCCACATGGTGTTTGTGCGCACGAACTCGAACACCCGCGGCACGATGATGCCGGGCTCCAGGTCCTCAAGCGCATCATTGCCTTCCATATAGGCGATCATCAGCTCACCGTGGCGCCGGCCGAGCTCGGCCAGCAGCTTCGCCTTGGAGCCGAAATGATAGAAGATCGAGCCCTCCGACACATCGGCCTCACGCGCGATATCCGCCGTGCCCGTCGCGGTAAAACCCTTGGTGGAGAACAGCATATAAGCTGCGGCAAGCACGCGCGCCTTGGTCTCGGCAGGGTCGTAGCGCCGGGCGCGGCTATCGACACGCAACTCGGCACGGGTTTCAGACAAACGGGAATCGATCGCGCGTGTGGCCACTATGCTTCTTTCCTATGCCCCCGGGCCCCGGTCCTATACGCTGCCATCTGAGTAAAAGTCAAAAAACTTCAAAGTCGGGGCGGGGAATGGCGTTGAATGCGGCATATCGAGACGGCTGGTACTGGTCGCATGACGGCCTGCGCCTGCATTATCGCGACTGGCCGGGCGCGACGGACCGTCCCGCCCTTCTGTGCATTCCCGGCCTCACCCGCAACGCCGCCGATTTCGAGGCGCTTGCAGCACGGTTGGCAGGCCGCTGGCGGCTGGTCGCCGTCGATCTGCGCGGACGTGGCGAATCCGCCTGGCCGAAGGACTCCCTCACCTATGTGTCGCTCACTTATCTCCTCGATCTCGGCCGGCTGATAGAGTCCGCGGGGCTGCAACGCTTCGTGGTGATCGGCAATTCGGTGGGCGGGCTGCTGGCGATGCAGCTCGCCACCGGCCACCGCGCCGCCATGGCCGGCGTGGTGCTGAACGACATCGGCCCCGCGCTGGAGGCGGAGGGAATGGCGCGGCTGCGCGCCAATGTCGGCCGCGCCGCAAGCTGGCCCACCTGGGTGCACGCCGCACGCGACCTGCAGAGCCGCGCGGCACAGATCCATCCCGATTGGGGCCTCGCCGATTGGCTCGCCCATGCCCACCGGCTGTGCCGCCTCTCCGGCTCGGGCCGGATCATCTTCGACTATGACCCGCGTATCGCCGAGCCTTTCAGGCTGCCCGGCCGCGATGCCGGCATCGACCTGTGGACGGCCTTCGACAAGCTCGCCGGACTACCGGTGCTCAGCCTGCGCGGCGCACTTTCGGACGTGCTGACAGCCGCAAGCCAGGCCGAAATGGCGCGCCGCCTTGCGGATATGCAGGTCGCAGAAGTGCCGCGCGTCGGCCATGCGCCCACCCTTGCGGAGCCGGCCGCGGCAACGGCACTCGATATCCTGCTCGCGCGGGTTGCGGATCACGCGATGCGAGGCTGATCCTGCCGTTGCAACCATATCTGCCGACGCCGCGTACAAGCCCCCGCAGCGTACAAGAGTTAACATAAGGTCATATTGCGTAATTTTGCGTAACGCATTAGGGAACCAATTCATGATTTCAGGGGGATATTGATGAAACACCTGTTGACCGCCGCCATTGCAATCGTTCCGCTTCTGGCAACGCCTGCCAGTGCAGCCACATGGGCGTTCGGCACGCCAGGTTCTGCCGCCAATGTGGCGTCAAAGTCGGCAACTGCCGCCGGCGATGGCGCGACCCTCACGGCCGTAGCCCGTCGCTTCACCCCCGCGCACACCACCGCCCTGACCAATGTGTCGCAGCTGCTTTCCACCACGGCAGGGGGTGCTGCTCTCACCATCCGCACCACCGTCCCGGGCATCGGCGTGACCGGCGGCGGCGACACGGTGCAGATCGACACCAACAGCGCGTCCCTGCGTGAGGCGATCCTCATCACCACCAATGCATCGCAGGCGTTGCGGTTGACCGGCCTCAAGCTTTCTTCGGTCGACGCCAACGATACACTGCGCATCTATGGCGTCGATGCGCTCGGCGCGCTGACCTCGATCGGATTCACCACCGGCCTTCCGGCGCGCATCGCCCAGGGCCTCGATGGTGCTGCCAGCTTCACCTCGACGAACGCCAATGGCGGCACCGTCTCGCTCACATTCAACAATCCCGTCCTCACCCCCTATTTCGGTTATGTGTTCACCACCGCCGTCGGCGGTGATGTCAGCTTCGGCGGCGATCTCGGCCAAGGCTATCGTCTCGACGCGCTGAGCGGCTACACCGTTCCCGAGCCGGCGACCTGGGCCATGCTGCTTACCGGCTTCGGCCTTGTCGGCGCTTCGATGCGTCGCCGCCAGCGCACCGTCGTTGCCTGATCCTGCTCCTGCCCTTTGGCGACAGGGTCAGCCCCAGTCGCCGAAGGGCAGGATCTCGGCATAAGCCGCGAGCGAGCCGCCCGCCACCGGTCGGCCCGCGCGCAGCAGGAATGCATCCGCCACAATACAGGCCTGCTGCTCGATCCCGTAATCCGCAAAGCGCTTTCCTGCCTGCAAACGGTAGCGATAAGGCGCCCAGGGTGCCCGCTTCAGCAACAGGTTGATCCCATGCTGGTGCTGCCACACATGCGTCAGTTCGTGGATGAAATGCGCCTGCATCCCGAGCCGATCCGAGGCATAGCATGGCGACCAATTGGGGCCGTTGGGATGGCACCAGACATGGCCATCGGGTGCCATGGTGATCCACCACGGTTGCAGCATCCACCACTTCTGCCGCCGTATCGTCACCGGATCGGCATCGAGCGTCGTCCCGAACACGCTGGCCAGCAGGACCCGCTCGGACCCGGTCAGGTTGCGGATCAGCTGGGTGTCAGTGGCCGGCATGCGGGTTGGGCTGCGCGCTGCCCGCACTGCGCACTTCGGCAAGCGCGCTGATCCGCGCGCCGGACTGGAAACGCAGCGTGATCGGCACCGCCTTGCCCGGGTTTTCGAGGCCGAACAGCATCAGATGATAGCCGCCCGACTTGAACTCGACCGTTTCGCCGGCCTTGATCGGCAAGCTGCCGATGGCGGACATTTTCATCACCCCGCCGTCCATCGTCATCTGGTGCATTTCAACCCGGGCAACCTTCGTGTCGGTACCCGTCGCATCGGCGCCCACCAGCACATCGGGTTTGTTGCCATTGGTGAAGCTGAAATAGCCCGCGGCCGGTCGGCCAGGTGCGGGATTGATCCGCACCCACGCCCCCTTGATGCCATCGGCAGCCGGTGCTGCCACGGCCGGCATCGGCAGAGCCAGGGCAAGGGCGATCGCGAAGTGGGTACGCACGATGGGTCTCCTGTGTTCGGATCGCTGCACTAGGCGTTTCAACAAGGCCTGTCACCGCCTCCTTGCAGCGCGAAATGCCGCTTCCTATATCCGCCTCACTTGAACAACAGATGACGGACGATGGCTGTCGCCGCCGCATGGGGCGTCAGTGCACGGGCCGGAAGCAAGAGGGACAGACATGGCCAAGGTTATCGGAATCGATCTGGGTACCACCAACAGCTGCGTGGCGGTGATGGAAGGCAGCCAGCCCAAGGTTGTCGAGAATGCAGAAGGCGCTCGCACCACGCCGAGCCAGGTGGCGTTCACCAAGGATGGTGAGCGTCTCGTCGGCCAGCCGGCCAAGCGCCAGGCGGTCACCAACCCCGAAAACACCATCTTTGCCGTCAAGCGCCTCATCGGCCGCTCGTTCAACGATCCGATGACGAAGAAGGACGCCGATCTGGTGCCCTACAAGATCGTCAAGGGCGGCAATGGCGATGCATGGGTTGGTGCCGGCGGCCAGGAATACAGCCCCAGCCAGGTCAGCGCCTTCATCCTGCAGAAGATGAAGGAAACCGCCGAGGCCTATCTGGGTGAGACCGTGACGCAGGCCGTGATCACCGTGCCTGCCTATTTCAACGACGCCCAGCGCCAGGCCACCAAGGATGCCGGCAAGATCGCTGGCCTCGAAGTGCTGCGCATCATCAACGAGCCGACCGCGGCTGCCCTTGCCTATGGCCTCGACAAGAAGACCGAAGCCAAGACCGTGGCCGTCTATGATCTCGGCGGCGGCACTTTCGACGTGTCGGTGCTCGAGCTGGGTGACGGCGTGTTCGAAGTGAAGTCCACCAGCGGGGATACCTTCCTCGGCGGTGAGGATTTCGATGCCAAGATGGTCGAGTTCCTCGCGGCAGACTTCAAGAAGGCCGAAGGCATCGATCTCACCAAGGACAAGCTGGCGCTGCAGCGCCTCAAGGAAGCTGCGGAAAAGGCCAAGATCGAGCTCAGCTCCTCGGCCTCGACCGAAGTCAACCTGCCCTTCATCACCGCCGACGCCACCGGGCCGAAGCACCTTGTGAAGGCCATCACCCGCACCGATCTCGAAAAGCTGGTGATCGACCTCATCGAGCGCACCCGCAAGCCGTGCCTCGATGCCATCAAGGAAGCCGGCATCAAGGCCAGCGAAATCGACGAAGTCATCCTGGTCGGCGGCATGACGCGCATGCCGCGCGTGCGTGCATTCGTGAAGGAGCTGTTCGGCAAGGAGCCCAACACCAGCGTCAATCCCGATGAAGTCGTCGCCATGGGTGCCGCCATTCAGGCCGGCGTGCTGCAGGGTGACGTGAAGGACGTGCTGCTTCTCGACGTGACGCCGCTGTCGCTCGGCATCGAGACGCTGGGTGGCGTGTTCACCCGGATGATCGACCGCAACACCACCATCCCCACCAAGAAGGCGCAGACCTACTCCACCGCCGACGACAACCAGTCGGCCGTGACGATCCGCGTCTTCCAGGGCGAGCGTGAAATGGCAGCGGACAACAAGCTGCTCGGCCAGTTCGATCTGGTCGGCATTCCGCCCGCACCGCGCGGTGTGCCGCAGATCGAAGTGATCTTCGACATCGATGCCAACGGCCTTGTCGCGGTCAGCGCCAAGGACAAGGGCACCGGCAAGGAGCAGCAGATCCGCATCCAGCCTTCGGGTGGTCTCAGCTCTGCTGATATCGACCAGATGGTCAAGGACGCCGAGCGCTTTGCCGAGGAAGACAAGAAGCGCCGCGCCGTGGCCGAAGCCCGCAACCAGGCGGACAGCCTCGTCCACACCACCGAGCGCCAGCTCACCGAGCATGGCGACAAGCTGGAAGCCGCGGTGAAGACCGAGATCGAAACCGCGATCGTCGATCTGAAGGGCGTGCTCGATTCGGGCGATGCCGAGGCGATCACCGCTAAGACGAGCACGCTGTCGATGGCGGCGATGAAGCTCGGCGAGGCGATCTACAAGGCCGAAGCCGCTGCTCCTGAAGCGACGCCCGAAGCGCCGAAGGACGACAATGTCGTCGACGCCGAATTCTCCGACGTCGAAGACGACAAGAAGTAAGCCCCATGCGCCGGGTCGTGACGATGCTCACGGCTCGGCAGGGTTCTGGGGATCGCACCGGCCATGAGCACCGACATCGACTATTACGAGCTGCTCGAAGTGCAGCGTGGCGCCGATGATGCCACGCTGAAGAGCAGCTACCGCCGGCTGGCCATGCGCTGGCACCCCGACAAGAACCCCGGCGACACGGCCGCCGAACAGCGTTTCAAGGCGATCAGCGAAGCCTATGATTGCCTGAAGGACGCTCAGAAGCGCGCCGCCTATGATCGCTACGGCCATGCCGCCTACACCCAGCAGGCAAGCGGCGGTGGCGCTGGACCCCAGGATTTCGGCGGCTTTTCCGATATTTTCGAGAACATCTTCGGCGAGTTCATGGGCGGTGGCGGCGGTCGCCAGCGCCGCAGCGGCCCTGCGCGCGGGCAGGATCTGCGCTACGATCTCGAACTCAACCTCGAAGAGGCGTTCGTCGGCAAGGCCGCCAGCCTTGAAGTGGAGACCGCAGTCAATTGCGAGCCGTGCGGCGGCACCGGCGCCAAGCCCGGCACCTCGGCGCGCACCTGCACCACGTGCCAGGGCCAGGGCCGGGTCGGAATGCGCCAGGGGCTGTTCATGGTCGAGCGCGCCTGCCCGGCCTGTCATGGGACCGGCCAGGTCATCGCCGATCCGTGCGACACATGCAGTGGTGCGGGCCGCGTCGACAAGCGCCGCACCCTGTCGGTCAATATTCCGCGCGGCGTCGATGACGGCACCCGTATCCGTGTCGCGGGAGAAGGCGAAGCCGGTGCGCGCGGTGGGCCTTCGGGCGATCTCTACATCTTCGTGCACATGAAGCCGCACAGCTTCTTCAAGCGCGAAGGCACGACGCTGTTCACCACCGCCCCCATTTCCATCACCACCGCAGCGCTTGGTGGCGAGATCGAAGTGCCCGGGCTGGACCGTGATGCCGCGGTCATCAAGATTCCGCACGGCACCCAGACCGGCAAGCAGTTCCGCGTGCGCGGCCGCGGCATGCCGGCGCTCAATGGCGGCGTCGCCGGCGGCGGCTTCGGCGATCTGGTGGTGCAGATCGAAGTGGAAACCCCGGTCAAGCTCACCAAGCGGCAGCGCGAGCTGCTCCAGGAGTTCCAGCAGCTCGAAGCCGAGGAGGGTGGCAAGAACACGCCCCGCCAATCGGGCTTCTTCGACAAGCTGCGCGACGCCTGGAACGAGCTGACCGATTAGGGTGGTCTTCCCCCGCTGCCGGGCAACCGCTAGGGCGGACGTGTGAAAATCTGCATCGTCTCGTCTTGCGGCGGTCATCTGACCGAAGTGCGGGCGCTCATGCCCGCCTATGCCGCGCACGCGCATTTCTACGTGCTCAACGACAAGGCGTTGCTGCCGCCGGACATGGTCGGCCGCACGGATTTCATCGTCCACTCCGAGCGGGACTGGCGCTTCTTCGTCAATCTGTGGGAGGCTTTCCGCATCCTTCGCCGCGAGCGGCCCGATGTCATCCTTTCCACCGGCGCCGGCCCCGCAGTCCCCTTCGCCCTTGTCGGCCGCGCGCTGTTCGGCTGCCGTATCCTGTTCGTCGAGTCGATCACCCGCATCAGCGCGCCCAGCATGACCGGCAAGCTGATGTACCGGCTGGCGCACGATTTCTTCTACCAGTGGGAAAGCCTTGGCCGTTTCTTCCCGCGCGGCCGGCTCGGCGGACCGCTGCTGTGAGCGGCACCTTCGTTTCGGTGGGCAACTGCACCCAGCCCTTTCCAAGGCTGCTCGACGCCATCGCAGCGCTGGCCCCCACACTGCCGCAACCGCTGGTGGTGCAGCATGGCGCGGGCAGCTTCACCCTCGCCAACGCCAGCGCCAGCGCCAGCGCCTTTCTCCCCATGGCGGATTTCGAAGCGCGGGTGGCAAACGCCGAGCTGCTCGTCCTCCATGCCGGTGCCGGCTCGGTCATCCATGCCGTCCGTGCCGGGCGAATGCCGGTGGTGATGCCGCGCCGCGCAGCACTCGGCGAGCATGTCGACGATCACCAGCTCGAATTTGCCCGGGCGCTCGACGCCGCCGGCCGGGTGGCCATGGCGGAAACTCCCGCCGATCTTCCCGCCGCCATCGCCCGCTCGGTTGCCAGGCTGCACGGCGATGGCGGCTCCGATCCCGCCACCAGCCGCATGCTGGGGTTGGTGGAAGCGACGCTGGCGCGCTATGCCGCTGAGAAATCCGGGCAGTCCGCTGCCTGGCGATAACCGGAGTCAAGCATGAGTATCATCATCGGCGTCAACGCCTATCACGGCGATTCGGCCGCCTGCCTCGTTCGTGACGGCAAGCTGGTCGCCGCCGCCGAGGAGGAGCGCTTCCGCCGCGTCAAGCATTGGGCCGGCTTTCCATCGGAATCGATCCGCTATTGCCTCGCCGAAGCCGGGCTCACGCTTGCCGATGTCGATCACATCGCCCTCAATCAGGACACCTCGGCCAATCTGGTGCGCAAGATCACCTATGCCGCCCTCAAGCGCCCGAGCCTGTCCCTCATCTCCGACCGCATCCGCAACAAGCGCGAACGCCTCGGTGTCGCCGAGCAGCTCGATGCCACGCTCGGCAAGGGTTTCAAGGGCCGCGTCCACCAGGTCGAGCACCATTTGGCGCACCTGTCCTCCGCCTTCCACGTCTCGCCCTTCGAGGAGGCCGCGGTGGTCAGCGTCGATGGTTTCGGCGATTTCGCCAGTGCGGCCTGGGGCTATGGCCGCGGGTCCGAGATCAGCATCGACGACAAGGTGTATTTCCCGCACTCACTCGGCATCTTCTACGAGGCCCTCACCAAGTGGCTCGGCTTCCCCCACTATGGCGACGAATACAAGGTGATGGGCCTCGCCCCCTATGGCGCGCCCGATCACCTCGATGCGATGCGCAAGATCGTGCTTCTGCAGGATGATGGCAGCTTCAAGCTCGACCTCGCCTTCTTCCGCCACGCCACCGAAAAGGTGAGCTACGAGTGGGAAAACGGCGCCCCGGTCTCCGCCAGCAATCTCTTCACCCCTGCGTTGGAAGGCCTGCTCGGCCCCGCCCGCCAGCCCGGCACCGAGCTCACCCAGCGCCACAAGGATATCGCCCGCTCGGTGCAGGCGATGTACGAGGAAGCTTTCTTCCACCTGCTCGCCGCCGTCCATGCCAAGCACGGCGGAACGCGCATCTGCATCGCCGGCGGCTGCGGCATGAACTCGGTCGCCAACGGCAAGATCTACAGCCGCTCGCCCTTCCGCGAGGCCTATATCCAGTCCGCTGCCGGCGATGCCGGTGGCGCCATCGGCGCCGCCTTCGCCGTCTGGCACGAAGCCGGCGGCAGCCGTGACTTCGTGATGGACCACGCCTATTGGGGCCCCCACGCCACGCCGGACGAGCTCCAGACCCTCGTGGAAGCCCAGCGCACCGCGATCGAAGCCGCCGGCTGCACCATCACCCATGTTGCCGACGAAGCAGCGCTCTGCACCCGCACCGCCACCGCCATCGCCGCCGGCAAGGTCATCGGCTGGTTCCAGGGCCGCATGGAATGGGGCCCCCGTGCGCTCGGCAACCGCTCGATCCTCGGTGATCCGCGCCGCGCCGACATGAAGGATTTCCTAAACCTCAAGATCAAGCGCCGCGAAAGCTTCCGCCCCTTCGCCCCCAGCGTCCTCGCCGAGGCGGTGCCCGACTGGTTCACCGAAACCGACGACGTGCCCTTCATGATGCAGGTCTATCCCATCCGTCCCGAGCGCCAGGCCAGCATCCCCGCGGTCTGCCACGTCGATGGCTCGGGCCGGCTGCAGACGGTGCGCGCCGAAACCAACCCCCGCTACCACCGCCTCATCAGCGCCTTCGAGGCGCAGACCGGCGTGCCGATGCTCCTCAACACCAGCTTCAACGAGAACGAGCCCGTCGTCTGCCAGCCGCAAGAGGCGCTCGATTGCTTCCTGCGCACGCGCATGGACGTGCTTGTGCTCGGGGACTGGCTCATCGAGCGCCACGAAAGCCCCGCGTGAAAATCACCATCATCACCGCCGTCTACAACCGCGAGGCAACCATCGGCGCGGCGCTCGCCAGCCTGCACGCGCAGACGCACGCGCACATCGAGCACCTGATCATCGACGGTGGCTCCACCGATGGCACCCTTGCCATCCTCCGCGCCGCCGCGACCCGTGCCGACACCACCCTCGTCTCCGAGCCCGATCACGGCATCTACGACGCCCTCAACAAGGGTCTCGCCCGCGCCACCGGGGACGTCATCGGCATCCTCCATTCCGATGACGAATTTGCCGATCCACAGGTCCTCGCCGATGTCGCTGCCGCCTTCGCCGCCAGTCCTACCGACGCCGTCTATGGCGATCTCGATTATGTCGCCGCCGATGGCAGCGGTCGCATCATCCGCCACTGGCGCTCGGGCCCCTATTCCCGGTCCCGCCTCGCCCGCGGCTGGATGCCGCCCCATCCCGCCCTCTTCATCCGCAAACCCGTCATCGACCGCCACGGCGGCTACGACACCCGCCTGCGCATCGCCGCCGACTATGACGCCATCCTGCGCTGGTTCACCCGCGGCCACGTCGCCCCCGCCTATGTCCCTCGTGTGCTGGTGCGAATGCGCGTCGGCGGCGAATCGAACCGCAGCCTCGAGCGGATTATCCGCAAATCGCGTGAAGACCTGGAAGCGCTGCGCCAGAACAAGGTCGGTGGCCTCAGCGCGCTCGCATGGAAGAACCTGAGCAAGTTGCCGCAATTCCTACGCCGGTAGCGGGCCATTTTCCTTGAGCAGTGTGCCCGCCAGATGCAGCGAGCCGCACACCAGCACCCGCGCCGGCTGGCCGAGCCGCGCAAATGCCTGCCCCAGCGAATCCGCTGCCACCGCATCGAGCCCCGCCGTCGCCGCACACGCCGCTAGGTCGAGCGGCGCCAGCCCGGCATGACCCTCCACCGGCACCGCGATCAGCTTCGTGCCGGCGGGAAAGCATTTCAAAAAGCCGTCATGGTCCTTCGAGGCAAGCATCCCCACCACCAGCAACAGCGGAAGCGGCGGCTTGTGCGTCACGATAAAGCTCGAAAGTGCCCGCCCGGCAGACGGATTGTGCGCGCCATCGATCCATAGTTCGGACCCTAGCGGCAGCAGGTCGAACAACGGGCCCTCATGGATATGCTGCAGCCGTGCCGGCCATTCCGCCCAGCCCATCGCCGCGCGCAGCGCCGCCTCGGGCACCGCCAGCCGGCTCTGCGCGCGCAGCATGGCGATGGCGAGCCCGGCATTGTCGACCTGGTGCTGCCCCGGCAGCCGCGGCAGCGGCAGTGCCAGCCGCCCGGCAGCGTCACGGAAGTGCAGCTGACCTTCATAGCCTGCAGCGTCCCAATCATCGCCGCGCAGCAGCAATTTCGCACCCGCCACGCCGGCCACTTCGGCTATCCGCGCCGCCACGGTGCGCGGGTAGCGCGCCGTCACCAGCGGCACGCCGCGCTTGGCGATGCCGGCCTTTTCGCCGGCAATTGCCAGGATCGTGTTGCCCAGGAACTGCTGATGGTCGAGCCCCAGCGCTGCAATCCCCGTCACCAGCGGCGCGGCAATCACGTTGGTCGCATCCATCCGGCCGCCCAGCCCGACTTCGATGACGCACGCATCGGCCGGCACCCGCGAAAAGGCAATGAAGGCGAGTGCGGTCGTAAGCTCGAAAAAAGTGATCGGCTGGCCGGCGTTGCGTGCCAGCAGCTCGCGCAGCAGCTCGGCCAGCGCATCATCGTCGATAAGCTGCCCGGCCAACCGGATGCGCTCGTTGAAGCGCACCAGATGGGGGGAGGTATAGCAATGGACGCGCAGGCCCGCAGCCTCCAGCCCTGCGCGCAGGAACGCCACCGTCGAGCCCTTGCCATTGGTGCCCGCCACATGAAATACCGGCGGCATCCGCGCTTCCGGGTTGCCGAACCGGTCGAGCAGCCGCTGCAGCCGGCCGAGCGTCAGGTCGATCTCGCGCGGGTGCAGCGAATAGGCAGCGGCGAGCAGCGCATCGAGCACCGGATTGTCCGAGCGGGCGCGCGGCATCATCGCGCCACTCCCATCAGATGTGCCGCCCCCCGCCGTGGCCATCAGCCCGGCAGCACTTCGCGTCGCCGCGCGGTGAGCATGCCGATCAGCCGTGCGAGCGTGTCCTTCAGGTCGCGGCGGTGCACCACCATGTCGAGCATCCCGTGCGCCAGCAGATATTCGGCGCGCTGGAAGCCCTCGGGCAGTTTCTCGCGGATCGTCTGCTCGATCACCCGCTGCCCGGCAAACCCGATCAGCGCATTGGGCTCGGCAATCTGCACATCACCGAGCATCGCATAACTCGCGGTCACTCCGCCGGTGGTGGGGTCGGTCAGCACCACGATATACGGCAGCCCGGCTTCGTGCAGCTCGGCGATGCCCACAGTGGTCCGCGGCATCTGCATCAGGCTCAAGATGCCCTCCTGCATCCGCGCCCCGCCGGCCGCCGTGAACACCACGAAGGGTGCCGTGGCTGCGATCGCCGCCTGCACGCCGGCCAGAAAGGCCTCGCCCACGCCCAGCCCCATCGAGCCGCCCATGAACGCGAAGTTCTGTACCGCCACCACGGCGCGGTGGCCGCCGATGTCGCCGCTCGCCAGCGTCATCGCCTCGGTCTCGCCGGTGGCGGTCCGCGCCGCCTTCAGCCGGTCCTGGTAGCGCTTCTGGTCACGAAACCTGAGCGGGTCCTCGGGCACCTTGGGGCTGGCGATCGGCGTCCATTCGCCGTCGAACAGCTGGGCGAAGCGCGCCTGCGGGCCGATGCGCTCATGATGGTCGCAGCGCGGGCACACGCTGTCATTCTCTTCCCATTCCTTGGTGTAGAGCATGGCACCGCAGTTCTTGCACTTGGTCCACAGATTGTCGGGCGTGTCCCGCCGGCCGATGAAATCGGTCATGCGTTGGCGGGTGCGGGTCAACCAGCTCATGCGGCAGCCTCCTGGTGGCGTGCGGTGCGGATGGCGCCGGCAAGCGCCGCCACCTGCGCACCCACGCGGGCGGGAATATCATTGGCGCGCTCGGCGGCCGCAGCCCCGATGGCATCGACGAGCGCCGATCCCACCACCACTGCATCGGCATGGACGGCGATGGCTGCGGCCTGCTCGGGCGACCGCACACCGAAGCCCACCGCAATCGGCAGGGCGGTGCTGGCCTTCAGCCGCGCCACGGCAGCGGCAATGTCGGTGGCAGTGGCGGCATTGGCGCCGGTCACGCCCGCCACGGCGACATAATAGAGGAAGCCCGAAGCGCCTTCGAGCACGCGCGGCAGCCGTGCTACATCGGTCGTCGGCGTGGCGAGCCGTACCAGATGCAGCCCGTGCGCGCCCAGATGCGGCACCAGCTCATCGGCCTCCTCGGGCGGCAGGTCGACGACGATCGTGCCATCGAGCCCGGCGGCAGCAGCATCGGCAGCAAAGCGGTCGGGGCCATAGGCGAGGATCGGGTTGAAATAGCCCATCAGGATCAACGGCGTATCGGCATCGGTCGCGCGGAACGCTTGCACCATTGCCAGCACGTCGCGCAGCCGCGTGCCGCCGGCGAGGCTGCGCAGATTGCCCGCCTGAATGGCCGCACCATCGGCCATCGGATCGGTGAACGGCATGCCGATCTCGATGATGTCCGCCCCCGCCGCCGGCAGCGCCGCAAGGATGGCGGCCGAAGTTTCGAGATCGGGATCGCCCGCCGTCACGAAGGTCACCAACGCCGCGCGGTTGTCCGCCCGGCACGCCGCGAAGCGCGCGGAAAGCCGATCGTTCAAAGCGTCACTCCCAGCGCTTCGGCAACGGTGAAAATGTCCTTGTCCCCGCGCCCGCACAGATTGGCGACGATCAGCTGGTCCGCTGCCATCGTCGGTGCCATCCGCGCAATCGCCGCGAGCGCATGGCTCGGTTCAAGTGCCGGGATGATCCCCTCGATCGCGCACAACAGCTTGAAGGCCTCGAGCGCCTCGTCATCGGTCGCCGCCTGATACTCCACGCGGCCGATAGCATGCAGCCAGGCATGTTCCGGGCCGATGCCCGGATAGTCGAGCCCCGCCGAAATGCTGTGCGCCTCGGTGATCTGGCCGTCTTCATCCTGCAGCAGCATCGTCTTGTTGCCGTGCAGCACCCCCGGGCGCCCGCCGGCAAGCGACGCGGCATGCGCGCCCGACTCGAGACCATGGCCCGAAGCCTCGACCCCGACCATCCGCACACTCGAATCGTCGAGGAAAGGATGGAACAGCCCGATCGCGTTCGAGCCACCGCCGATCGCCGCCACCAGCAGGTCCGGCAGCTTGCCCTCGCGCGCCAGGATCTGTTCGCGTGCCTCGGTGCCGATCACGCTCTGGAAATCGCGCACCATCGCCGGATACGGGTGCGGACCGGCCGCGGTGCCGATGATGTAGAAGGTGTCGTGCACATTGGTCACCCAGTCGCGAAGCGCGTCGTTCATCGCATCCTTGAGCGTCTTCGAGCCGCTCTCGACCGCGCGCACCTCGGCCCCCAGCAGCTTCATGCGGAACACATTGGGCGCCTGGCGGGCGATGTCGCGCGAGCCCATGTAGATCGTGCACGGCAGACCGAAGCGCGCCGCCACGGTGGCGGTGGCCACACCATGCTGGCCCGCACCCGTCTCGGCGATGATCCGCGTCTTGCCCATCCGCTTGGCGAGCAGGATCTGGCCGATGCAGTTGTTGATCTTGTGCGCGCCGGTGTGGTTGAGCTCGTCGCGCTTGAGGTAGATTTTCGCACCGCCCCCAGGCTGCCCTTGGGCAGCCGCAACCTTGGCCAGATGGTGGGTCAGCCGCTCGGCAAAATACAGCGGGCTTGGACGCCCGACATAATGCGTCATCAGGTCGTCGAACTCGGCCTTGAACGCCGGATCGGCCTTGGCGGCCTCATAGGCGGCTTCCAGCTCGAGGATGAGCGGCATCAGCGTCTCGGCGACATAGCGGCCGCCAAAAGCGCCGAAATGGCCATTCGCATCGGGCCCGGCGCGCAGGGACGTGGCGATGTTCATGCCATCACCGCCGCCGCAAAGGCCTTGATCTTTTCGACTGATTTCACGCCAGACCTGCTTTCCACACCCGAAGAGACATCAACAAACCCCGGCTGCACCGCCGCGATCGCCTCGGCCACATTGCCGGGGGCCAGACCACCGCCAAGCCCCCAGGGCCGGCCGATGTTCGTGCCCTGCAGCAGCCGCCAGTCGAACGCCAGCCCATTGCCGCCCGGCAGGGTCGCCTCCCCCGAGGCGGTTTCCCTAGGGGCTTTCGCATCGAGGAGCAACCATTCCGCCGGACCCGCGGCTGCCACCGCGGCGCGAATATCGGCTTGCGTCGCCACCCCCGCCGCACGCCATACCGGCCGCCGGGTGCGCGTCGCCACCGCGGCAATCCGCTCGGGGGTTTCGGCGCCGTGCAACTGCAACGTGTCGATTCCGGCGGCGAGCACCGCGTCGATCAGCGCGTCATCGGCATCCACCAGCACCGCCACCCGCCGCCGCCCTTCCGGCACCCGCACGAGCAATCCGGCCGCCTGCTCGGGCGACAGATGGCGCGGCGAGCGCGGGAAGAACACGAAGCCCAGCGCAAAAGCGCCCACGCTCACCGCTGCATCGACGGTCTCGGGCGTCGACAGCCCGCAGATCTTGAAGCGCGTCACAGGCTGGCCGCAATCGCCGCCGCCGCTGCGGCTGGATCGGCAGCATCGGTGATCGGCCGGCCGATGACGAGCATCGTCGCCCCCGCCGCCAGCGCCTGCGCCGGCGTCATCACCCGCTTCTGGTCACCGAGTGCAGCCCCCGCGGGGCGGATGCCGGGCACCACGAACTCGCCCTCTGGCCATTCAGCACTCAGCGTCGCCACTTCGTGCGGCGAGCACACCACCCCGTCGAGTCCCGCTTCGCGCGTCAGCTCTGCAAGCCGAGCCACCTGCGCCGCCGGACCATCGCCCACCCCGACGCCCGTCAGGTCATCGGCGTCGAGGCTGGTGAGTACCGTTACCGCAATCAGCTTCGTCCCCGGCGAACACGCCGCGCGCGCTGCCTGCATCATCGCCAGCCCGCCTCCGGCATGAACATTGACCATGTACAGCCCAAGCCCCGCCAGCGAGTGCAGCGCCCCGGCCACGGTGTTGGGAATGTCGTGAAGCTTGAGATCAAGAAAGATCGGCAGCCCTAAATCGGCCATCCGCCGCACCCCCTCGGGCCCCTGCGCCGTGAAGAACTGCAGCCCCAATTTCAGCCCGCCGACATGGGGCGCCACGGCGCGAGCAATGGCCTGCGCCGTGCCAAGGTCGGACGTGTCGAGCCCGACGAACAGCGGATTGGCCGTCACTCAGCACCCCGCCGGCGGCACGATCGTCGGCTGCGCCTGCCCCGGGAGTGCCGTGCTGCTCACCGGCCGCGGCGCAGCCGCGGTTGCCGGCGCCTCCCCGCGCACTTCGCGCAACTGTCGCTCGGCGCGCTCCAGCTTGTGGCGCAGCACGGTGCGCGCCGCGATATGCGAGAGCCAGGTCGGCAGCCACCCTGCCAGGAACGCGCCAAGGATCACCAGCGGCAGCGGCGCCTGCACCGATCGGCCATCGGGCAGCAGGAATGGCACCAGCGTCCAGTTGGCGACCGAAAGCAGCAGGAACAGGAAGCCCACCAGCACAACCAGCAGGATACGCACCACGCTCATATCTCGGCATCCACCGCCGGAATGCCAACTTCGGCCAGTGCGGCGACCAGCGCCGCCGCCACTGCATCGAGCTGGACCTGACTGGTGGAGCGCAGCACGAAATTCGCCCCCGTCAGGCCTTCGCGCCAGAAAGGGTAGCTGCCGATCTGCACGCCGGGATGCGCCTTTTCCACCGCCGCCAGCGTATCGGCCGCTGCACTCTCCTGCGTCCACGCCCCGATGGTCCGGCTGAGCACCCTTTTGCCCCCCTGCAACTGCCCATCGAGTGCCGCCAGCATCCCCTGGGTGATGATCGGCACCCCCGCCATGATGAAGATGTTGCCGATGCGGATGCCCGGCGCCTTGGTCTTCGGGTTGTGAATCAGCGACGCACCCTCGGGTGTCCGCGCCATGCGAAGCCGCGCATCATTGAGCTTGTCGCCATAATATCCGGCCAGGATCGCCTGCGCATCGGGATGCACGATCACCGGCACACCAAGGGCGGCAGCAATGGCATCGACCGTGATGTCATCATGCGTCGGCCCGATGCCACCGGTGGTGAACAGATAGTCATGGCCGCTCGAAAGCGCTTTCACGGCATCGCCGATCGCTGCCATGTCATCAGCCACCACCCGCACTTCGCGAAGCTGAATCCCCTGCACGCCCAACCATTTGGCCAGATAGGCGAGGTTGGCATCCTGGGTGCGCCCCGACAATATCTCGTCGCCGATGATCAGCAGCGCCGCGGTCCAGACACGGTCGGCGTCTTCGCCAGGCAGGGGGGCAGCGGCAATGTCCATCGCACTTTCTGTAGCGGAGCCGCGCCGCCCCCGCAAAGCACCAATCGCCGCCTCTCTCCTCTGGCCCGATTGCCCTCACCCGCCAACGCGCTTATCTGTAAAGTCATGGACCAGACCACGACCCTCCTCGAAACCAGCGAAGGCCATATCCGGCTGCACGGCCCTGCAGGCTTCGAAGGCATGCGCCGCGCCGGCAAGCTGGCCGCGCAGGTGCTCGACATGCTCACCCCGCACGTCGTGCCCGGTGTGGTGACGCTCGATCTCGACCGCATGGCGTGGGAATTCGTCCGCGCCGCCGGTGCAGCGTCCGCCACCGTCTTCTACCGCGGCTTCTCGCACAGCCTGTGCATCAGCCCCAACCATGTCGTCTGCCACGGCATCCCGTCCGAAGCAAAGAAGCTCAAGGACGGGGATATCGTCAACATCGACGTCACCGTCGTCGTCGATGGCTGGTACGGCGACACGAGCCGCATGTATCTCGTCGGTGATGTGCCGCTGAAGGCGCGCCGCCTCGTCGAGATCACCCATGAGTGCCTCGAGCGTGCCATTGCGGTTGCCAAGCCCGGTGCCACGCTCGGCGACATCGGCCATGCCGTGCAATCGCATGCGGAGGCGCAGCGCTTCTCGGTGGTGCGCGATTTCTGCGGCCACGGGCTGGGGCAGGTCTTTCACGATGCTCCCAATATCGTCCATTACGGCAAACCGGGGCGCGGTCTGGTGCTCCAGCCCGGCATGTTCTTCACCATCGAGCCAATGATCAACGCCGGACGCGCCGATGTGAAGATCCTCGACGATGGCTGGACTGCCGTCACCCGCGATCGTTCGCTGTCGGCACAATGGGAGCATTCAATCGGCATCACCGAAACCGGCAGCGAAGTGTTCACCCGCTCTCTTCTCGGCTGACATGACTGATGCAGCAGGCCATCGCGAGCGCCTGCGCCAGCGGCTGCTCGAAGGCGGCGGTGATGGTTTCCACGATTACGAGCTGCTGGAATATCTGCTCGCCCTCGCCTTGCCGCGCCGCGACACCAAGCCTCTCGCCAAGGCGCTGATCGACGAGTTCGGCAGCCTTGCCAGCCTCCTTGCCGCCACCCCCACCGAGCTGCTCCGCGTCCCCGGCCTCGGGGAAAGTGCAGCGGCAGCCCTCAAGTTCGTCGAGGCGGTGATGCTGCGCAGCCAGCGCCGCGCGCTGGAAAAGCGCCCCGTGCTGTCGAGCTGGGCGGCGCTGACCGATTATCTTCACGCCGGCATGGCGCACCGCGCCACCGAGCAATTCCGGGTGATCTATCTCGATACCAAAAACCAGATCATGCGCGACGAGGTGCTCGGTGAAGGCACAGTCAACGCTGCGCCGGTCTATCCCCGCGAGGTCGTCAAGCGCGCGCTGGAAATCCAGGCCGCTGCGGTCATTCTCGTTCACAACCACCCCAGCGGAGACCCCACGGCCTCCCAGGACGATATCGTCATGACCCGCGCGATCATCGAAGCGGGCCGCCACCTCGGCCTTGCTGTCCATGATCATGTCATCATCGGCCGCAGCGGCCATGTTTCGATGCGCGCGCAGGGGTTGCTGTAGTTCAAACCTACGGCAGCGGCGTTACCAACGGAAAATTCGGTACTGGCGTTTCGAACAGTCCCAGCAAGCGCTGCAGCACTGCGGGGTTGCCGCTGATCTGCATCTGGCCGGCGCCCATCAGCGCGGCCGGGGTGACCTGGCCGGCAACCAGGCCGATCAGGCCCAGCCGGGGAAGGGTGAGGGTAGCGTCAGCCGGCAGGTCGTCACTCACCTCGTGCAGCATCACGCCGTTGCCGATGCTGATGAGATGGCGCTCGCCCACGTCGGGGGCAACGATGGCGACGGCAAAGGCCGGGCCCAGCGCGCGTTCCGGCAGCACGCGCACGCTCATCGCATCGAGGACGTCGGCGACGCGCAGATTCGCGCCGAGCCGATTGGTGCCCGGCACGCGCACCGGCTTGACGCCGCCGCGAAGCTCCTGCGCGCCGGACAGGTAGAAGTTGCGCCATACCGCCGATTCGGCCTGAATCGCGAGCTGGTCGAAACTGGCGGCAAGGCCTTCGCGCGCGTCGCTGTCACCGCCGGCGCGGACCATCTGGCCGAACAGCGTGGCGGCCCAGCGGTCCTCGCCGGCGGCAGCGGCCTTGCGGGCCAGCGCGAGCGTTCGCGCCGGTCCACCCAGCGCCTCCACCCATTTCCGTGCCTGCTCATCGCGCGGCAGCGGATCGAGGGTGGCCGGGTCGCCATTGAACGCACCCAGATAGCGCTGGTAAACGGCGCGGGCGTTGAACTTGAGGCTGCCGTAATGGCCGCGGTTGAACCAACGCTTCGCCAGCGGCGGCGGCAGCGCGATCGCCTCGGCAATCTCGCCGGCATCAAGGCCCCTGTTGAGCAGTCGCACGCTCTCGTTGTGCACGAATGCATAGGCCTGCGCGTGTTCGAGCAGATATCGGTCGATCTCGGCCGACCCCCAGCGCGGCCAGAAGTGCGAGGCGAACATCACATCGCTCTTCGCGGCATAGGCCCGGCGGCTCTTCAGCAGCTGCGCCGCCCAGCCCTTGGCATCGCGCACCAGCGCGCCACGCGGGGTGAGCAAATTGTGCATGGCGCCATTGGCATTCTCGGCCATGCACAGGGCCCGCAGCCCCGGCAGATAGAAATTCATCTCGGCCGGCGCTTCGGTATCGGGCGTAAGCTGGAATTCGAAGGCAATGCCGTCGATCGTCTGCACCAGCGTCTCGGGCGTGATCTCGTGGGTGGGTGGCAGCAATCCGATGGTGCCCCCGGCGCGCACCGCCCCGAGGCCCGACGACACCTGCCCTTCCGGCCCCCGCGGCAACAGTTGGCCGAACATGTAGTCGGCGCGGCGGATCATGGCGCCGCCGGCAATGACATTCTCCGCCACGGCATGGTCCATGAAGCCTTGCGGCGCGTAGATCGGCACGCTGCCGGGCTTCGCGACGCCGCCGGCGCCGCCGAAATGATCGGCGTGGCTGTGAGTGTAGACAATGGCACTGACCGGCCGGCGCCCAAGCTTCTCGTTGGCCAGCGCCAGCCCCGCTGCCGCCATTTCCTCGGTAGTAAGCGGATCGACGATGATCCAGCCGGTCGTGCCGGCGATCAACGTCATCACCGAAAGGTCGAAGCCGCGGATCTGCCAGATCCCGTCCATCACCTTGAAAAGCCCGTGCTTCGCCACTAGCGCCGCATTGCGCCACAGGCTGGGATTGACGGTGGCGGGTGCGGGACCACTGAACTGCGCATCCTCACGAAAATCGCGAAGCACGGCGCCGTTCGCGTCCTTCACCAGCGGGTCGCCTCGGCTTGCGACGAAGCCACGCGCGGCAAAGTCGAAGTCCTGTGTGTCGGTGAAATCCAGAGTTGCGGCCAGCTTCGCATTGGCTGCGGTGGTGGCAGCGTTGGGCGGTGCGGCCAGCACTGGCGTGGCGATAAACAGGGCAAGGATGATGGCGCGCATGAACGGCAGTTTAACCCTTTATGCCACCAATGTGCTTGCCATTTGGGCGAGGCTCAGCGGATGCGCAAAATGAGGCTCTGGCTGGCCGTCGCAAGTAGGGTTCCGTCCTCGGCGAACAGGTGCGCGCTCCCATGTGCGAAGCCCTGTGCCGTGGCATGGATGCGGATATCGGCGAGCACCCAGGTTGTCGGCACCAGCCGTGCAAAGCGGATCGTGTTGTCGAGGCTGTTGCCACCCGCCGCGGTGCCCAGCGCATTACCGACGCCCGAGGGCAGGAAGTCCGCCATCAGCGCCAGCGACGTGCGGTCGACAATGCCCGATGCCGGCCGAATCCAGAGCCGGGCAATGCCATCTTCGCTCGGTTCGGTATCGATCCGCGCCTTGCCGAAGCGGCCCTTGGCCACCCGCTTGTCGAAGCCGGCGTTCACATCATCGGGGCGGCGCGTCCAATCATAATCGAAGGCGGGGCACGCCTCGGGCGCCGGCACGTCCGGCATCACCGCCCATTGCGCCTCCGGCTGGCCGGGCCGCACGCCGAGTGCGGCGTTGACGGTGATGATTTCGGCATCGCCTCCATCGCTGTTTCTGGCGCGCGCCACCACCCGCGCTTGGCTGGTGTATTTGCCCGTCACCGGCACTGTCACTTCAAGATCGAGGGTCGTGCCTGGCCGCGCATAGCTCAGATATTGCGCCGCTGCCCACACTGTCGGCCTGCCCGTCACCGTCTCGATTGCAGTCAGCCCGGCGGCCATGCCGGCACCCCCGAACAGAAACTGGTTGTCGGGGTGCCCGACACACAGGTGCTGATCGACAGCGAGGCGAAAGCGGTTCGGGCCAAGCGGTTCAAGCGGGATCATGCGTCGATGAAAGCCTTGATCCGCGCCGTCAGTTCCGCGGCGGCAAAGTAAGAGATGGGGGCCGGCGCTGTGCCGCTGTCGGCAAGCAGCATTGCGGCGCGCACCACAAGATCGGTTTCGTCATGCGCCACATACAGGCCGGGCCGGCAGCCGACATGGACGGCAGTCGCCATCTGGTGCTCGGTATTGTGTTCACCTAACGCCTGGCGGCGTGGCAGCATGAGCAGCGGCTTGCCCGCCTCGATGGCGCTGATGATCGATCCCATGCCGGCATGCGCCACAAACAGCCTGCTGCCTACAACATGCGCCTTGTAGGCCGCCGGCGGCATCAGCCGCAGCCAGCGGGCGTGGGCAGGCTCGGTGCGGCCTCGACCGATTTGAATGAGGACGTCGAGGTCGGGATGGGCTTGGGCAAAGGCATCCATGGCGTGAACTAGGCGCTCGAACGGCATCATCGAGCCGACCGAAACGAAGACATCCGGCGCATTGCCGGCGCGAGTGTCCATGGCGGTCACAGCACGCTCCCCCAATGATCAACGCCCGGCTCGGCCAGCTGCGGCCATTGGGTGATGGTGGTGCCGGCGATGCGTCGCGCCAGCCGACCGGACCCTGACAACGTTTCGGAGTTGGCAATACTGTCCACCCACAAAGTGCGCACCCCGAATGGCTTGACAAGGGCCAGCGCAATGAGTGGCGGCAGCGCCCCGGTGGTCACGATCACTTGTGGCCGCACGCGCATCAAAATGATGATCAGGTCGAACAGCGTAAGCGGCACTCGCCACCAATCGGCGCGTGAAACATCGCGGAAGCTGTAGTAGGGCTGGCCAATCACCTCCGAAGCCATATCCGGGTGCACGCTGGCAAAATGTACGCTGTGACCGGCAAAGCCGGGGCGGAGGCGCAGCAGCTGCACAAAATGCCCGCCACCCGACGCAATCGCCAAAATTCGCTTGCCTACCATGGCAGCCATTTCCGCGCGGGCTTTGCCACGCGACGCGGCAATTCAGCCAGCAGGGCGCGCTTTTCCGCCTCCGAAGCCAAGGGCCAATGCGTGATCTCATGCACGGTGCGGCGGCAGCCCTCGCACCAGCCGGTCGCTTTGTCGATACGGCAGACATTGGTGCACGGCGATGGCACAGGGGGTGCGGGCGCAGTCATGCCAGCGCTATGCCGCAACTGCGAAAGCATGTCACCTGCGGGCTGCGTAGATAACCAAATACAGCAGCAGCCCCGCCGGCCCGGCGACGAAGGTGAGCAGCAGGCAGGGGATGACGAGCAGATGCGGCACCCGGCCGGCACCTGCGTCCTCCACTTCCCAGCTTCCCGCCCAGAGGTCGAACGCCAGATAATGCACCCAGCCGGCGAGCAGTGCGGCTTCGCTGGAGAGCAGCAGTCGCACGCCCTGCAGCGAGGTGAAGCCCGCCCCCTCGGGCGGTCCTTCTCCTGCAAGCCCGAAGCCGAGCATCGCCACATAGCCTCCACACAGCATTGCAGCGACAAGGCGGGCGACGAGCACGGCGGTCCGTCGCCAGCGCGGCGCGATGAGCAAGCACAGCCAGCCCGCGAGCGCCACGGCATTGGCGATGTCGAAAAGCCGGGCGTTGCTCACGCGACGGCCGCGCCGAGCAGGCCGGGCTCATCGAGGAGCAGCCGCAGCACGCTGATGCCGTGCATGTGCTCGCGGAAGCGGCCCTTGTCGCGGAAGCGCTCGACAAAGGCCGGATGTGCCAGCCGCTCGCCGATCCGCGCGCCCAGCCCGCCAGCGATGACCACGGCGCGGGCACCCTGTGCCAGCGCGATGTCCCCGGCGAAGCCGCCGAGCATCGCGAGAAAGCGTTCGAGCGTGCCGCGCGCCTCGCTGCTTTCCTGCGCCAGCACCTCGGCCCAGAGCGCCTTCTGGTTTTCGGCCGGCGCGCCGCCCATGGCAAGATGGATCGCGGCGAGCCCTGGCCCGGAGACGAGTCGTTCCGCCGACACCCGGCCGTGCAGCCCGCGCCGCACCGCAGTGAGCAGCAGATCCTCGATGCCATCGACCGCGGCAAAGCCGATATGCCCGGCTTCGGTCGGCACCACCGCGTGCAGGCCGCCTTCGCGGACCAGCATCGCCACGCCGAGCCCGGTGCCGGGGCCGATGATGCTTGTCACACCGCGCGTCGGAAGGCCGCTGCGGGGGCCACAGATCGGCGCCAGATCGCCGGGCCCGGCATGGGCGACTGCATGCGCCACCGCTTCGAAATCATTGATCAGCCGCACCGAGTCGAGCCCAAGTTCGGCAGCAAGGGCCGCCGGGTGGATGCTCCAGGGGTTGTTGGTGAATTGCAGCACCTCGCCCTCCGCCGGGCAGGCGACGGCGAGCACGGCGTTCCGCGGCAGTGGTGCCGGCACGCCCGCCGCAAAGGCGGCATAGGCGCCGGCAAGGCTCGGATGGTCGGCGGTGGGGATGGTGGTGATATGTGCCAGCGCCGGCAACCCCTCGGGCTGGGGGGTGGCGATGGCAAAGCGCGCATGGGTGCCGCCGATATCGGCCACAAGCAGGGGAACGGCGTCAGTCATGCCAGGTCACATCATCCCGCTCGGTCAACGCGATCGCGGCCGAGGGGCCCCAAGTGCCAGCACTGTGCGGCCGCGCTGCCATGCCGCGCGCGGCCCAGCCGGCGCGGATCGCGTCGATCCACTGCCACTGTGCTTCCACCTCGTCACGACGCACGAACAACGTCTGCCGTCCCTCGATCAGGTCGAGCAGCAGCCGCTCATAGGCAATCCGCCGCCGGCTCTCGGCAAAGGCGTTGGGCAGGCCGATGTCGAGCGGCAGCTCCCGAAGCTTCAGCCCATCCTGGTCGAGCCCCGGCGCCTTGGCCATCATCGAGAGCCGGATGTTCTCATCGGGCTGCAGGGTGATGACCAGCTTGTTTGCCGCAAGCGGGGCAGCGCCGAAGATCGAATGCGGCACCGCACGAAACTGCACGATGATCTCCGAAAGCCGTTCGGGTGCCCGCTTGCCGGTGCGCAGGTAGAAGGGCACGCCCTTCCAGCGCCAGTTGTCGACATACGCCTTCAAGGCCACGAAGGTTTCGGTATCCGACGCGCGACCGAGGTCGGCGGTATAGCCCGGCACCGCCACGCCATCGATGGCGCCGGCGGTATATTGGCCGCGCACGCTGCACGCCTCCACGCTGGCGGCGTCGATGGGGCGGAGCGAGCGCAGCACCTTCACCTTTTCGTCGCGCACCGACGCCGGGTCGAGCCGGGCGGGCGGTTCCATGGCCAGCAGCGCCACGAGCTGGAGCATATGATTCTGCACCATGTCGCGCAGTGCCCCCATACCGTCGTAATAGTCGCCGCGGCCTTCCAGCCCCACCGTCTCGCCGATGCTGATCTGCACATGCGCGATGTGTGCCGCATTCCACAGCGGCTCGAACAATGTGTTGGCGAAGCGGAAGCCCATCAGGTTCTGCACCGTCTCCTTGCCGAGATAATGGTCGATGCGGAAGGTGCGGTCCTCCGGGTAGGCGGCGGCCACGGCATCGTTGATGGTGCGGCTGGCGGCAAGACTGTCTCCCAGCGGTTTTTCCAGCGCCAGCCGCGCGCCCGGCCCGGCAAGCCCGGCGGATGCCAGCCCGGCGATGGTGGCGCCGAACAGTGCGGGTGCGGTGGAGAGGAAGATGGCAAGGTTGCCGCGATCGGGCACCGCTTCGGCCAGGGCAGCAAAGCCTTGCTGGTCGCTGGCATCGAGCGCCACATAGCTCAGCCGCGCCAGAAACCGGCTACGCGCCTGCGGATCGGCGGCTTCGGGAAGGGTATCGGCGGCAAGCGCCTGGAAACTGGCATCATCATGCGCCGAGCGCGCAGTGGCGATGATGCGCAGGCATTGCGGCAGCAGGCCCTCTGTATCGAGCGCGAACAGCGACGGCAGCAACATGCGCCGCGCCAGATCGCCAGTGGCGCCAAACAGGAGGAGGTGGGTGCATGCGCTCATGCCCATCGATTAGCCGCAAATGGCGCGCGGTCCAAACCTCAGCCGCACCGCGACGGACAATTCGCCGCTCGCCAGTGGCGCGGACCCGGCGTAAGCGATGCGGCAATGATCCGACCTTTCCTGCTGGCGCTGGTGTTTGCCCAGCCGGCCCTCGCACAAGTGCAGGGCCGGGATGATCCTCGCGGCCTCATCCCCCCTGCCCAGCCGTTCGCGGCGGGGCGTTGCGCACCGGAGGCCATGCAGCTCACCCTCGATGCGGCAGTGAACATCGCGCTGTGCCGCAACCCGCGAACCGCGGTCGCCTGGGCGGCGGCACAGGCGGGTGCAGCCCAGGCGGGTGCGGCGCGGGGCGCGCTGCTGCCGCAGGTCGATGCCGGCATCGGCCCCACGCTCAACCGCTCGCAGAGTTTTGCCGGCACCGGCTTTGTCGATTCCGGCGGGCAGTTCATCGGCGGCGGTGCGTCGACGATCACCAACACCACGACTTCGGCACGGCTCGGGCTGAGCTGGCTGATCCTCGATGGTGGCGGCCGCGCCGGGCGGATTGCGGCTGCCGATGCCAATGCCGCCGCCCTTCGTGCGCAGTTCGATGACGCCACGCTGGCGGTCGTGCTGGAGGTGGTGAGCGCCTGGAACCTGCTCGTTGCCAATCGCGCGATCGAGCAGGCCAATATCGCCAACCTCGAATTCGCCCGCCAGTCGCGTGACCTGGCAGCGGCGCGCAGGGACGCGGGTGTCGCCACTTCGGCCGATCGGCTGCAGGGGGAGACGCAAGCGGCGCAGGCCGAGCTGACCCTCACCCAGACGCGCGGTAATGTGGCGAGTGCCGCCGCCCGGCTGGCGGTGGCGATGGGGCTGCCGCCGGCGACCGTGCTGGCGCTCGCCGACCTGCCACCGCTTGCCGAAGCGGGCGCGCTGCGCGGCGATGCGGAGGCGCTGATTGCCGAGGCCGAACGTCTGCGGCCCGACCTGCGCGCCGCACGGCTGCAGCTGGAAGCGGCCGAAGCCAATGTGGCGGTGGCGCGCTCGCTGGGCCGGCCCTCGGTGGCGCTGCAGGCCTCGAATTCGCTGTCCGCGCTCGACACCACGATCGACCGCAATCTCTCGAGTGCGGGCATCACGCTCTCCATCCCGTTGTTTTCCGGCTGGAACACGCGCTACCAGATCGCCCAGGCGCGGGCGCAGCAGGCGCAGCAAGCCGCCTCGCTCGAACAGGTGCGGCAGACCGCGGGGCTTGCGGTCTATCAGGGCTATGTCGGCTTCGAGAATGCACTCGCCAGCCTGGTGCCGGCGCGGGTGCTGGTGACGAGCGCCACCGAATCGGCGGCACTGGCGCAGGGTCGCTACCGCGCCGGCACCGGCACCTATGCCGATCTGCTCAACGCGCAGAATGCACTGGCCTCGGCGCGGCAGCAGCTGGTGCAGGCCGAGTTCAACACCCGCACCGCCCAGGCCGAGCTGGCACGCGCCGTGGGCGATATGGACGGCTATAGAAGGGCAACACGATGAACAGGCGGCGCTGGCTGATCGCGGCGGGGGTCGCCGTGGCGCTCGTCGCGGGCTTCTTCGCATGGCGTGCGTTCAACGCGCCCGAGCCGCCGCCGGCGTTCCTCACCGCCAGCATCGCGCGGGGAGATCTGACCGAGGCGATCACCGCCAATGGCGTCATCAACCCCACCCGCGTCGTCAATGTCGGCACCCAGGTGTCGGGGACGGTGCAGAGCCTCAACGCCGATTTCAACGACCGGGTGGTGGCGGGGCAGGTGCTGCTGCGGCTCGATCCGGCCCTTTTCGCGAGCCGGCTTTCCGCCAGCGAAGCCAGCCTTGCCCAGGTGCGCGCGCAGGCAGCCCTGCAGACCGCCAATGCCCGTCGCGCCGCCGAGCTGGTGGCGAAGGACTACATCAGCCGGCAGGAGTATGAGACGACGCTTGCCAGCGCGCGCGGGACCGAGGCGCAGGTGCGTGCAGCCGCAGCGCAGGTAGCGCAGGACCGTGCCAATCTCGAATTCTCGGTCATCCGGGCGCCGGTGTCGGGCGTCGTGATCAGCCGCGAGATCGATCTGGGGCAGACGGTGGCGGCGGCGTTCAGCACCCCCACCTTGTTCAAGATCGCGCGAGATCTTTCGCGGATGCAGATCGAGGCAGCGGTGGCGGAGGCCGATATCGCGCGGGTGAAGCCGGGGCAGCGCGTGCTGTTCACCGTCGATGCCTATGGCAGCCGCAGCTTCGAGGGATCGGTGCGCCAGATCCGCCTCAATCCCACGACCCAGCAGAATGTGGTGACGTATACGGTCGTGGTGGAAGCCGCCAACCCCGATGGCGCGCTGCTGCCGGGGATGACCGCCGATGCGCGCTTTCTGGTGGCGGAACGGCGAGGTGTGTTGCTGCTCCCCAATGCCGCACTGGGTTTCCGCCCCGAAGGCTTCAAGTCGGCGCGTGATCTTGCCGATGACGAGGCGGTGGTGTTCGTGGCCCTGGGCGGCACTGCCGAGCCGCGCCGCATCCGGCTTGGCGTGAGCGACACCGCCAGCACCGAGATCAGCGCTGGGCCGCTGAAGGCCGGGGACAGGGTGATCATCGGACTCAACAAGCCGCTCACCGGCGGCGGCATGTTCGGCGGCCCGCCGGGGCAGCAGCCGCGTGATCGCAAGGGTGGCGCCGAGACGGCGGAGTCCGACGCGCCGAAATGACCGCGCCGCTGATCTCGCTCGCCGATGTGGTGAAGGATTATCGGTCCGAAGCCGGGGACTTCCGGGCGCTGCACGGGGTGAGCCTCGATGTGCGCGCCGGTGAGTTCATCGCCATCATGGGGCCATCGGGATCGGGCAAATCCACGCTGATGAACATCATCGGCTGCCTCGATACGGTGAGTGCCGGCAGCTACCGCTTCGAGGGGCAGGATACCGCCATGCTGTCGGAAGCAGCCCTTGCGAAGCTGCGGGGGGCGGGAATCGGCTTCATCTTCCAGGGGTTCAACCTGCTGCCGCGGCTCTCGGCCACCGGCAATGTGGCGCTGCCGATGGTCTATGCCGGCAAATCGGGCGCCGAGCGCAAGGCCCGCGCCGCCGAGCTGCTGTCCAGCGTCGGGCTGGGAGACAAGCTGGTCTCGCGCCCCAGCCAGCTTTCGGGCGGCCAGCAGCAGCGCGTCGCCATTGCCCGCGCGCTTGCCAATGCGCCGGCCCTGCTGCTCGCCGACGAGCCGACGGGTGCGCTCGACACGAAAACCGGCGTCGAGGTGCTGGCGCTGTTCCGCCAATTGAACGAAGCGCGAGGAGTGACGGTGGTGATCGTGACGCATGATCCCGAAGTGGCGCGCGCGACCAACCGCGTGGTCCGCATCCAGGACGGGCTGATCGTCCATGATGGCCCCCCCGATGATGCCGCCCTGTTCGGGGTGCGGGCAGAGGTGCCTGCATGATCGGGCCGATGCTGGCGGAGGCGTGGAGCGCGCTGGTGGCCAACCGGCTGCGCTCGCTGCTGACGATGCTCGGCATGATCATCGGCGTGTCCGCAGTCATCCTCATGCTCGCCATCGGCGGCGGGGTGCAGAAGCAGGTGTCCGATTCCATCTCGGGGCTCGGCTCCAACCTGCTCATCGTCACCGCCGGTGGTGGCCGCCAGGGCGGGGTGTTCGGCGGCGCCGGCACCGGGGCGAGCCTGCGCATCGAGGATGCCGAAGCGATTGCCGCCCTCGCCGATGTGGTGGCCGCCTCTCCCTCCACCGCGGTGCCGGCACAGGTGGTGGCGGGGCCGACCAACTGGGCGACCAACGTCACCGGCGCCACGCCCTCCTGGTTCCGGGTGAACGAGTGGCCGGTCGATGACGGACGTGCTTTCAACGAGCGCGAGGAGCGCGCCGGCGCGCGCGTTGCCGTTATCGGCCAGACAGTCGGCGAGAAGCTGTTCGGCGCGCGTGCCCCCACCGGCGAGCAGCTGCGGATCAAGGGCGTGAGCTTTACCGTCATTGGCGTTCTCGAAAAGCGTGGCCAGGGCTTTGGGGGGCAGGACCGTGATGACCAGATCGTGGTGCCGCTCACCTCGGCACAGCGGCTGCTGCAGGCCAATGCGTTTCGCGGCACCATTCGCACCGTCTCGGTGAGCGTGGCGTCGGCGCAAGCGCTCGAGCCGGTGACCGACGACATCGTCCGCCTGCTCCGCCGCCTGCACAATCTGCGCGAGGGCGAGCAGGATGATTTCCAGGTCGCCAACCTGACCGCGATCACCGACACGCTGAGCACCGCCACCACCGCCGTGTCGCTGCTGCTCGCCGCCATCGGCTCGATCAGCCTCGTGGTGGGTGGCATCGGCATCATGAACATCATGCTCGTGAGCGTGACCGAGCGGACGCGCGAGATCGGCATTCGCATGGCGATCGGCGCCTCGCGGGGTGCAGTGCGGCTGCAGTTCCTGATGGAGGCGCTGATGCTGTCCTTGATCGGCTGTGGCATCGGCGTGCTGCTCGGCACTTCACTGGCGACACTGGCGGACAATTTCATCGGCTTCGAGACCGAGATCGCGCCCGCTTCGGTCGGTATCGCCTTTGCGGTTTCGGCCACCATCGGCATCTTCTTCGGCTGGTGGCCGGCAACGCGCGCGGCCCGGCTCTCGCCGATCGAAGCGCTCAGGAGCTAGTGCGGCTCAAGGAGCTGGTGCGGCCCAGCCACCAGAAGCGGCCCCAGAGCAGCACTGCCGCCACTAGCGAAGCGATGATGATCGACCATATCAGCCCGGGCACGCCGAGACCTGCGGGAATGGCGAGCGCCCAGCCGAGCGGCATCATCACCAGCAGGTAGCTGGTCATGTGCGTGGCGGTCGGCACCCAGACGTCGCCGCGGGCACGCAGCGCCTGGGCGCCGACGTTCTGCAGGCCGTCAGCAAGGTAGAAGAGGCAGGAGAGCAGCAGCGCCGCCGCAGCCATGCCGCGCACCGCTGCGTCGGTGGTGTAGGCCGCGGCAATCGCCTCGTTTCCAAACCCCACGATGATGCAGATGATGAACAGCACCACGCTTGTCACGCCGAAGCCGAGCATCCCTGCACGAACCACGCCCGCAGGGCTGCGGGCACCGTGCGCGCGGCCGACCATCACCGCAGTCGCACTCGCCAGCCCCAGCGGCACCATGAAGATGACCGCCGCCACGTTGAGGGTGATCGCCCAGGCCGCGACGGCGAGCGTGCCGATCCAGCCGGCGAAGATGCTCATCGCACCAAAGGCAGCACTTTCAATGAAATAGCTTGCCGCCGTGCCATAGCCGACCCGGCGCTGGGCCGAAGCCGCGCGCGGATCGGGCGCAGCCTTGCGGAACACGCCATAGCGGCGCGCCGGCGCCCAGGCGAGGATGGCACCCCAGATGAAGAGCAGCAGCGCCACTCGGCTGAGCGCTGTGGACCAGCCGCTGGCCACGGCACCATCGACGGGAAAGCCCGAATTGCCGGGCACCAGCCACAGGTTGAGGACGAGGTTGACGATGTTCGCCCCCCACATCGCCACCATGCCGGGCACCGCACGGCCATGCGCCTCGAGCCAGAACAGCCCGGCATCGGCCATCAGGATCGGCACCAGCGACAGCGCCAGCACCTGCAGCACCGGGGTGGCGCCATTGGCGAGGGCCGGCTCGAGCCCCATCAGGTGCAGCGTCGGTCCGCCGAGCAACATCAGCACCAATGCCGCCGTCAGCCCCACCCAGAAGGCATAGGCAACGCCCCGGCGCAGGATGGCACCGGTCTCCTGCGCGCGGCCATCGCCGATCGCCTGGCTGGTCATCACCTGGATGCCGTAGAGGAGGCCGAGGGCCGTGGTGAGCACCACGCCGGTGGGCGCCCAGCCGATGGCATGGTAGCCGAGTTGCTCGGCCGAATAGCGGCCGACGACGACGGTATCGACGACACCCATTGCCATGATGCCGAGGCGTGATGCGACCACCGGGCCAGCGAGCCGCAGCAGCGGGCCGAGCGTGGGACGGGCGGGATCGGGCAGGGCTACTGCTTGGGCGGTCATGTCAGGTCTTTCCGGGGTCGGTCGCGGGTCGCGACCGGGGGCATCAGGGGTTCAGCGTGCCGAGAAGCGAGTGGCGCGGCGGGTGCCGCAGCGAAATTTCGCTGGGCAGGGGGCCGTTGCGGCTGGGAGGGAAAGACCGAAAGTCATGGTTCGCCTGATGCGCGGCTCTTGCTGCAGAATCGCAGTCGAGGTCAACCCGCCTTCACAGCCTTTGCTGCAATCGCTCGACCGGAACATGCACGTCGCTGCCGGTTTCCTTTTCCAGCGCCGCGCGGATGGCTTCCACCTCATGGTCGGTCAGATGCTCGATGCCGATGAACTCGTTGCGTGCATCTGCCACCGCCCGGATCAGTTCGTCGAGCTTCGCCTGCATGGCTGCGGCGTCGCGATTCTGGCTGTTCTGGATCAGAAAAACGATCAGGAAGGTGATGATGGTCGTGCTGGTGTTGACCACAAGCTGCCAGGTATCGGAAAAGCCGAACAGCGGCCCGGTCATCCCCCAGCCGCAGATGAACAGCAGGGCCACGATGAACGTGCCCGGCCTGCCGACCATTCCGGCAATGCGGCTCGCCACCCGGGTGAAAAACTGGTCCATCGCAAAATCCCGCTATCGGAACCAGAAGTTTAGCACGCATTGCACCGCAGCACGCGCGCCCTTAAGTGGCAGTGATGAACAGCCCCCTTTTCCAGCCCTTCGCCCTTCCCAATCTCACCTTGCCCAACCGCATCGTCATGGCGCCGATGACGCGCAGCTTTTCGCCGGGCGGCGTGCCGGGGGACAATGTGGCGGACTATTATCGAAAGCGCGCCGAGGGCGGCGTCGGCCTGATCATCACCGAAGGCACGGGCATCGATCGGCCGGGCTCGGTCAACGATTCGGCAGTCCCGCGCTTCCACGGCGACGAGGCGCTGGCCGGCTGGGCGGAGGTGGTGACGGCGGTGCATGGTGCGGGCGGCAAGATTGCCCCGCAGCTCTGGCATGTCGGCAGCGCCCCCAACCCTGCGGCGCGCGACGAGACCCATGCCGAATCGCCTTCGGGCCAGTTCAAGCCCGGCAAGCCCTGGGGCAAGACGATGACCACCGCCGACATCGACGAGACCATCGCCGCCTATGCCAACGCCGCCCGCGCCGCGCTTGCGCTCGGCTTCGATGCCGTCGAGCTGCACGGCGCGCATGGCTATCTGATCGACCAGTTCTTCTGGGACGGCACCAACCAGCGCACCGACGAATGGGGTGGCCCCACCCTCTCGCAGCGCAGCCGCTTCGCGCTCGAGATCGTGAAGGCGGTCAAGGCCGAGCTGAGCAACGAGATTCCGCTCATCCTGCGCGTGAGCCAGTGGAAGCAGCAGGATTACACCGCGCGGCTTGCCACCTCGCAGGCCGAGCTCGAAGCCTGGCTGGCGCCGATGGTGGCCGCCGGCGTGGATGTGCTGCACTGCTCGCAGCGCCGCTTCTGGGAGCCGGAATTCCCCGAGCTCGACGGCGAGGACGGCCTCAACTTTGCCGGCTGGACCCGCAAGGTAACGGGTGCGCCGACGATCACCGTCGGAAGCGTGGGCCTGTCGGGCGAATTCATTGCCGGCTTCGGCGGCGAAGCCTCGCAGCCGGCCGACTTCAGCGCCCTGGAAGCACGACTTGCGGCGGAGGAGTTCGACCTGGTGGCGGTCGGTCGGGCACTGATCGTCGATGCCGATTGGGCGCTCAAGGTGCAGGACGGCCGCGCGGCCGAGCTCAACGGGTTCGAGCGGTCGGCACTGGCAACGCTGGCCTGAGGGTGGTCGCCGCCGCGCCGCAGATCCGCCCGCGCGACGCCGCGACGCTGATCATCATCCGGCGCGACGGTGCGACCCCAAAGGTGCTGATGGGGCGGCGCGTCGGCGGTCATGCCTTCATGCCCGACAAATGGGTGTTTCCCGGCGGCCGCATCCATGCCAGCGATTTCCGGGTGGCCGCCGCCTCCGAGCCGGCGCCCGACACTTGGGCGCAGACCGCGCGCACGTGCGGCACCTGCATCCGCCGGGCCCGCGCCCTGCTGGCGACCGCGATCCGCGAGACCTTCGAGGAGACCGGGCTTATCCTCGGCCAACCGGGGCAAGGAACCACGCGCAGCCCCGAATGGCGTGATTTCCTGGCCTCGGGCCGTCTGCCCCATCTGGAACCGCTGCGCCTCATCGGCCGCGCCATCACCCCGCCGGCGCGCACCCGCCGCTTCGATGCGCGCTTCTTCACCGTCGATGCACGACATCTGGCGTCGCTCGATCCGGGTGCGGGCTCGGGCGAACTTGATGAAGTCGCCTGGTTCGACGCGGCATCAGCGGAGAAGCTCGACCTGCCGCAGATCACCCGCGCGTTGCTCGCCGAGGCCCTGGCGCGCGATGCGAGTGCCGATGACCGGCCGATCCCTTTTCATCGTTTTCGAGGCGGGCGGCATCAGTTGCTGGAGGTTTAGGGGTTTTCGGCGGCTGGGGTCTGGGGCCCCAGCCGGCGGAGGCGCTTCAAGCCCTTTCGCGCGTCGCCGAAAAGCGGATCGCGGTTTCGCGCTGGGAGACGTAATTCAGCTCCCAGGCATCGCGCGCCATGAACACCGGGCTGCCGTCGCGGTCCTCGGCCATGGCGGCGCGGTGCTCCTCGATGAAGCGCTTGAGCTCGGCGGGCTCGCCGCTGACCCAGCGCGCGGTTTCGAACGGGCTGGGCTCGAAGCCGGCGGCGACGCGATATTCCGCCTCGAGCCGCGAGATGAGCACTTCGAGCTGCAGCTGGCCGACGACGCCGACGATCCACTGGCTGCCGATGGCGGGCTTGAACAGCTGGGTGACGCCTTCCTCGGCCATGTCGGTGAGTGCGGTGCGAAGCTGCTTGGACTTGGTCGGGTCCTTGAGCGCCACGCGGCGCAGGATCTCGGGGGCGAAATTGGGGATGCCGGTGAAGGTGATATCGTCCTTCTCCACCAGCGAATCGCCCACGCGCAGCACGCCATGGTTGGGAATGCCGATGATGTCCCCGGGAAACGCCTCGTCGGCGATCTCGCGGTCGGCGGCGAAGAACAGGATGGGGGAGTTGATGGCGATGGTCTTGCCGGTGCCGACCTGGCGCAGCTTCATTCCGCGGCGGAAGCGGCCCGAGGCAACGCGCATGAAGGCAATGCGGTCGCGGTGCTGCGGGTTCATGTTGGCCTGCACCTTGAAGACGAAGCCCGATACCTGGCTGTCGGTCGGCTTGACGGCGGCGGGCAGAGCCGGCTGCGGGCGAGGCGGCGGTGCGAATTCGGCGAGGGCGTCGATGAGCGCTTCGACGCCGAAATCCTTGAGCGCCGAGCCGAACAGCACCGGTGTGAGCGCGCCGGCGCGGTAGAGATCGCCATCGAGCGTGGCATAGCCGCCGAGCGCGAGCTCGGCCTGTTCGCGCAGCCGTGAGGCAATGGGGCCGCACAGGTTGTCGATCTGCGGATCGTCGAGGCCGCTGGTCTGCACCATTTCGCCTGCGGCCCCGGTGGCGGTGCCATCGGGGGGCAGGAAGCGATGCGAGCGCAGGTCGTAAAGGCCCTTGAACTCGCCGCCCATGCCCGCCGGCCAGTTGAGCGGCGCCACATCGAGCGCCAGCATGTCGGCGATCTCGTCGAGCAGGTCGAACGGGTCGCGGCCCTCGCGATCGACCTTGTTGATGAAGGTGAGGATCGGCACGTCGCGCAGGCGGCAGACTTCGAACAGCTTTCGCGTTTGCGCCTCGATGCCGCGGGCGGCGTCGATCACCATCACCGCCGAATCGACGGCGGTCAGCGTGCGGTAGGTGTCTTCGGAAAAATCCTCGTGCCCCGGCGTGTCGAGCAGGTTGTAGACGGTGCCGCCGCGCGCGAAGGTCATCACCGAGCTGGTGACCGAGATGCCGCGCTGCTGCTCGATCTTCATCCAGTCCGACCGGGCGCGGCGGTTTGCCCCTCGAGCGCGCACTTCGCCTGCCAGATGGATGGCACCCCCGAACAGCAGCAGCTTTTCGGTGAGCGTCGTCTTGCCGGCGTCGGGGTGCGAGATGATGGCGAAGGTGCGGCGCGTGAGAGCGCTGTCCAGCGCAGTGGCGGGGGTGGTCATGCTGCGCCAATGGCAGGCGAACCCCTCCAACGCAACTTCAGCACATCATCGGGGGGTGAAATCCTTGAGCTCGGCGACGGTCTTGGCATCGAGGCGGCGGATGAGCGCCACCACCAGCTCGACCATCCTGTCGAAATCACCGCGATCGATGATGCCGTTGTGGGCATGCAGCGAGCGGCCGGGGACGACGAGGTTGACCGTCGGCACCCCGCCGTCGGTGGCCTGGATGGCGCCGCTGTCATCGCCATAGCCTTGCACCAGATCGAGCTGCAGCGGGATGCGCTCGGCGGCCGCCACGGCCTTCACAAGAGCCACGAACTTGCGGTTGGGGATGGTGCTGCTGTCGAACAGGAAGATGCCGGGGCCGCCGCCGAGCCTGGCCTGGCTGGCTTCGGCGGGGCTTCCCGGCATGTCCCCGGTCACCCCGGCCTCGATGGCGATGCCGACATCGGGCTTGATGATGTCGGCGGCGGTGCGGGCACCGCGCAGGCCGATCTCCTCCTGCACGGTGGCGGCGACGAAGATCTGGTTGGGATGGCCGGTTTCCTTCAACCGGCGCATCGCCTCGATGACGACGGCCAGCCCGACCCGGTCGTCCCACGCCTTGCCGACATAGCGCACGCCGCCCGACATGATCTCGAACGGCGACCAGGGGACGATCGGATCGCCCGGGGAAATGCCGAGCGCCTCGACCTCGGCAGCGGTGCGCGCGCCGACATCGAGGAAGATCATGTCGCGCGGGATAAGCCGCGAGCGTTCCTCGGCGGCGACGGTGTGGACGCTGCGGATGCCGGTGACGGCGGTGACCGGCCCCTTCGAGCCGAGGATGGTCCAGCGCTTGTCGATGAGCACCTGATCGAGAAAGCCGCCGAGCAGCTGCATCGTCAGCAGCCCGCCCGGGGCGATGCGGCGCACCATGCCGCCCACCTCGTCCATATGGGCATCGAACATGATCTTCGGTCCGGTCGTCCCCGATTGGGCGATCACCGAGCCGACACCATCGTAGCGGATGCTGTCGGTGAGCGGCGCCAGCTCGCGCACGACGATCTTGCGCACCGGCTCCTCGAACCCCGACGGGCCATGCGCATCGGCGAGTTCGCCAAGCAGCCTGGCGGTGCGGTCCTGCGCCGTTGCGGGTGCGGCGAGGAGCGCCAGGCCCAAGATAAATCCATGGAATCGCATGATTGTCCCCCGTTGTTGCCGGAGCTTAACCCGGCCGGTCGCAATGACAATGCGTCCGGTGGTGCGGTGAGGGGTTCGCAGCGCGGCCGAAATGTTATAGTTTCAAGGCATTCGGGGACAGCAAGGACGAGCTTATGCAGCGTTTTGGACGGCTGATCGGAGTTTCCGTTGCACTGGCGCTGGCCCTGCCGCTCGCCGCACCCGCGACTGCGGGCAGCCTTTATGAAGTGCCCAAATACGCCGCCATCCTGCTCAACTCGGATACCGGCGAAGTGCTTTATGCGCGCAAGGCCGATGAGCAGCGTTTTCCGGCATCGATCACCAAGGTGATGAGCATCTATGTCGCCTTCGAGGAGATGAAGGCAGGACGGCTGAAGGACAGCGACCGGATCACCATCTCCAAATATGCGGCAGGCCAGCCGCCTACCAAGCTCGGGCTGAAGCCGGGACAGACGATCAGCGTCAACGATGCCATCGGCGTGATGGCGACACGGTCGGCGAATGACATTTCGGTGGCATTGGCCGAGCATATCGCCGGCTCGGAAGGTGCCTTTGCCGCGCGGATGACTGCGACCGCGCGGCGGCTGGGCATGATGAACAGCCAGTTCCGCAATCCGCACGGGCTGCCCAATGCCCAGCATTTCACCACGGCGCGCGACATCGCCATGCTGTCCCGCGCGCTGGTGCGCGATTTCCCGGATCGCTATTTCGTCTTCAGCAAGGTCGAGCATCAGTATGAAGGCCAGATGATTGCCAGCCACAATCATCTGCTCAAGACCGTGCCGGGCGTGGACGGCATCAAGACCGGTTTCACCAATGCGGCCGGCTTCACGCTGGCGGCCTCGGCTGCGCATGATGGCGTGCGGCTGATCGCGGTGGTGCTCGGCGGCCCGAACCGGATGATGCGCGACGGCAATGTGTCCGAATTGCTCGAGACCGGCTTTCAGGTTCTCACGCGCCGCTCGCGCGGGGAGGCGACGACGGTGGCGGCCAATTTCGCCGAGCCCGATGATCTGTCGGACGCCGTGATGGAACGGCTTGCCGGGGAGGCGCCGGCGAGTGACGGGCTCGTGCTGAACACCGGGACACCGACGCGCCTGGCGCGCTGAACGGACGCTGCTCAGAGACGGTGGCGGCGCCAATAGGCATGGGCCGCGGCCTGCAGCGCTCGTACATGGCGCATCGCTTCCGGCCCTTCCCACTTGCCGTGCCAATCGGGGCGGCCCACCCACCAGCCCTGGCCCGGCAGGCCATCACTGGCGCGGACCACCAGCACGGCCAGTTCCGGTTCGCCGGCGGCAGCGGCGCGCGCATCGACGTGATCGATCGCCTTGCACAAGGCTCGCATGTGCGGTCGGCTGAAGGGGTGGCCAAGGGCAGCCAGGGCTTCCGCATAGGTGAGTGGCGCATTGCGCAGGGCTGCGTCCCGAAGCAGAGCTTCGATTGCATCGATATCGAACAGCGCATCGTTCATGCCGGACGCAACAATAGCCGGCTGCCGACTTGACGCAAAGCGGGCCGGTGGTTTCGACACCACCGGCCCGATTTTCAACCGGCACTCATGCCGATCGTCGCAAGATCAGCGGCGGACCGAGTCTTCGGCGCGCTCTGCCGTTTCACGAGCCTTGTCGGCGCGCTTTTCGGCCTTGTCGGCACGCTTCTCGGCCTTGTTCGCGTCACTGTCCGCGCGGTTCGCAACGGCCGTGTCGTTGGTCCAGCCACCTGCACTCGGGGTTGCCTGCGGCGCCGGAGCAGTGGTCGGCACGTCGTTCATCGGCGCAGTGGCGCCCGGCGTCATCGTGTCGGTTGTCGGCGGAACCTGCTGCGCCATCGCAGGGGCGGCGCCAAGGGCCAGAACGGTCGAAATCATGAGAATCTTCATGGTGGAACTCCTTAATAAAACAAGTCGTCCGACGAATTGTTCGCCAGACTTGAAAACACCATATCCTGTCGATGCGTCCACTGCCTGAACCTTGAATAAATGGCCGGTCGAGCCGGGCAATCGGCGCGACGACTTGATCCGAATTGCGGCAAAAAGGCGGCAAATGCGCCCGAATCATGGTTGCCGGAGTGTCATTCCGGTGATGATGGTGACTTTGCCGCCAGTGCCTGCTAGGCGCGGCGGATGGCCATTTTCCTGCACGAGGGCGATCTGCCCGGCGACGTCTTTGCCCCCGGCCCCATCGCGGTCGACACCGAAACCATGGGTCTTCACCCGTACCGTGACCGGCTGTGCCTCGTGCAGCTGGCCGATGGGCAGGGCGACGAGCATCTGGTGCGCCTTGCCGGCAACTATGCAGCGCCCAATCTCAAGGCGGTTCTGGCCGACCCGGCGCGGCTGAAGCTCTATCATTTCGCGCGCTTCGACCTGGCGGTGCTCGAGCATTATCTGGGCATCGAGGCGGGGCCGGTGTTCTGCACCAAGATCGCGTCCAAGCTGATCCGCACCTATACCGATCGCCACGGCCTGAAGGACCTGCTGCGCGAGCTGCTCGGCGTGGAAGTGAGCAAGCAGCAGCAGTCTTCTGACTGGGGCGCTGCCGTGTTGAGTGATGCGCAGAAGGACTATGCCGCGTCGGACGTGCGCTACCTTCACCGCGCGCATGTGATCCTGGCCGAGCGGCTGGCGCGCGAGGGGCGCACCGCGATGGCGCAGTCCTGCTTCGATTTTCTCCCCACCCGCGCCCGGCTCGACCTGGCGGGATGGGCGGAAAACGACATCTTCGCCCATATGTGATCATGGCATCGGCCGCTCCCCAGATGGCGCTGACACCGCGCCAGCGCCGGGCGCTTCCCGGCAGCCGCCATGAGCGGGTGATGGGGGTGCTGAAATGGCTGCTGCCGACGCTTGCCACGCTGCTGCTGGCGGCGATCATCGTCGTGCCGCTCTCCTCGGTGCAGGAATTCAGCTTCCTGCTCGCCAAGGACCGGGTGGAAATGGCGCCCGAGCGGCTGCGGGTGGTGCGCGCAAGCTACCGCGGCGAAACCGAGCGGGGCGAAGCCTTTCTGATCGAGGCGGAGCGCGCGGTGCAGAAATCGAGCGCCGTTCCGGAAGTCGACATGAGCCGGCTGGCGGCGCGGCTGGAAGGCGACGACGGGCTGACGCTGGTGACCGCCCCTTCCGGCACCTATTTCCTCGAGACGAACAAGCTGCGGATGAGCGGGCCGATCAGCCTCGATTCGCAGGCCGGCTATACGGTGGAAACGGGCACGGTGGACGTCGATCTGAACGAGCGCAGCCTGGCGTCCCGCGAGGCGGTGACGGGCAAGCTTCCGATCGGGGACTTCCGTGCGGACCGGCTTTCGGCCGATGTCGAGGGGCGGGTGCTGGTGCTGGAAGGCCGCGCACACTTGCGCATCAATGGCGGCCGAGGCAGAGCCGGATGATGATGCGTGTTCTTCTGCCCCTGTTGCTGCTTCTTACTGCCATGCCCGCCGCGGCGCAGGCGCCTGCCCGATCGGCGTTGGGCGGGCTCGACACCAGTGCGCCCATCGATTTCGATGCGGACCGGATCGAGGTGCGCGACACCATCAACCAGGCGGTGCTGCAAGGCTCGGTGGAGATCCGGCAGGGGCGGATGACACTGACCTCGGACCAGGTGACCGTGCTCTACACGCGCGCGGGGGACAGTCCGACGATGAACCGGCTGGAGGCCCGCGGCCGGGTGAAGCTCGTCAGCCCTTCGGAGACGGTGACCTCCACCACGGCGCTTTATGATGTGCCGGCGCGGCTGGTGACGATGATCGGCAATGTGGTGCTCGACCGCCAGGGGTCGGTGCTCAACGGCCAGCGGCTGGTGCTCAATCTTGCGAGCGGTGCCATCAGCTTCGATGCACGATCGGCCGGGAACACCCAGGGTCGGGTGTCGGGGCGCTTCCTGGTGCCGGAGCGCAAATAGCGCTGCGCCGAAAGCGCTTGTGCCGGCAAAGTTGTCCGGACAAAGTGCGCGGATGAACGAACCGTTCGATACACTCGCTTTCGAGTCACCGGGCCGCATCTGCGCCGGCACCATTCTCTGCCCCGATCTGGCGGCGAGCGAAGCGGACTATCGGGACATTCTCGGGCTGGCGCTGGTCGATGACCGGCCGGTGTCGGGGGCGTTGGCGGCGAGCTGGGGGGCGCCGGCGATGGCCGGGCGGGCATGCCGGCTGCTGCGTGCCGAGAACGGGACGCCGTACCTTACCCGGCTGGTCGAGGGCAGCGCCGTGGCGGGGCATCGCCCGTTGCGGAGCTTCGGCTGGGCCGCTTACGAGCATACGGTCATGGACTGCGAGGCGCTGTTCGCGCGGATGCCCCACACATCACCATCAGGCTCCGGGTTCACCGTCATCGGGCCGCCGAAGCGGGTGCCGGGGTTCGACAATTTCATCCCCTTTCAGGTGACCGGGCGGGCAGGCGAGGTGCTGTATCTCAACCAGGTGCTGCAATCGCGGATGACCGGGCTCGACCTGCCGCGCACACGCGCCACCATGGACCAGATGTTCATCGCGGTGCTTGCTGCGGCCGACCGGGAGGCGACGCTGGCGTTCCACCGCGATGTGCTGGGCTTCGGCGAGGGCGAGACGTGGACGATCCCCTACAGCGTCATCAACAACAGCTTCGGCATGCCCTCCGATACGGTCACGGCGATGACGATGACCTGCACTGGCCGCATGCCGGCGTGCGAGATCGACCAATACCCCGCCGCCGCCACGCCGCGCGCCACCACGCCGGGCGAACTGCCGCCGGGCAATGCGATGGTGAGCTTCATCACCGATCGCTTCGAGGCGACGGCACCGCATTGGCTGGGGCCGGCGGTGCGCATCGACAATGATCTGTATCAAGGACGCCGCGCGGCAACCGTGCGAGGACCGGCGGGTGAGCTTATCGAGCTGATTGAAATGACGGCATGATCATCACCCGCCACTTCATCGACGTGACCGACCCCGATGGCAGCCGCCGGCGGGTGCATTATCGCCGCGCCGGAAGTGGGCGGCCGTTGCTCCTCATCCACCAGTCGCCGCGCTCCTCGGCCGAATATGAGCCGCTGCTCGAGCGTTGGGCGCCGCACTTCACTTGCCTTGCCCCCGACACGCCGGGCTTCGGCGAATCAGCGCCGCTCCCGCATGCGGCACCCGATGTGAACGCTTATGCCGATGCCGTATTCGCCTTCATGGATGCGGTGGGGCTGCCGCGCGCCGCCGCCTATGGCTTCCACTCCGGCGCCATTACCCTCATCACCGCTGCCCAGCGCGCACCGCAGCGCTTCTCCGCCATCGCCGCCGAAGGCTATGCGGTTTGGACCGATGCCGAGCGCGCCGACTTTGCCGCACGCTACACTCCGCCCTACACGTTGATGCCCTATGGCGAGCATCTGACCTGGACGTGGAGCCGCATCCGCGAGCAGAGCTGGTTCTTCCCCTGGTATGCCGCCGATGATGCGCACCGGCTGCCACGCGCGCACGACGATGTCGGCCATAACCATGCGATGGTGATGGACGTTCTCGCTGCCGGCCCCAGCTATGCGCTCGGTTATGGCGCCATGCTGCAGGCCCCGCGTGATCTGCCCGCACCCGGCGACCCCACGCCCCCCGTCCTCATCTCGGGTTATGACGGCGATCCGCTGCAGGCGCATATCGACAGGCTGGGGGACCTGCCGCCGGGCTGGGCGGCGGAGAAGCACAGTTCGCCCGCCGGTACCGAAGCAGCAGCCCTGGCGTGGCTGCAGGCGCGCGCCGAACCCGGCTTTCCACTGCCGCGCGCGCCTGATGACGAAGGCTATACAATGAACCAGCTGCACTGGCTGGGGGACCGGGGTGCGGGGCATGTCCACCTCCATGCGCCCGGCTCGGCGGCTGAGTTTGCGCATGTGCGGGGCCAGTTGACGCTCGATCTGCCCGGCCATGGGCTGAGCGTTCCTGAGGCGACCGATCCCGAGTTGATCTTGGCGCTGCTGGCGGAGGGGCTGGAGCCGCTGGCAACAGCCGCGATCACGCGTATCACCGGCGATGGCGCCAGCAGCATGCTCGCCGCCCGGCTCGCCGAACAGCTGCGCGTGACGCCCGACCCGATCATCCCGGGCCCCTGGCCGCGGCTGCCCGACCTGACCCCCGATCGCTTCGGCAGCCATCTTACCCGCGCCTGGAGCCATGCCCGCGCCGAAGCTGCGTTCGACCCATGGGATGCGCCGGGTGCCGCTACGGCCCGCACCATTCCGGCCGGCGCGCTCGACCCGGCCCGCCTGCACCGCCGCGCGCTCGCCTCGCTGCGCAGCCGCGGCGCCAACGCCATTTCACAAGCACTGGAGGACTGACGATGGGGATCAAGGAAGACATGCCGCTGCTGGCGCGCCATGAAGGTGTGTGGGAAGGCACTTACAAATATTACAATTCGGAAGGGTTGGTGGTGGACGAGCATGCCAGCCGGCTGTTCTGCCGCTTCAAGGACGATGCCGAATTTCCATACCACCAGACCAACCACTACACCTGGGCCGATGGCCGCACCGACATCCGGGATTTTCCGGCGCGCTACCATGACAAGCGGGTGTGGTGGGACAATGAGCTGATCCAGGGCTATGCCGCCGAAGTGGGGTTCGACGAACATGCCCGAACGGTGATGCTCTACTGGCAGCGCACCGGGGACCCGGAGCTGTATCTCTACGAGATGATCCAGATCAGCGACGACGGCCAGAGCCGTTGCCGCACATGGCACTGGATCCGCGCCGGCAAGCTGGAGACCCGCACTGCGATCGAGGAACGGCTGGTAACGCGCGATTGGGCCTCGCTGGAAGGCTGAATCACCACTTCCTTCTGTAACATTGCGGTTCCCCCCTCTATAGGGGTGGGATGAGCGACGACAGCAGCAATCCCGACAACGAATATGGTGCCGATTCGATCCAGGTGCTTCGCGGCCTGGAGGCGGTGCGCAAGCGCCCGGGCATGTACATCGGCGATACCGATGACGGCTCGGGGCTTCACCACATGGTGTTCGAAGTGTCGGACAATGCAATCGATGAATCGCTCGCCGGCTATTGCGACCGCATCGACATCACGCTCAACCCCGATGGCTCGGTGAGCGTCACCGACAACGGCCGCGGCATCCCCACGGGGATCCATTCGGAAGAGGGCGTGTCGGCCGCCGAAGTGATCATGACGCAGCTGCACGCCGGCGGAAAGTTCAACAACTCCGACGAGAACGCCTACAAGGTTTCGGGCGGGCTGCACGGCGTGGGGGTGAGCGTCGTCAACGCGCTGTCCGAATGGCTCGAGCTGACGATCTGGCGCGATGGTGCGGAGCATTGGATGCGCTTCCGCCACGGCGAGGCCGAGGCGCCGTTGAAGCGCACCGGCAATGCCGAGGGCCGGCGCGGGACGCGCGTCACCTTCCTGCCCTCGCCTGCCACCTTCAAGATCATCGAGTTCGACTTTGCACGGCTCGAGCACCGCTTCCGCGAGCTCGCCTTCCTCAATTCGGGCGTGCGGCTCTTCCTCAACGACGCCCGCCACGCCGAGCCCACGCAGGTCGAGCTCTATTACGAGGGCGGCATCGGCGCCTTCGTCCAGTATCTCGATCGTTCGAAGACTGCACTGTTTCCCGCCCCGGTGGCGATCACCGGGCGCGCCGGGGACATCGGCATCGAAGTCGCGTTGCAGTGGAACGACAGCTACCATGAGAATGTGCTGTGCTTCACCAACAACATCCCGCAGCGCGACGGCGGCACGCATCTGGCAGCATTCCGCGCCGCCCTCACCCGCACCCTCAACAATTATGCCGAAAGCTCCGGCCTGCTGAAGAAGGAGAAGGTGAGCCTGACCGGCGACGACATGCGCGAGGGGCTGACCGGCATCGTCTCGGTGAAGCTGCCCGACCCGAAGTTCTCGTCGCAGACCAAGGACAAGCTGGTATCGAGCGAAGTGCGGCAGCCGCTGGAAAGCCTGATCGCCGAGCGACTGGAGATCTGGCTGCAGGAAAATCCGCCCTCGGCGCGCGCGATCGTGAGCAAGATCATCGATGCCGCAGCAGCGCGCGAGGCCGCCAAGAAGGCGCGCGACCTGACGCGGCGCAAGGGCGCGCTCGACATCGCCTCGCTTCCCGGCAAGCTCGCCGATTGCCAGGAGCGCGATCCGGTCAAGTCCGAGCTGTTCCTCGTCGAGGGTGATTCCGCCGGCGGCTCGGCCAAGCAGGGGCGCAACCGGCAGTTCCAGGCGATCCTGCCGCTGCGGGGCAAGATCCTCAACGTCGAGCGCGCACGCTTCGACCGGATGCTCTCCAGCCGCGAGATCGGCACGATGATCCAGGCGCTCGGCACCGGTATTGGCCGCGACGAGTTCAAGCTCGAAAAGCTGCGCTACCACAAGATCGTCATCATGACCGACGCGGACGTGGATGGTGCGCATATCCGCACGCTGCTGCTGACCTTCTTCTACCGGCAGATGCCCGAGCTGATCCGCGGCGGGCACCTCTTCATCGCCCAGCCGCCGCTCTACAAGGTGGCGCGCGGCCGCTCGGAAGTTTACCTCAAGGACAATGCCGCACTGGAGGATTATCTGGTCGATGCCGGGCTTTCCGGGCTGATGCTGGAAACCGCCGCCGGCCCGCGCGGCGGCGAAGATCTGCGCGCACTCGTGGACCATGCCCGCCGCTTCCGCGCGCTGATGGACTATGTGCCACGCCGCTACCCGGCAATCGTCATCGAGGCGCTGGCGCTCAATGGCGCGCTGGCTCCGGGCATGAGCGCCGAGACGGCCCGCGCCGCAGCCACCGCGACCGGCGCCTGGCTGACCGAGGGTGATGGCGAAGGCGGGCTGTGGAGTGCCGAGCCGGGTGCCGAGGGCGGCTATCATGTGCGCCGCGATTGGCGCGGCGTTTCCGATCATCATGTCATCGACGCCGGCTTCATCCACTCGCCCGAAGCGCCGCGCCTGCACGCGCTGGCGGCACAAGAAGGCGGCACCTACACCGGCTTCGCCAAGCTCGGCGGAGCGCGCATCTCGCGGCCGTCCGAACTGCTGCAATCGGTGCTCGATGCCGGGCGCAAGGGGCTTTCGGTGCAGCGCTACAAGGGGCTGGGCGAGATGAACGCCGAGCAATTGTGGGAAACGACGCTCGACCCCGCCGCGCGCACGCTGCTGCGCGTGACGGCGGACGAGGCCGACCTTGCCGACGACATCTTCTCCAAGCTGATGGGCGATGTTGTGGAGCCGCGGCGCGCGTTCATCCAGGACAATGCGCTGAACGTCGCCAATCTGGACGTTTAGCTCAGGCCGCTTCGACCAGTGCCAGCGCCGGAAGCCCCACAAGCCCGGCGCTCAGATCCCACAGCCGCGCCGAGCGCCGGGCGTTCTCGGCCTTTGCCGACAGCGGCTGCGCGAACGGCTGCGCACCGGGCTTCTGGCGGTTGCCCCAGCTCCAGTGGACGCCCGAGCGGGTGAAGCCGGGATCGGCCACCACCTGCGCCACACGGTCCCCCGAGAGCGGCTGGCTGACATAGCCCTTGGTGATGTTCTTCTGGAACCAGGGGAAGATGCGCTGGAAGGCGGGCGGCGCGTGGCGGAACAGCGGTGTTTCGGCGACGCAGCCGGGATAAAGGGTGCAGAAGACGATGCCGGTGGCGGCGTGGAAGCGGCCGTGGAGCTCGCGGCTCATCATCATCAGCGCCAGCTTGCTGTCCTTGTAGGCCTTGCCGGGCTTGAAGGGCTTGCCGTCGATCATCGCCACCGGCGGCTTGAAGCCGGACTCGAAGCCGGCAAGCTCGCCGAGGTCCGCAGGCGCAGGGATGGGGATCTTGCCGCCGAACTCCTCCGAATTGGCGGTGACGGTGCCGAGCGTGACGAGGCGGCCGGTGCCGCGGCCGACGGTGGCATGCAGATCGGGCAGCAGCCGGTTGGCGAGGAGAAAGTGGCCGAGATAGTTGGTGGCGACGGCGAGTTCATACCCCTGTGCCGAGCGCATCGGCGCTTCGAGGCGCGGCATGTAGACGGCGGCATTGAGCACCAGCGCATCGAGGGGGCGCCCGAGTTTGCGCAACGCGGTGACAAAGGCCTCCACGCTGTCCAGGTCCGCCAGATCGAGGTGAAGCACGCTGTGACGATCGGCAGCGATGCCGGTGGCGGCCGCGGCGGCGTGGGCCTTGGCCAGATCGCGGCACGCCATGACGATGTGCCAGCCGCGGTCTGCCAGCGCCTTGGCGGCCCATAACCCGACCCCCGATGATGCGCCGGTGATGACTGCTGTCTGGTCGGGGTGGCTGGTCATGATCGGCATTTTGCCGCAGTTGCTTGGGCGTTGCAACATGGGCGGGCGGAGCGCGGAATGAACTGGAAATTGGGAATCATCGGCGGCTCGGGGCTTTATGCGCTGCCGGGCCTCGAAGGGGCCGAATGGGTGACGGTGGAGACGCCGTTCGGCGCGCCTTCGGACGCAGTGCTGACGGGCACCCTGCACGGAGTGCCGCTGGCGTTCCTGCCGCGTCATGGCAGGGGACACCGGGTGCCGCCGGGCGATCTCAATGCGCGCGCCAACATCATGGCGCTGAAGATTCTCGGCTGCACCGATCTGCTGTCGGTGTCGGCGGTGGGGTCGCTCGATGCCGACATGGCGCCGGGGGATTTCGTGGTGGTCGACCAGTTCATCGACCGCACCAGGGGGCGGCCGGGCAGCTTCTTCGGCCCCGGGCTGGTGGCGCATGTGCCGCTGGCAGACCCGGTGTGCCCGCGGCTGAGCGCAATGGCGGCTGCAGCGGCCCGGGCGGCGGGCGTGCGAGTGCATGACGCTGCGACCTATCTGGCGATGGAGGGGCCGCAGTTCTCGACGCGCGCCGAAAGCCGGCTCTACCGGCAATGGGGCGCGCAGGTGATCGGCATGACGGCGATGCCCGAGGCGCGGTTGGCGCGCGAGGCCGAGCTGCCCTATGCGCTGGTGGCGATGGTGACCGACTATGACAGTTGGCGAGAGGCCGATGACGTGGATATCGCGTCGATCCTGCGGGTGATGGCGGCCAATGCCGATGCGGCGCGGACGATGGTGGCCGGGCTTGTGCAGGCGCTTCCGGGGGTGCGTGCGGCGTCCCCGATCGATACCGTGCTCGATGTGGCGCTGATAACCGATCCGGCGGTTCGCGATGCGGCGCTGGTCGCGCGGCTGGCACCGATCCTGCGGCGGGTGACGGGAGGTTGAGATGCGACGGGTGAGGATCGGGCAAGGGTCGGCGCTGGTGTGGGACAGTGCGGGGACGGATGCGCCCTGGCTGCACTTCGGCCATGCCACCGGCATGCACGCGCAGCTCTATGCGGCGCTGCTGGACCCGCTGGCAAAGCACTTCAACATCATGGCGAGCGATGCGCGCGGCCATGGCGAAAACCGCCGCGCCGCCGAAGGGCCGGAGGCGATGGCGTGGGACCAGCTGGCCGGCGAGACGCTGGCGCTGATGGACTATATCCAGAAGGACCGGCCGTGGTGGCTGGTGGGGCACAGCCTGGGTGCCACCTGCGCGCTGATCGCGGCAGTGACGGCGCCGTACCGTGTGGCAGGGCTGGTGATGCTCGACCCGCCGTTCATTCCGTTTGCGCTGGCACGCGAAATGCGGGCGAAGGGGGAGATGCCGCAAAATCCGCTGGCGGATCAGTCGCGGCGGCGACGGGCCGATTTCGCCAGCCGCGAGGAGGCAATGGCGAGTTATGTCGGTCGCGGTGTGTTCCGGCAGTTTTCGGACGAAGACCTGCAGGCCTATGTGCAGGGCGGGTTTCGCGAGGTGAAGGGTGGCGTGCGGCTGGCGTGCCTGCCCGAGGCCGAGGCCTTGTGCTTCGAGGGGGTGCGGCTCGATGTCGAGGATTTGCTTGGTGCGCTGGCGCGGCCGTTCGTGCTGCTCGCCGGGGAGACGGGATCGACGGTGCCCGAGGAGGACTTTGCCGCATTTGCCGGGCATCCGCTGTGCGAGCGCGCCGAGCGGCTGCCGGGGACCGGGCATTTCCTGCCGCTGCAAGCGCCTGCGGCAGTGCGTGCGGCAATCCTTGCACTTTGCAAAGGGTGACGGACGCGGCGGCAAGGCCTATCCTGTGCCGGCTTGAAGCTGGAGAGATCCCATGAACATCCACGCGCCGATTGCCGCCGCCGAGACCGCCCCCGAATGGCCGCGCTTCGATTGGCAGGACCCGATGCTGCTCGAACAAAGCCTCGGCGAGGAGGAGCGGATGATCCGCGATACCGCGCGCGCCTTTGCCGACCAGCATCTTATGCCGGCGGTGAAGCTGGCGAACCGGCATGAGGACACCGATCCGCAGCTGATCCGCAAGTTCGGCGCGGCCGGGCTGCTCGGGCCGACGATCGATGGCTATGGCTGCGCGGGTGCGTCGTACGTGAGCTACGGCCTGATCGCGCGCGAGATCGAGCGGGTGGACAGCGCCTATCGCTCGGCGATGAGCGTGCAGTCGAGCCTCGTGATGTATCCCATTCATGCCTATGGCTCCGAGGCGCAGCGGCAGAAGTGGCTGCCGGGGTTGGCCAGCGGCGAGGTCGTCGGCTGCTTCGGCCTCACCGAGCCCGACGCCGGCTCGGACCCCGGCGGCATGAAGACCCGCGCGCGCGCCGTGGCCGGGGGCTATACGCTGTCGGGGGCGAAGATGTGGATCACCAATTCGCCGATCGCCGATGTGGCAGTGGTCTGGGCCAAGTGCGATGACGAGAAGATCCGCGGCTTTCTGGTCGAGCGCGGCGACATCGGCTTTTCCACGCCCAAGATCGAAGGCAAGTTCGCGCTGCGGGCCGGCATCACCGGCGAGATCGTGCTCGCCGATGTGCATCTGCCGGCCGAGCGGCTGCTGCCGGGCGTGGAGGGGCTGAAGGGTCCGTTCGGGTGCCTCAACAATGCGCGCTACGGCATCGGCTGGGGGGCGATGGGGGCGGCGGAGTTCTGCTGGCATGCAGCCCGGCAGTACACGCTCGACCGCAAGCAGTTCGGGCGGCCGCTGGCGGCAACGCAGCTCGTGCAGAAGAAGCTGGCGGACATGCAGACCGAGATCACGCTGGGGCTGGTGCTGGCGCTGCAGGCGGGGCGGCTGATGGACGCGCACAAGCTGGCGCCCGAGGCCATCTCGATCCTGAAGCGCAACAATTGCGGCAAGGCGCTGGCGATTGCCCGCGAGGCACGCGACATGCACGGCGGCAACGGCGTGTCGGATGAATATCATGTCATCCGCCACGCGATGAACCTCGAGGCGGTGAACACCTATGAGGGCACGCATGATGTGCATGCGCTCATCCTCGGGCGCGCGCAGACGGGGATCCAGGCGTTCTTCTGACGGCGATCGACTGCGAAAGATATTTTTCTGCGGCCTGAAATGCTTGCCCTTTCCCCCGCATCGGCATAGCGGGGCTTTGCGACAGGTTCCCAGAGATGGGACTAACAGGGAACCCGGAAGCAGGCTGACCGCCTGTAGACCGGGGCTGTGCCCGCAACTGTGACCGGCGAGCGGTCGCTCCACATGCCACTGGCAGCGCAAGCTGCTGGGAAGGCGGAGCGGACGCGATGACCCGGGAGCCAGGAGACCTGCCTGTCGCGGTCGGTCCTTTGTCCTGACGGGGTGTTCGGGATGATCGAGGGGTTCCCCTCGCGTGACGACATCGAAGGAGGTGGCGTCAAGTGAAGGGCATGTTCCGTTTCGCTGTCTGCAAGACCGTGCTCCGGCCTGGCCCCGAACGCGCGCTCGCCTCCGCTTGTCCCGACAGGAGGTTCCATGCGCTATACTTTGACTTTTGTTCTGCTCGCCACCCTCGCCGCACCGGCACTGGCGCTCGACGCGCCCGACACCATCGTCGTCACCGCCAACCGCACCCCGCAGCCGCTGTCGCGCGTCGGCCAGACGATCAGCATCGTTGATTCGGCCGAGATCGCGCGCCGCCAGACGGCCAATGTCGCCGATATCCTGCGCACGCTGCCTGGCGTGGCGATCGCCCGCAACGGCGGCATCGGCACCACCGCATCGGTGTTCATCCGCGGGGCGGACAGCGACCAGACGGTGACGCTGATCGATGGCGTGAAGCTCAACGATCCGGCGTCCCCAGGCGGCGGCTTCAACTTCGGCAATCTGCTGGTGGGCAATATCGACCGCATCGAGGTGCTGCGCGGCTCGCAATCGGTGCTCTGGGGCAGCCAGGCGATCGGCGGGGTCATCAACATGATCACCCGCCAGCCGACCGATGCGCTCGCCTTGAATGCGCGCGGCGAATATGGCTATCGGGACACGGGGCAGCTCGTTGCCAATGTTTCGGGGCGAGCGGGGCCGTTGTCGGCAAGTGCGGGCGCCGGCTATTTCCGCACCCAGGGCATCTCCGCCTTTTCCGAGGCGCGCGGCGGCACCGAGCGCGACGGCTATGAGAATTACGGCGCCAATGCCAATTTCAACCTCGCCTTGTCCGACAGTATTTCCATCGACGCGCGCGGCTGGCTTTCGCGCGGCGATGTCGGCAGCGACGGCTTTCCCCCGCCGAACTTCGCGTTTGCGGACACGCTCGACACGTCCACGACCCGCGAGATCGTGGCCTATACCGGGATCAATGCAGCGTTTCTCGATGGCCGCTTCCGCAACCGGCTGGGGTTTGCCTATACCGACACCCGCCGCCGCAACTTCGACCGGGACATCGAGACCTTCGCCAGTGTCGGGCGCAACGAGCGCTTCGAGTATCAGGGCGTCTTCGACATCAGCGACGGCTGGCAGGCAACGGCGGGGCTGGAGCGCGAGACCTCGCGCTTCAGGACGACGAGCGGCGGTGCGCCGACCATCGGCCGCGCGCGGCTCGACAGCATCTATGGCCAGCTCGTGGCGACCCCGCTGAACGGGCTGACGCTGACGGGCGGGCTGCGCCATGACGAGCATGATCGCTTTGGTGGCGCCACCACCTTCGGCGGCAGCGGTGTCTATACGCTCGCGGCCACCGGCACGACGCTGCGCGCCAGCTATGCCGAAGGCTTCAAGGCGCCATCGCTGTTCCAGCTGCAGAGCGATTTCGGCAACCAGCAGCTGCGGCCGGAACGCTCGAGAGGCTGGGATGCCGGCGTAGCCCAGAGCGCGCTCGATGACACGCTGGACGCGAGCATTACCTACTTCAAGCGCAACACCAGCGACCTGATCGTCTTCGTTTCGTGCCCGCAACCGCCTGCGGGCATCTGCATCGACCGCCCGTTCGGCACCTATGACAATGTGGCAGCGGCACGCGCCGAGGGGGTGGAGATCGCGCTGGGGCTGCGCCCGGTGGAGGCGCTGCGGGTCCAAGCCAACTATACCTATACCGATGCCACCAACCGCTCCCCGGGCAATGCCAGCTTCGGCAAGCAGCTGCTTCGGCGCCCGCAGGACAGCGTCAGCGCTCTCATCGATTATCGCTGGCCGTTCGGGCTGGAGACCGGCGCCACGCTCACCCATGTCGGCCGCACGTTCGACAATGCCGCCAACACCACACGGCTCGAAGGCTATGTGCTTGCCGATCTGCGGGCGGCCTTTCCAATCGGGCGCGGCATCGAAATCTATGGCCGGATCGAGAACCTGTTCAACGAGCGGTACGAAACCGTGCTGCTCTATGGGCAGCCGGGCCGCGCCGGCTATGCCGGCGTGCGGATGCGGCTTTGAAGGCGGAGCACCTCTACCGGCTCGCCGGGGCAGCGCTGCTGGCGCTTGCCCCGGCGCCGCCAGCTCTCGGCGCGGCGCCGGTGCGGGTCGTGTCGATCAACCCCTGTGTCGATGCGATCCTGATGCATGTCGCCGACCCTTCGCAGATTGCCGGAATCAGCCATTATTCCAGCGATCCGCGCGCCAGCTCGATCACGCCGGCGCAAGCGGCGCGGTTCGTCGCCACGTCGGGCACCGCCGAGGAGGTTGTGGCGCTGGCACCCGATCTGGTGATTGCCAGCCCGCATGTCGCCCCGTCCACCGTGGCGGCATTGAGGCGGATGGGGGTGAGGCTGCTCCAGCCGGGGGTACCGGCGAGCGTTGCCGAGAGCCAGCGCCAGATCATGGAAATCGCCGGCGCTGTCGGCCATGCCGACCGGGGGGAGCGGCTGAATGCGCGGATCGATGCAGCATTGCGCGGCGCGCGGACTGCAGGACCAGCGGTGCCGGCGCTCATCTGGCAGGGCGGCGGGCTCGTGCCGGGCGAGAACACGTTGGCGAGCGAGCTGTTGCGCACAGCCGGCTTCCATAACCTCAGCCGCGATTATGGCCTGAAGGACTGGGATGTGCTGCCGCTCGAGCATCTCGTCGCGCGGCCACCGGCGGTGCTTTTTTCGGTGGGCGCCTTGCGCGGCGAGGACCGGATGCTTGGCCATCCGGCGGTGAAGCGACTGGCGCGCGACATGGCCGTCCATCGCTTCCCCGAGCGGCTGCTGCAATGCGCCGGCCTGACGATCATCGATGCGATGACCACGCTCGCCGCCGCGCGGCGGCAGCTCGCCCGGCAGCGATGAGCCGCGCCCGGATCCTGCTGCTGCTGGCAGCCCTTGTTGCGGCCATGCTGCTGTCCCTGCTTGCGGGCAAGGTCTGGGTGCCGCTGTCGGCCTGGACCGACGACGACCCGCGCTGGCTGATCATTGCCGAGCTGCGAATGCCGCGCACAGTGCTCGCGGCGCTGGTGGGGGGTGCCCTTGGCCTTTCGGGGGCGGCGATGCAGGGTTATCTGCGCAATCCGCTCGCCGACCCCGGCTTGTTCGGCGTGTCCGCCGGAGCGGCGCTGGGGGCGGTGATCTCGCTGTTCTTCGGCTATGCAGCGGCGGCCTGGATGCTGCCGACCTTCGCCCTTGCCGGCGCCGGTATTTCGATGGCGCTGCTGGCGCTGCTCGTGGGGCGCTCGGGAAGCCTGCTGGTGTTCACGCTTGGTGGCGTGATCCTCTCCAGCATTGCCGGCTCGATGACCGCTTTGGCGATCAGCCTGGCGCCGACGCCCTTCGCCACGTCGCAGATCATCACCTGGCTGATGGGGGCGCTGACCGACCGCAGCTGGGATGATGTGCGGCTGGCCGCCGTGCTGATCGCCATCGGCGCGGCGGTGCTCGCCTTTACCGGCCGGTCGCTCGATGCGCTGACGCTGGGGGAGCCGGCGGCACGGTCGATGGGGGTCGATCCGCTGCGGCTGCAGGTAATGATCGTGGTCGGCGTCGGCCTGTGTGTTGGGGCGTCGGTGGCGTCGGCGGGGATCATCGGCTTTGTCGGGCTGGTGGTGCCGCATCTGGTGCGCCCGTTCACCGGCCACCGGCCTTCGTCGGTCCTGCTCCCCTCGGCGCTGGGCGGGGCGCTGCTCCTCGTGGTGGCGGACAGCCTGGTGCGCGCGGCTCCCACGGTGAGCGAGCTGCGGCTGGGGATCGCGATGTCGATGCTCGGCGGGCCCTTCTTCCTGGGGCTGCTGCTGCGGATGCGGCGGCAACTGCCATGACGCTGCAGGCGCAGGACCTCACCCTGGCGCTCGGCGGCACGCGCGTGCTCGATGGGCTGAGCGCCGGTTTCTTGGCCGGGCAGGTGACCGCCGTGCTGGGGCCGAACGGTGCGGGCAAATCGAGCCTGCTCGCCTGCCTCGCCGGGCTGCGCGCGCCCGATTCGGGCATGGTGCTGCTGGGCGGGGTGCCGCGTACCGACATCCCACGCCGCGACCTTGCAAGGCGGATCGGCTTCCTGCCGCAGACGGCCGATGTGAACTGGGATGTCGATGTGGGCACGCTGGTGGCGCTGGGGCGGTTTCCGCACCGCGGCCGCTGGGGGGAGACCGAGGCCGACCGGGCGGCGATTGCCGCGGCGATGGCAGCGACCGATGTGGCGGCGCTGTCGGGCCGGGTCGTCAACAGCCTTTCCGGCGGCGAGCGCGGCCGGGTGCTTCTGGCGCGGGTGCTGGCCGGAAGCCCGGAGTGGCTGCTGGCCGACGAGCCGCTGGCCAGCCTTGATCCGGCGCATCAGCTCGATGTGCTCGATTGCCTTCGCGGCATTGCGGCGCGGGGTGCCGGGGTTATCGTGGTGCTCCACGATCTCAACCAGGCGGCGCGCGTGGCGGATGCGGTGGTGCTCATGCGTTGCGGGCGGATCATCGCCCATGGTCCGCCGGAAGCCGTTCTGACGCCGGCGTTGATTGCCGAAACCTATGGGGTGTCGGCGCATGTCGGGCATACGCCGGACGGGCAACGGTTCATCATTGCCACCGGGCGCTGCTGACAGCTCGGCCGCGATCGGCGGGCATGCCAGCCATCGACCGGGCATGCCCGGCCGATGACTGGCCAGTCCATCAGAAGACCGTGCGCACGTTCTGTTCACGCTCCCACACGCGGCCGTTGCTCGCGGCGTCGATGAAGGGCTGTGCCTCGCCATCGAGCAGCACGATGCCGGCGTCCTCGTCGACGCCCGCCACATCGAGCAGTGCGGCGGCATCGGCATTGTACCCGATGACCTTCAGGTGCGCGAAGGCATCATGCACCCAGGCAACGGCTGCAGCTTCGACCGACAGGATGGCCGCACCGTCTTCGGTGGCGATGACCGTCACCGCATCGAACAGCACCGAGGGGCCTCCAGCGAGCTGGTGGTCGGCCTTCAATTGGCTGCCATCGTCGAGCGTGACCCCGCCGATGGTGGGGCAGACGATCTTGAGCTGGGCATCGACTCCGGCCACGGCGTCGAACAACGAGCCCACCAGTGCTGCACTGGCGCCTTCGGTCACCAGGGCCGCCAGCATGCGGCCCTTGAGCGGCGGCAGGGCGCGCGCAAGGATCGACAGGCTGGATGCGGGCTCGAGATCCCCGCGTACGGGCACCGCGGGCTGTGCCGGCACGATATCGAGATCATGGCCGAGGCCGGCCGCCACCCGCTCACCGATCTCCTCTTCGATGGTGTACAGATGGCCGAGCATCGTGCTGCGCACCAGATCGGATTCGACCTTCGACAGTTCGAAGATCAGCGCTGCCACGATATGGTCCTGCTCGGGCACGGTCTGGCTGATGAAGAACTGCCGCGCCTGGCTGTAGTGATCGGCAAAGGTCGGCGAGCGTTCACGCTGCTTTTCGCCGGACATCGGCGAGGGGAAGCTCCGAAAACCCTTGTCATGGCTTTCGCGTGGGCCGCTCGGATCGAGCAGGCTGGGGGTGTAGGTCACCCGCTGCGGCTGCACGAACGTCTGCATATGGCCATCCCGCTGCATGTTGGCGAACGGGCATTTGGGGGCGTTGATGGGGATCTGGTTGAAGTTGACCGACCCGAGGCGGCTCAGCTGCGTGTCCAGATAGGAGAAGTTGCGGCCGTGCAGCAGCGGATCATCGGAGAAATCGATTCCGGGGACGAGGTTCTGCGTGCAGAACGCCACCTGCTCGGTTTCGGCATGGACATTGGCCGGATTGCGGTCGAGCACCAGGCGGCCGATGACGCGGAGCGGCACAACCTCTTCGGGGATCAGCTTGGTCGAATCGAGATGGTCGAAATCGAAGCCTGCTGCCTCTTCTTCCGAGAACAGCTGCACGCCGAGCTCCCATTCGGGATAATCACCGTTGTCGATGGCGTTGTAGAGATCGCGTCGGTGGAAATCGGGGTCGGCACCGTTGATCTTCACGGCCTCGTCCCAGATCACCGACTGCAAGCCGAGCTTGGGAGTCCAGTGGAACTTGACGAAGGTCGACTTGCCTTCCGCATCGACGAGCCGGAAGGTGTGGACGCCGAAGCCTTGCATCATGCGCATCGAGCGCGGGATGGTGCGATCCGACATCTGCCACATCACCATGTGCATCGCCTCGGGCGTCATGGCGATCCAGTCCCAGAAGGTGTCGTGCGCCGATTGCGCCTGCGGGAAGCCGCGATCGGGCTCTTCCTTCACGGCATGGGCAAGATCGGGAAACTTCATTGCATCCTGGATGAAGAACACCGGGATGTTGTTGCCGACCAGATCCCAATTGCCCTGCTTGGTGTAGAATTTGACCGCAAAGCCACGCACATCGCGCGCCAGATCGGCCGAGCCGCGATTGCCGGCGACGGTGGAAAAACGCACGAACACCGGCGTCTTTTCGCCGACTTCGCCAAGCACGAGAGCCGTGGTGAGATCCGACAGCGAGTCGGTAAGTTCGAAATAGCCATGGGCGGCGAGGCCACGCGCGTGGACGACCCGCTCGGGAATGCGCTCGTGATCGAAATGGAAGATCTTCTCGCGAAGCACCATGTCTTCGAGCAGCACCGCGCCGCGAGGACCGGCGCGCAGGCTGTTGTGATCATCGGAAATCGGCATGCCATGGTTGGTGGTGAGCACGGCCTGGCCCGGCGCAGCCACCTGATGGACCTCGCCCCCCTCGCCGGTGTGAAGGGTCGGCTGCTGTTGATCGGAAACCTCTTTGGTCTTGCTTGCCATGAATCAATTCCTCTTCGACGCGCGGGCTGCACGTCATGTGAAAGAGCAACCAATCCGGCTGGGGGGCGTTCCTCCCGGCGCAAAAGAATCGGACCGGCGATGCGGGGCGGGAATTGCATGCGGGACAGGCGCATCGCGCTGCACCCGGCCGGATCTGTGGCGAGGGCAAGTGGGGGAGGGGGTGTCTTTCGAACCTAATCCTTAGCAGACTCATAATGACAGATAATATTGTTTGATCCATGAGCAATACCCCATTTTATACCCCCATTATCGGCTGGCTCTTCCGTTATCCTTGTAAGCAGAACAACCGGTGCCGGTTCAAGAAATGGGTATACGGGCGGGCAAGTGGCGGTTTTGGAAGAAGCGCGTATCCGGTCGCGTTGAGCCTCGCTTGAACGCTTTCCACATCGTTGGCCTGCCGTGGGATCAATATTTGCGGTTCATAGGTGTGGCCGATCAGCCCACGGTGGAACATATATCCGCTGAAGGTTACCGGATTAACTGGAACAGGAGTTCCAGTGCGCCGGCTGACTTGCACGGCGTGGCTGTCAGCTGTGCAAGCGCGTTCGGAAGAGCCCGCCGCAATTTCCGACATTCGTGCACCGATAAAACCGTTGTTGCGACACAGTGCCTGAGGGAAATGACCGAAGGCCCCGCTCCGGCATTTGCCGGAGCGAAGCATCTGTCGCAGATGGTATGAACCGCGCCGGGTTTGCCGGAGGCTGTTTGGTTTGAGTCACGCGGCGATAGCCGCTCCGTTGATCGTCGCATAGTAGCGTACCTCTGCTTCTGCGGGCGGGATGTTGCCGATGGGCTCGAGCAGCCGGCGGTGATTGAACCAGTCGACCCATTCGAGGGTCGCATATTCGACGGCTTCAAACGATCGCCATGGACAACGGCGGTGGATGACCTCGGCCATGTAAAGGCCGTTGATCGTGTCGGCCAAAGCGTTGTCATAGCTGTCGCCGACGCTGCCGACCGACGGCTCGATACCGGCCTCGGCAAGACGTTCGGTGTAGCGGATCGAGAGATATTGGCTGCCGCGGTCGGAGTGATGGACGAGGCCGCCGCTGCGCGCTGGCTGGCGTGCATGGAGCGCCTGCTCCAGCGCATCCAGGACGAACCCAGCATGCGCTGTGCGCGATGCCCGCCAGCCAACGATGCGACGGGCGAATGTGTCGATGATGAACGCCACATAGACGAACCCGGCCCACGTCGGGACGTAGGTGAAGTCCGAGACCCACAGCATGTCGGGTGCTGGCGCGTGGAACTGCCGGTTGACCCGGTCCAGCGGACACGGCGCCGAGCGATCGCTGA